>DFIB01000136.1 GCA_002371375.1 Mageeibacillus sp. UBA3708 | reverse complement strand
CGTTTGTTATGGATACCTCTGTCGATCCGGCCACCAGTCAAGCCCGCAGCTGCTTGCGAGCGGACTTCCGCGGGCCCCCCAGTCACTCTAGCTACCACCAGTGAAGCCCAATGCCCTGTCCCGGAACTCCTTTGAGCACGAGCGGGTAAGCATACAAAGAGTTTTAACACGCACTCATCCCCGCGAAGTGCGACTGAGTTCCGGGGCAGGGCATCGAGCTTACTTGCTCCCTTTTATCTCCTCATACTTTGCTGTCAGGTAATCTACTGTTCTTGCGGCGCCTTCACCTATGTTGACCCATGTCTCCTGACGGGCGATATCTCTGCCTGACGAGAATTCAGAGCTGTTGAGACACTCCTTGATAAGGCTTCCTATGTTGGGCAGATTGTCTTTGGTGATCTCCTTGCCGAGCTTGGGCAGGGTGTGCATGATCCATGATGTCTGGTCGTCGAGACAATAGTAGTCGTACCAGCCGTTGTCGTAATCGGTATCCATGTACATGATTGGCTTGTCGAATACGAGTGCAAAATCGAAGAAGACGCCGGAGAAGTCCGAGATAAGGATATCCGCTTTGTTGAGTGTCTCAAAGTTGTCAGCGGACCTGTCCCACTTGAGCCTGTCGCTGTCGGGGAACTTGCTCATGAGTTCGTCCATCAGAGCTTTCTCTGCAATGAATGACTGGGGATGAGGTCTTACGATGATATCGTAGTCTGTCTTGACCAGTTCCTCCAGAACGGAAGAGCCGAGTCTGTTGAAGATGCTGCTGCCGCCCCAGGAAGGAGCGAGAAGCACTGTTGTTTTGGACTTGCCGACGTGATCATCCTTCACGGATACGTCTTTATCTGCTGACGCTTTCTCCGCTTTAGCCTTCTCGACTTTGGCCTTCATCGCGTCGAAATAAGGCATGCCCACGAGCTTGAGATCCTTGGCGGGCAGGTGCCTTTTTGCCTCGAGTTCCCTGATCACGTCGATCTGATACTGGCCGGCGCAGATGATCGCATCGTAGTAATCCATGCCGTAGAGCCTGTATCCGCCGCAGCCCACCGAGTGGAACATGTGAACATAATAATCAACGAATTTGGATCTTTTCCACTGGTAGACCTCGAGGCCGGGAGTGGTCGCCAGGATAATGCAGGCGTTGACCATGTTGAGCTTGGCGTAGGCTTTGTTGCCCTCACCGGCAAATACGAACTTCACGTGCTCATACTTGAGATCGAGCACCGGGTCATTGGGAGTCGTCGTCCAGTAGACCACGTCGATCCCGCGCTTCTCGAACTCGTCTACGACGGGCCCAAACATCTGCCAGTACCTCTTGTCCTCGGCGAAGATCAAATAAGGGATCTTATCAGACTCTGTCTTGTCTATCTTGCCTCTGGTGAGCACGAATTTGATCTTGACGAAAGCAATCTTCGCAATATATATCAGGAATCCGAATATACCGATCAACACGGTGAAGAGCATGCTTCCCGTTCCCGGATCGATATAAAGCGTCAACAGATCTCTCATTATCAGTATTCTCCTAAATATGTCCAGTTCGCTCTGTCGTCAATCGCATCATGAACGGCATACCAGCTGCCCGGCAGGAATGTGGTGCCGTTATTCTCGGTTGTCTTCCACACCTCGGACATTATAACGTGCTGGTCGCCTGCGAACTTGGCATCATTGTTGATAGGGTTGCCCGTGAACGGATTGACGGGGTTATCGATAAGACCTTCCAGCGCGATAGTGGGAACATCGGCATTGGTCATGAATTCTTCTGATATCGTAAATCCGGTACTGTTGAAATCCTTTACCATCAGGACGGGGTTGACAAAGGTCACGTCAAAATCCAGATCATCAAATACCATGCTGTCCAGATAGCCCACATCAAAGCCGTGATCCGCAACGAGGATTATCCTTGTATTATCCCATACACCCTGCTCTCTCAGGTAATCGAACCACTCGCCGAGGCGCTTATATGTTGCCATGTTCACGTGATAGTGTGACACCTGCGGATACTCCAGATAGCGGAGCGGAACGCCGTTATACACCTTGGATGAATAGATCTTGTCATACCTGGTATTATCGACATGTTCAGCCGGAACGAATCCGGGAGTCTGGAGAAGATTCGGATAGTGAGGAGTATTGTTGTTCATGGTGAAATAGCAGTTCTCACCTGTATCCACTATCTCCGTAAAGCTCTTCATCTTCTCGAGCACCGCATATGAATTCATGAACGGAGCCCTGATGCCCGTCGATATTGACAGATTCGTTCTTCTCTGCGGGTAATGATATGTAAAGCCCTCATCATCGTAGTATTTTACGTCGAGAGACTGGTAATTGCCGTCATTATATACTGTCTCCTGAATAAGTACGGGGGCAGTCTTGAACATGCTGTACATGAAGAAGTTGCGCTCTCTTACGGATATCGACTGTGTGAGGATCTCATCCTTGTAGTCGTTCTGTACGCCCATGCCGACATATGCATCGATATTCTCGTACTCGTCGAAGATGGACAGGTCGCAGAGCGTGCTGTAATTGGCGATCGGCGGATCCATGACCGTCGTCTTGTAGCCGTTGGAACTGAACAGGACGGGCATCATGAGCAGTGCCTCGTTGTGCTTATCCTTGAGGAGAACGTCGCTGCGCTTGTTCATGTTCTCCGGCGTGTACTCATAACCTCCGAACAATGCCGGCGCACCGAAATTCGTATGTGCACCGAAGGACATGGTTCTCGTGTAGCACGTAAAACCGTCAAATTGCTTCTTAAGCTTGGGACTCTCGTTAAAAAGATAAGGAACAATGCATCCGATGGCGCGGTCGAGCATGATGACCATGACGTTCTTGCCGTTGCGTGACAGCGTGATCTTCGGCTGCTCGGTTATCCTCGTGTGCTCTTCGTAGTATCGGAACGACTTGCCGGTATTGTAAACATTGTAAATACCCATACCGAATGATGCCACAGCGGCGGCAAGCACGATGAACCTCGTCACGCCGGGTATGAATCTGACCATGAGGAGGACCACGATGGCCGTGCAAACGACCACTCCCGCGTTGATCAGGATTGTCTGCGTGGAATACTCAAGGCCGTTATCCAACTCCAGTTCTGCGGACAGTGTTCCCAGTTTTGTGCCGAAGAACAGGTAATCGACAGCGGAGATCGCAGAAACTGCGACTATGACGGCCGCAAAAATCCTTTTCGCCCTGTCTGAGGCAAGGAGATAGAATATGCCGAGCCATACAAAGAACACGCCGATGCCTATGCAGAGCGTATACCATACGTAGTGGTCGGGATTCTCCAGCCTTGATATGAACATGAAATCTCCGGGAGAAGATGCAACAACTGCCGAAGGGATAAGGAATCCCGTAAAGAAAGTCATGAACAGGCTTCCTGCAAGATAGAGCATCTTGTCGCCCCTGGTAAGCGGACGCGCTTCCTTCTTATTCTTCCTTTGCGGAATGAAATGAACGATAAGCGGCAGTATTATCGCGATGCAGAAGGCCATAAGGAAGCCGAACTTCCTGCCTCCAAGCTGCTTTTTGTATATGAACAATGCCACGATGCCTGCCACACCTGCAACTGCGCATACCCACTTGAACACAAACCCCGGATTCTTCAGCTTGTAGAATATATTCTTAGCAAGCGAGAACACATTGTTGAGCGTCCAGTAGAACACAAGACCTGCAGGAGAATTGTAGAGCAATACGAGGAATATTGCAGCCGACAGATACAGTACTATCTTATCCTTGAACGGCTGTCCGTGTGTGTAGATCTCTGATGACACAATGTTGATGACTGTCATAAGGATCGGCAGAACGTTGATAGTGATCCCTCCGATGACAAGCAATCCGTCAGGAGCGAGAAGATCGTTGATCGGACCCATCTTAACGCCTTCAAGGAGCGGCAGATGTGACAGGAACTGATATGCTGCTATGAAGAAAGGGATCTGCAGGAGCAGTGATATCAGGCTCTTCATGGAAGACAGGGGGCTGTAGTGCTCCTGCTTATAGAAGGTCTGCATTATCATGACTCTCTCATCGCCCTTGAAATACTTCTTGATGTGGTCTGCCATGGGGCGCAGTTCCTTCTCCCTGGCCTTGGCCTGCTGCTGAATGACATCAGCCCTTCTGTACAGAGGCAGGATCAGGAAGTTGACTGCAAGGCTCGTGATTATTATGTTCGCACCGGGATGGGGAACAACTGAATTGGCTATGGCAAATATGAACTCGAACATCAGCTCAAGCGGCTTTATAAAGATCGTGAACAATATGCCCCATAATGTCATCCGTTATCTGACTCCTGTGTATTTCCAATTTGCTCTGTCATAGATATTGTCCTGAACCGTATACCAGTGTCCGGGCAGGAACTGCGTTCCGTCATTGTCGGCGGCATTCCACTTCTCAGAATAGATTACGCTCTGAGGAGCAGAATATTTTGCATCATTGTTGACAGGTTTGCCGGTAAAAGGATTGACCGGCGAGCCTATTATACCACTCATTGCGATAGTAGGCACATCTGCATTAGTCATAAATTCTTCTGATATATTGAATCCCGTGCTGTTGAAATCCTTGACCATAAGGGTCGGATTCACATACTCGGCATCGATCCCGAGATCCCTGTACAGCAAATTCTCAAAATTATTTGCGCAGAATCCGTGGTCGGCAACGATTATGATCCTCGTATTGTCCCACACGCCCTCCTCACGGAGATAATCGAACCACCTGCCAAGTGCCAGATATGCCGCCACATTGACCTCGTAATGGGATATCTTGTCGTATTCATCGGTATCAAGCTTCATGCCGTTCCAGATCCTCTGAGCGTGAGCCGCATCATATTCCGTGTTGTCAACAGAGTTGGACGGCACAAAATCAGGCTCCTGCAGAAGTATCGGGAAATGACACGTCTCATTATCCATGTAGAAGAACTGATCCTGCCCGTCATCCACGATCTGTGTCATATCCTTCATCGAATCGAGCACATCATATGCATTGAGGAACTTCGCACGCATGCCGAGCGATTTGTGCAAGCCCTCATGTTCCTGCGGATATGTGTAGAACTGCATATCCTGCGACTCATACTGAACATGGAGCGAACAGTAATTGCCGTTGGCGTAGAAATACTGCTGCAAGAAGACGGGGGATGCTTTCATGATGCTGTAGAAAAAGAAATTGTGTTTACGTACTATCTCGGACTGGGCATGGATCTCCCTCGTGTAAGCATTATTCACGCCTGTGACGGAGTATGCATCCACATAATCGAGAGGCTCGAAGATCGAAGTATCCGTAAGCTCACTGTAATTGACATAAGGCGGATCCATCACCGTTACATGATAGCCGTTCTCTCCGAACAGCACCGGCATGACGAGAAGTGCCTCATTATGCTTATCCTTGAGGAGCATATCACTCCTCTTGTTCATGTTCTCCGGCGTATACTCATACCCTCCAAAGAGCGCCGGCGCACCGAAATTCGTGTGTCCTCCGAAAGATACGGTGTTCGGATAATCCGTGAACCCGTCGAACTGCTTAACAAGTTCCGGCTTCTCATCGAAAATATACGGCACGAACGACCCTATGGCCCTGTCGAGCATCAGCACGAGAACATTGCGCCCGTTCCTGGTGAGTGTTATCGTCGGCTTCTCTTTTGCCTCGGCTGTGGCATAGTAATAATTATACGACTTGGCAATGTTGAACATATTGATGACGCCCATGACGAACGCCGCAACCGCCGCGACAGTAATGATAAATCTCATCAGCTTCGGCAGGAATCTATGAAGGATCATGATAACTATTGCCACGGCACATATGATGGCAAGATTGATGATCTTATACTTGAGATCGACTATGAAGGTCTTGTCATACACGAGCTCGGCAGACATCGTCCCCATGCTTGTATCGAAGAACAGATAATCAATAACGGCAACTGCCGCCAGTGCCAGATAGAGCCTCGTGAATATTGATCTGACCTTGTCAGATGCCAGCAGGTAGAATATCCCGATCCACAATACGAATACGCCGATGGCGAGGCACAGATTGTGATACACGTATATTGACGGATCGTTGATATCAGATGCGTAGATGAAGTCTCCGGGAGAGTATGATATTACCTGGGAAGGTATGAGGAGTCCCATGAGTATTGCCATGAAGATACCCGTGAACAGGAAGATGATGCCGTTGCCGGAGTAAGGCTTACGGACCTTCTTCGATGTCTTTGTCTTCTTGGCCTTTTTTCTCTTGATAAATCCCGAGATGAAATGCAGCAACATAGGCATCTCGAGAATATAGAGGATACACAGCATCAGTATCAGTACAGGCGTCTCGAATTCCTTATGTGTCTTGCCGATCCAGAAGCATCCGACAATACCGGTAACCGCCATCAGCATCTTGAATACCAGTCCGGAGTTCTTAAATCTGTAGAGAATATTCTTAGCAAGTGAGAACACATTATTGAATGTCCAGTAGAATACAAGACCCGACGGTGAATCATAAAGCAACACGAGGAATACAGCTGCCGACAGATACAGAACTATCTTATTCTTGAAGGGCTGGCCGTGCATGTAGATCTCTGATGATATGATGTTGATAACAGTCATTGCGACAGGCAGAAGATTGATGGTAACTCCGCTTACCGTAAGAAGTCCGTCCGGCAATGCCAGATCATCGATGGGCCCCATGCTCACGCCCTTCAGCATCGGCAGATGTGACAGGAATCTGTATGCCGCGATAAAGAACGGGATCTGAAGCATGAGAGATATGAGACTCTTCATGGAAGATAACTGGCTGTAGTTCTGCTGCTTATAGAACGTCTGCAGCATCATTATTCTCTCGTCACCCTTGAATGACTTTCTTATATGGTCTGCCATCGGACGCAGCTCTTGCTCCTTATCCCTTGCCTCCTGCTGGATTATATCAGCCCTTCTGTAGAGCGGAAGCACTATGAGATTTATGACAAGGCTCATGACGATAAGTGTTACCGCCGGATTCTCCACAACATAATCCGTAAGGCCAAAGATAAACTCGAACAGCATTTCGAGAGGCCTGATCGTTATAGTAAATAATATGTCTGTAATGCTCATGAATGATTACTTTTGGGCCTGAGCGGGTTTCTCTTTGGCTTCCTCACATTTCTTCACGATGAAGTCGGCCGTCCTTACGGCACCTTCACCCATGTAGACCCACGTCTCGGATCTTGCCTTGTCTCTACCCGCCTTAAACTTTGTCTCTGTAAGGCATCTGTCTACCAGCGACTTAATGTCGCCGATGCTCTCTCCGTCAAGCTTTAGTCCCAGATCCGGAAGGATCTCGAGTGTCCACGGCTGTCTGTCGAGCCAGTAATAATCGTAACAATCGGGATTAAATTCCGTATCCGCGTACAGGATCGGTTTATCGAATGCAAGCGTAAAGTCAAAAATGATTCCCGAGAAGTCAGATATCATGATATCCGCCCTGTTGAGCGAATTAAAGTTGTCGGAAGATCTGTCCCACTTGAGCCTGTCTGACTCAGGATATTTTGCAAGTATGCCCTCCATCATGTCCTTGTCCGCAATGAAAGACTGGGGGTGGGGTCTCACGATAATGTCGTAATCAGTGTTGTTTATCAGGGAATCGAGGACTTTAGTGCCGAATTTGTTGAATATGCTGTTAGGACCCCATGAAGGTGCAAGGAGCACAGTGGTATTCTTCTTGTCAGTAACCGGATTATCCTTGATCTTCGCTCTAAGCGTGTCCATATACGGGATACCCACAAGTTCCAGTTCCTTGGCAGGCAGGAATCTCTTCTTCTCAAGCTCCCTTACCTCATCTATCTGGTACTGGCCTGACAGAAGTATCGAATCGAAGTAGTCCGTACCGAACATCCTGTATCCGGCGATATCGTTAGCTGCATGCTGAACGTGAATATAGTGCTTTACGAACTTGGAGCGCTTCCACTGATATACACCAAGTCCCGGTGTTGAAGCGACTATAACTGCCGCATTTACCATATTGAGCTTCGCATAAGCCTTGTTGCCTTCACCGACAAATTCCGCCTTCAGGTGTTCATATTTCTCCTGACTCAATACCGGATCATCAGGCGATGTAGTCCAGTAGACCATATCAACGCCACGCTTATTCAGCTCTGCGCAAATGGGCTCGAAGACCTCCCAGTACCTCTTGGCCTCTGCAAAGATGAGAAGCGGGATCTTCGCGGAATCAACCTTGTCGGTCTTGCCTCTTGATATGGCAAATTTGATCTTCACCCACAAAACTCTGAAGAAATATACAAGAAATCCAACAATGCTTATCAGCACTGTAAAAAGCATGCTTCCCGTACCGGGGTCTATGTAAAGCTGCATAATATCATTCATTAGTATTCACCCTCAAACTTCCAGTTATTCCTGTCAAAAATATTATCATGAACGGAGAACCATCTACCCTCACGGAACTTGTAAGCCGTAGTATCAGGTCTCCAGAACTCGGTCTCAAATATATACTGGGGGCCCGCTAGCTTGGCATCGCTGTTGATCGGGTTGCCCGTGAACGGATTGACCGGATTGTCAATGACATCCTTAAGCGCCAGCGTAGGAACATCGGCCTGCGTCATGAAGTCATCACATGTCACAAAGCCCTTCGCACCGAAATCCTTCACCATCAGAACCGGGTTCAAGAACTCCGTATCGAGGTCGAGATCCTTATAGACCATATCGGAGAAGTGACCGCAGTCCCTGCCGTGATCGGCTACGAAGATGATCTTCGTGTTGTCCCACAGTCCGTTCTCGCGGAGGTAATCGAACCACTTGCCGATCTGGATGTATGATGCCATGTTGCAGTGGTAGTGAGCCATCTGGTTGACGGTGGTGAGGTTAAGCTTTCGACCGTTCGCCATCATCCTTGAAGCGTGTAGCAGATCATACTTCCTGTTATCTATGTTGTTGGCAGGCACGTATCCGTTAGCCTCATCAAGGAGCGACGCCTCATGTGTGGCGCTGTTCTCCATCATAACAAAACAGTTCTCTTCATCGCTGATATTCGTAATGTCAACAAGCCTCTCAAGCACCGTGTACGTGTTGAGGAATGAACCAAGCTGACCTGTTGCCTCAGATACGCTCTTCGTCTCCTGGGGAATGATCGGCTCGGACTCATCATATACGCTGTAGTCCACCCCGAGCGACAGGTAATTGCCGCCGTCGTACATGGAAGACTGGAGAGCCGTCGGGAGGATCCTGAACAGACAGTAGGAAGGTATGTTGTATTCTCTCTTGGCGTCCGTCTGCTTGATGATCGTGGCGATATCTGGATTTAGGAGCTGCTCCGCATTATATGCGTGGATATTCTCATATCCGTCATAATAGCTCAGATCGAAATAAGTGTAGTTGCCGTATGGCGGATCGATGACAGTTGTGTAATAACCAGCATCGCTGAAAAGTCTCGGCATTACAAGTAGCGACTCATTGTGTTTGTCCACGAGGAGTTCATCTGTCCTGGCATTCATCTTGTCAGGAGTATATTCATATCCGCCGAACAGCGGCGGTGCGCCGTGGATAGTACGTGTACCGAATGACATCGTATTGGGATAGTATGTGAAGCCGTCGAACTGCTTTGCAAGTTCCGGCTTCTCCTGGAACATGTAAGGAACGAGACCGCCAAGCGCTCTGTCCATCATGAACACTATGACATTCTTACCGTTACGGCTCAGTGTGATAACAGGATTATCGTGCTCACTGCTGGTAGCCACGACATGGTCGTATGTCTTTGTAATGCTGTAAAGGTTATAGCCGCCCAGGATCATTACGACGATAAAGCCTGACAGGAGAACATATCCCATTACTCTGGGAATAAACTTGAACAGCAGGCAGAATACGATGATTATAGCTGCGAGAGAAGCCAGATTGATGATCATCTTGGATACCGGGAATTCAGGAGCATAATCGTACTTCATCTCCGTGGACAACGTGCCAGTATTGACTCCGAAAACCATGTGGTTAACGGCAGCCGAAGCCGACAATATGAGAACCGAGCAGGAGAATATCCTTCTTCCCTTGTTATCTGACAGAAGGTAATACACACTCAGCCATACGACAAATACGCCGAGAGCGATGAAGAAGGAATACCACACATAGTGTGTTGGATTGAACAGGTCTTTATGATATACAAAGTCCTCCGGACATGACTGCACGACTGATGACGGAATAAGAAATCCTGCGAATGCAGACAGGAACAAAGCGCCGCAGATATAGATCATCTTCTCGGTCTTCGTTACAGGCTTCGCCTCCTTAATCTTCCTCTTCCTAAAGATGATATGAAGGATGAGAGGAATGATCATTGCGGAGAATATGACTATAACGAATATCAGTTCCGTTGTGCCGAACACGGGAGCTGCGTCCTTGGCCCCGGTCCCTTCGGGCATAGACTTTGCGTTAACCTTTCGAATGATCCCGTAGCAGATTCCTGCAACGCCCGTAACGGCGCAGAGCACCTTGAATACAAATCCGGGGTTCTTGAGCTTATAGAAAATATTCTTAACGAGCGAGAACACATTGTTGAATGTCCAGTAGAAAACGAGACCCGCAGGTGACGTGTACAGCAGTACAAGGAAGATTGCCGCAGACAGATAGAGAACTATCTTGTTCTTGAAGGGCTGTCCGTGTGTGTAAACCTCAGCTGAGATGATGTTGATCACCGTCATAAGGATAGGCAACACATTCAGCGTGACGCCGCCTATGGTAAGCAGTCCGTCGGGAGCGAGGAGATCCTTGATGGGTCCCATCTTGACACCTTCAAGCAAAGGAAGGTGTGACAGGAACTGATATGCCGCGATGAAGAAAGGGATCTGCAGAAGGAGCGATATTATGCTCTTCAGAGAAGACAGGGGACTATAACCCTGCTGCTTGTAGAAGGTCTGGAGCATCATTACGCGCTCGTCACCCTTGAAGCTCTTCTTGATGTGGTGGATCATCGGTGAGAGTCTCTTCTCGTCGTCACGCGCCTTCTGCTGGATCACATCCGCACGCCTGTAGAGAGGCAAGACTATGAAGTTGATCGCAAGACTCATGACGATGAGGTCAACGGCAGGGTTACTGTCGATCCTGTTTGCTATCGCGAAGATCAGCTCGAACATCAGTTCAAGCGGTCTGATAAATATAGTCGACAATACATCAAATAAGGACATAAGAACACCCTCCCGCCGTGTCCTTGTGAATTATTTCACAACGGTGAGAGGGTGTCAAGAAAGTACAATAAAACCTTACTTTTTGTCGAGAGTAGCCAAGTGTTTCCTCGCGTCTTTTATGAAACTTGCGATGATAAGTATCATTACTATTCCGATAGGGAATGCTGCAATGATAGATACGGTCTGAAGATTTGCCATCGTTCCCTCTGAGAAGATCAATGCTATAGGAAGCATGATCAGGAGAATAGCCCAGAACAGCTTCATCCTGGGGCTTGCCATCTCGTCACCCTCGATGTTCTTGTAGCTGTAGTTGGATGCCACCATCGTGATGCTGTCAAATGATGTCGCGTAGAAGGCGAACATTGCGGCAGCCAGAATGATCAGGAATATCGTTGGCAGCGGGAGCTGGTGGATAATATCGATGATCGTCTGATAGAGATCGTCGCCGTTCGCATGATACTGTGCAACGGCGTCGAACTTGCCGTGAACCTTCATGCCGAGACCAAAGTTGCCAATGACGATGAACGAGATCAATGTGCTTGCAGTACCGAAGATGTATGAACCCATGATAACCTGCTTAACCGTTCTGCCGCGGCTGATCATACCCATGAAGAACGGAGCCGCAACACACCATACCATCCAGTATGCCCAGTAGAAGATCGTCCAGTTCTGTGCAAATCCGGCCTCTGACCTCGTTGCATCAGTCCATGTGGACAATCCGATGAAGTTCTGGAACATGTTACCGAGTGATGTAACGCCCGTCTCAACGGAGAACCTTGCCTCACCGCCGAACAGGAAGATGTATACGAGGATCGAACCGAACAGGAACATACAGATCTTGGACAGGAGGTTGACACCCTTAAGTCCGTTCATGACAGATGTGGTGTAGATAGCACAGACACAGACGAGGATGCCGATCGTTACGTACTTGGAACCTGCGATCCCGAAGAGGTCCGTGAGAACCATTGACAGGAGCGGAGTTGCGATCGAGAAGGTTGTTGCAGTACCGGCGATAAGAGCGATAACGGCGAGGATATCGATTACCTTGCCCCACACACCGTCAGTGTGCTTGCCGAGGATGGGCCTGCACGCCTCTGAATATTTCTGCTTGTGGCAGCCTCTTACATGAAGCATGAATCCGAAGCAGGCTGCAAGTACGGCATAGAAGCTCCACGGGATGAGACTCCAGTGATAGAGCGGGAATGTGGGCGCCCATTCATTGATGTTGCCCATTCCCAGTACATGAGGGTCCTCGTAATAATAGATCCACTCGCAGAATGAATAGAACAGGATATCCGATGCAAGACCGCATGTGAATACCATTGCGCCCCAGGAGAAGAAGCCGTACTTGGGCTTCTCACCTTGCTTGCCTATCGTGATCGTACCGATCTTGGAATAAGCCAGCCACAGCGATACGAGGAAGAATCCGAGGCCGATGATAAGATAGTAAGAACCCATCTTATCGCCGAGGAAGCTCCTGATCATCTCAAGAGCATTTGTCGAATTCTCAGGCGCGAGAATGAAGTACGCGCATAATGCGATAATACACGCGAAAGGAACGAACGTCGTAAACGGATCGATCTTTCTTTTTGTTACTGTTTTGTTTGCCATCATAACTCTCCTTTATCTTCACAATAATGAAAATCTTTTGCTATCAGCTCTTCAAAGCTGTCTATCTCGGTCAGGTCCGACTTATCCATCACCCTTATCCCCAGTTCGAACTTGTCCGGGTGAAGAAACATGGGAATGTCGTCCCAGTAGACGTCGGTATTCTTATTTTTCTCAAATTCCAGCTCCACAAGTTCCTTGAGCTTTAGCGCATCTTCCCTGCTCCATCTTGAGATGCTGTAGAGCTGCCATCCCTCACTGCCGCCGTTCCTGCTGCACGAGGTGACCCTGCCGTCTTCAACCGTCATGACCCACTCGTCCGTCTCTTCCGTGACCTTCGTGGCATTATATCCCGACATCTCGAAATCAGGGCTCAGGATACCGTTGTTGTATATTATCTGATCCGCATCGGCAATGATCACGTCCGTATCGAGGAGTTCTCTTGCAGCATAAAGTGATGAGATATTGTTGCACTTGTCATACAGCGGATTATCGATCAGATTAATACCGGGATATTTCTCCGTCAGTTCTTCGAATTTATGTCCGAGATATCCCGTCACTATGTTAATGTCTGTTATTCCGTTGGCGATAAGACCGTCTATTACCGTGTCTATCATTCTCTTTCCGTTAACCTTGATCATCGGCTTGGGAGTAAAAAGCGTCACCGGCTTCATCCTTAATCCCATGCCGGCCGCCATGATTATCGCTCTTTTTACTTTATGCATATATTAAGCCTCTCCGATTCGCTCACTGCCAGCCGGTAGAAATCCTTGGCATACCTGTACTGCCTGAATGAATACTCACCAAAATCAACACCCAGCTGACGCTTGAACTCACACCAGTTGCTCCACAGCATTCCGCATATCGCAACATAGCAGTATATCTTGATCCTCGTGATGTCCGGGCACTCCCCGTCGAAATATATATCGATCAGCTTATCCACCTGACTTCTCGAGTAGAATGAATAGATGGAGAACATTGCCAGATCGACATGCGGATCCTGCATTCCCGCATACTCCCAGTCGGTAAGCTGCAGGTGCTCCTGTCCGTCAGCCCCTTCATAGAAAAGGAAATTGTCGGGAACCGCATCAATATGAGTAAGGCACTTGTGTGTGCTGTTCTTCTCGATAAACTCCCGAAGCGACAGCACATTCGCCTTGGTGGTCTCATAATCCCCGTAACATGACTTGCGCCCGTTCCAAAGCGTCTCGTAATACTCAAGCTGCCCGAAAAGGTCGAACTCGTGATCCACCTTGATATTGCTGTCATGGAACTTCCTGAGCAGCGCCATCCCCTTCTTTATGTCATCTTCGGCCTCAGGGTTAAGCGACCTGACATTCTCAAGATACTTTATGAGCTTATAACCCTTGTCAGGATCCAGATATATAGGGTCGTCACAGAAGCCCATGCCTGATATGGCCTTGTAAACACCTGCTTCGTGATATCTGTCGATAAGAAGATCCGTTCCTTCACCGGGTATCCTCATTATGTACCTGCTGCCTTTGCAGGAGAAGATGAACGACCTGTTCGTCATTCCTTTCTTAAGTATCTCTATGTCGACTATGTCCTCCTCGGACGCACCCAGCACTCCTGCAATGGCCGTCAGTGCATCCGACTTGAGCTGATTGGAGTTATTGTCAAATTCGCGGAGCTGTTCATATGTGTTGATCTCGACTGCATCACTGTCAGCGACGATCCTGGCATTTATCCTCGTCTTTGAAGCAAACAGTGCATCCTCCCAGAAAGAGTTGTCATGTAAAGGGTTGCCGCACATCCTTTGTACTGTGTCCTTGAGTTCGCGGGCGACATCTCCTTCAACATAGGCTATTCCGATCATGCGGGCTCCCATGTACTCATCTGCCCTGGCAAGCTGGAGATCTCTTGTAACCCTTATAGTACTCTGACCGGACATCTTGTCCGATACCATATACCAGGAGTAGGGCTCGGTCTTGCCGTATGGATTATCTTTGCACCAGACATCACAGGGAATGATATATGTGTTGTCTATGTATTTGGAAGCACATCTGAGCGAAGCGAGATTGTTCTTTGTCATATATTCCGGATTGTAGATGAGTTCTACGCCGTACTTGTCGATGAGATATTCATACTGCTCCATAAGGAATCCCGTTACGATCTTGATGTCAGTAACTCCAGCCTCATGAAGCTGTTCTATCGTCCTCTCGATAAGGCACTGACCGTGAACCTTGAGAAGTCCCTTTGGTATCTCCATGTTGATCGGGACCATTCTCATTCCGTAGCCGGCAGCCAGTATTACGGCTCCCTTGGGCCTGCTGTCGTCTATCAGCTGCTTTGCCCGCTCCGTGATCCTTGAACCAGAATCTATCAGACCGTCTTCCTTGAGCATCTTGAGAGATCTGTTGATGACGCCGAGGGAATGTCCCGTATGTGCGGACAATATGCGCTGGTTGATCGTACCGGCACTTATTATGGCCATCAAAACATCAGCTTCGTATCTGTTCACGAACACAACTCCTTTCACCGTTCACGAACATATAATAATACTGATTTGTGAGATGTCAAGGATTTACCGGTTATTTACGTCCACGATCTCGCCGCTGAAGGAGACGGATCTTACGCCGTAGTATTTCGCCATGTAGATGTTGGGCCATGAATTGCTGTTGTATCCGTCAATGTATTTGAGATATTTGACCGCGCAGCATTCGCTCAGCCCGTCACGAGCAAGCTCAGGGATCTTCACGTCCTCCGTCCCGTTCTGCCTGCACTCCATGATGTATTCCTCATTGTGCACGGTGAAAGCATAAACGGCATTGATGTCTTTTATTCCCTTCACGGCGAGAACTGCGGTCAGTATTGCCATCACACCCGCGAAAGCAAAGATTATGTATGTGTGCATTCCCTTCTTCTGCAGCAGCACGGTCATAAGGATGACGCAGCAAAGCACGAGCATGACTGAGATAACGAACAGGCACCTCGGGGCAATGTACGATGCGAATGCGAGCGAACAGAAAGACGCGGCCATCGTCAGGAACAGTATAACCGTAAAAGCAGTGATGTCCTTGCCAGCTTTGGCACGCACTGCCGCCGCGAACAGGACTATGGCAAGCAGCAGGAGGGGCATGAGTATCGCCGCGAACTGTATCAGGACAGCAAGGTTCTCAAACAGCTTGCCTGCCAGCTCCGTCAATGATCCACCTGCCATCTGTGTATTAAGCTCCTTGGGAGCCAGCAGAAGATAGAGGAATCCGCCCACCGTGAAAGCAAAAGACAGATATGACGGTATATTATGAACTTTCCTCGCGAAATGAAGATAAACAATGATCAGGAACGAGAGGACGATCATGGCGGCCCCGGACACCTCGTGAGACATTCCTACGGCAAATCCGAATACCGCGAACAGAATGCTGACCGCAGTATTCTTTGAGAATTCCCCCGTCTTGAACAGCCTTAGATAGAAATATATGTAAATTACCGTGTATGTCGATGTCCAGAGATAATTAAGCGACCCGTCAAGCCACAGATTGATCTCACCGTAAACAGGCTGGAACAGAAAAAGGCTCATAAATGTAAAGAGAACAGCCGCAGCAGCTCCCGTAAGAGACTTCTTCCCCGTAAGGACAGTTCCGCAGAGATATATCATCACCGCCTGAAGGATGAACATCAATGAATTGAATATGTTGAATACCCATTTGGGCATCATAAGGAAAAGCTGGACGAGAAAATGAGATAATACTCTTCCGCTGTGGCACTGTCTGTGACTTGCCATTGATGCGAATATGGAGAACACGTCATCTATCCTCACGGAGGCAGGCGGCGGAACAAGCCCGTCAGGATTGGGACTGTCCCATCCCGTGCTGAAATCAAAGCAGTAGCCGTAATCATCCACCAGCATGCTCGTATGGAAATTACAGTAGAGCATAAAAGCAAGAACCGAAGATATGATGATCAGCGGCAATATTATGCGGAGTATTCTGTTCTTACCGGTATCTGCCTTCATATGTTTCCTTCGGTAATTGATGAGTTGAGTATATCACAGCAATAAAAAACTGTCCCGATATACGAGACAGTTTGTAGCCTGGTGGTGACCCGTACGAGAGTCGAACTCGTCACTCCGCCGTGAAAGGGCGACGTCTTAACCGATTGACCAACGGGCCTTGTTTGGTAGCGGCAGCGGGATTCGAACCTGCGACCTGCCGGGTATGAACCGGACGCTCTGGCCAACTGAGCTATGCCGCCATTTAAGTCGCCCCCTCGGGCGCTTAAAGATTGTAGCAACTTAGCGGAGTAATGTCAAGAAAGTATTATAAGTTAATACTACTCACGCCAATTCTTTCTCCATTTTCTATTGTATGCATCACGGTGCATTCCCGTGACTGTGTCAAATTCCAGATCCCAATACATCTCGTTGTTGTCAGTATAAAGCGATATACTGAAGCAAAGATGGCCTTCATCGGAGAGGAACGGAACAGCAGATCCTATTACATCATCTTCCAGATTCTGGTGGTAGATATCCAATCCAAGCCAGCTCTTTTTGGGATCCTTCGGGAAATACCAGCGGCCGTCACCCTGCTTGTTCTCGTCATCCATAGCCTTCTTTACAGTGTTGTATACGAGTTCTCTGAACTCTGCCTCATCAACTCCGTATATTTCCTTCATATCTTCATCTGTGAGGAGTTTGCCGGTCTGTGTTGAGATACGGAACTTATATGTACGATCGCCTCTCCACAAAGCCCAGTTGTACTCAGGAACCACTACAGTAATGGTCATGATGCCGTTAACAGTATCATAAAAATAGGACGATTCAGACATGGGCGTGAAGCCATTGGCAAGAGAAGGATCAACATCAAGCAAATCGCGGAAGAAATCGAATTCGGCACTTATCTTGCTGTTGACTTCCGTCATATCGAGTCCGCTGATCTCAACTACAGGAATCGTAACCTTAAATATTCCCGGAACTGTCAGCACTTCGCCGTCAACAACCTTGACTTCTCTATTAACGGCCGGCACGATAAAATCCTTGCTCGTCTCCTTAAATACATATCCGCTCACTTCTCCCTCGACTGTGACAGTAACCGTGTCACCTTCCATGAGCCCCTTGTCGGGCGTAACCTTAAATGTGACATCCTGAACAGGGCAGTCAGGGCTCAACACCACACTTGCCACGGTATCGTTGCCTTCCACCTTGACACTTAAATCTGCATAATCGAAAACGTTGATCTCCACAGCCGGCTTTTCTTCGAGCCCTTCAACCACGTATACGATATCTGTATGTTTGAGAACAACACCCGCCTTCTCCTCGAATTCGTCAGTTCCGTCCTGCTCCACCCAGGTAAATCTGATCTCATCGCCGTTAGCCAGCGCCTTATCCTTATCCCAGGAGCCTGATACCATCTTGGAGACATCAGCATTCTTTATTTCCTTCGAATTCGGGATCGCAGCATTGATCTTGTCGTAATCGATGGAATAACTCAGCTTGCCCTCGCCGTTATAACCGTCAACCTTGTACTCGATATATTCGTTAAGATCGATCTTAACTTCCTGCTTCTTTGTAAGCTGATTAACGAGAAGCACACCGCCCGCGATGATGGCGCCGCCTCCGATAAGACCTATACCGCCGATCAGCACCTTGCCGCCTGTTGAGGATGCAAGCCCTCTTATGCCGTGAGATGCAGCCTTGTTTGCCGTGTTCTTAACACCTGCTGCAGCGATATTGCCGGCGGGTGATGAGACCGCAGTCGTTACGGGAGCCGCAGTAACGGCCGGAACTGCCGGAACAAATGACGGTATGGAAGGGATCGGCATTGCGTTGACCTGTGCCGTGAAGAATTTTGTGAGGAACGGTGTTCCGACACCTGCACCGAGAACGATCTTGTTATCGGACAGGTACTTCTCAAGCGCCTCCTTGAATTTGTCACGGGCCGACTTAAGCCTTGTTTTCACCGTGCCCGCGGGACATCCCATCTCGGCTGCAATGTCTTCGACCTGCATGTCGTTATAGTAATGCATGAATATGGTCTGATACTGGACTTCGCTGAGGGAGTCCTTGAGTATGTTGTTTATGATCGTCTTCTTCTCTTCGTCCTCCAGGAAAGAATCGGGAAGTCCGTCAACTTCCGTCCAGTCGTCGGACGCGAGATCCAAGTCCATATCATTATCCGTGTAGGATACCCTGTTATGCTTCTGAATGTAATTGAGGCACTTGTTGCGCGCTATGGTAGTCATCCACTTTGAATATGTTCCCGGTTCCTCAAGCTTATCCAGCGTCTGATATATAGACACGTAAGTATCCTGTGTCAGGTCAAGTGCATCCTCTTCGGATCGTAAGATGCCGTAGCACTCTCCGTATACGAGCCTGTATGTTCCCTCATATATGTCATTGAATACTTCCGTATCACCTGACTGGAACTTTCTGATCTCCTCTGTTATAGCGTTGAAATCCATTATTTCACCCTCCGTGTCTTTTTGGTTTTATAACCATAAGACAATCTCAAAAGCATCAGGTTCATTCTTAAATAACCTTTTTGTTATGTCAATACTATTGATGATTTAAAAAGGGTGTCCCGGTCATCCGGAACACCCTTGATACGATTACGTCCTCAGTTAAATTACTTAACTTCGATCTCTGCGCCGCAGCCGTCGAGCTTCTTAACGAGCTCATCAGCCTCATCCTTGGAAACGCCTTCCTTGAGGTTAACAGGAGCCTTCTCAACGAGCTCCTTAGCTTCCTTAAGGCCAAGACCCATAACGTCCTTAACTGCCTTGATAACGCCCATCTTGGAATCACCGAAGCTCTTAAGAACAACTGTAAACTCTGTCTGCTCAGCTGCAGCTGCTGCTCCGCTTGCTGCGGGAGCTGAAGCAACCATAGCTGCTGCAGATACGCCGAATTCTTCCTCAATAGCCTTCTCGAGCTCGAAAAGCTCTACTACGGACAATGTCTTGATCTCGTCAAGAATGCTTGTAACTTTCTCACTTGCCATTTTATTTTCCTCCATTTTAGTAATTATTGTTTGGTTAGTGATAGTGTCTCTCGCCTGAGATTACTCAGCGGGAGTTTCTTCAGCTGCAGGTGCTTCTGCGGCGGCTTCAGCTGTTGCTGCGGGTGCTCCGCCTTCTTCTTCCTTCTTCTCGGCTACAGCCTTAACGAGCATAGCGAGCTTTGTGAAAGGGAAGAGCAAACCATAAACAACCTGGCTGTAGAGTGTCTCTGCATCCGGAATCGAAGCGAGTGTCATAATCTCGTCGATTGAAGCTGCCTTACCGTCAACTACACCACCCTTGATCTCAAGGGGCTCATAGTCCTTTGCATACTTAGCAAGGATCTTGGCGGGAGTTGTAACGTTATCAGCGTAAGCTACGGCAGTAGGGCCTGCAAAAAGGTCAGATACACCATCGATGTTGAGTGTCTCAAATACTCTCTTGAGAGTTGTATTCTTGATAACCTCGTACTTTACGCCATTGTCACGGAGCTCCTTACGCATAGCTGTATCCTGAGCAACTGTAAGTCCTCTTGATGCAACGAAAACAAAAGACTTTGCGTCCTTCATCTCTTCAGCCAGCTTTGCGATCCTCTCCTGCTTTGTCGCAAGAATCTTTGCACTTGGCATAAATCAATTTCCTCCTTATTTTATTCTATTAAAAACCCTCATGCCCGAAGACATGAGGGTTAGAAAATGATCTAATCTTCACTATCTTCCTCGGCTGGCCGCTTCATAAGCTGATTAAGAGCTGATACTCACCTGCTGTCTTAGGCAGAAAAGGATATTTAATTATAGTTTATCAAGATCAGCCGAACTTGGCAGCGTTAACCTTGATGCCGGGGCCCATCGTTGAAGCGATCGAGCAGCTCTTGATGTACTGACCCTTAGCTGCTGAAGGCTTAGCCTTGATGATGGCCTCCATGATGACCTTGAGGTTCTCCTCAAGCTTCTCCTGACCGAAAGATACCTTACCGATCGGGCAGTGGATGATGTTCGTCTTATCCAGACGGTATTCCACTTTACCGGCTTTGGCTTCCTGAATGGCCTGCGTGATATTGGGCGTTACAGTACCGGCCTTCGGGGAAGGCATAAGGCCTTTCGGCCCGAGGATCTTACCGAGACGGCCGACAACACCCATCATATCGGGGGAGGCAATCACGGTATCAAACTCAAACCAGTTTTCCTTCTNNTCAAGTCTGTACTCGATCTTACCTGCCTTAACGTCATTAACAGCCTTTGTGATATCCATTGTAACTGTACCTGACTTAGGGTTAGGCATGAGACCCTTAGGACCCAGAACCTTACCGAGACGGCCTAACTTACCCATCATATCAGGTGTAGCGATAAGAACATCGAAGTCGAACCAGTTCTCTTTCTGGATCTTATCGATCATATCGTCATCACCTACGTAATCTGCACCGGCTTCCTTAGCCTCATCAGCCTTGGGACCCTTAGCAACAACGAGAACTCTCTTCGTACGGCCTGTACCGTGGGGAAGTACAACTGCACCTCTAACCTGCTGGTCAGCGTGACGTGAGTCAACACCGAGACGTACATGGAGCTCTACTGTCTCATCGAACTTTGCCTTACCTGTCTCCTGAACAAGACGAACTGCCTCGGAAGGATCGTAGATCGTTGCTCTGTCAACAAGCTTAGCAAGACTGTCGTATCTCTTACCTGTCTTCATACGAATCTCCTTTCCTTATCAGTCCTTAACGACAATACCCATTGAGCGGGCTGTACCTGCTACCATTCTGGCGCAAGCCTCTACATCAGCTGCGTTAACATCGGGCATCTTGATCTCAGCAATCTTCCTGCAGTCATCCCATGTAATCGTAGCAACTTTCTGAACATTAGGCTTACCGGAACCCTTCTCGATCTTTGCTGCTTTCTTAAGCAAAACAGGTACCGGAGGAGTCTTCGTAATGAAAGAGAATGTTCTGTCAGCAAATACTGTGATAACAACAGGAATTATAAGTCCTGCGTCTTTTGCTGTTCTCTCATTAAACTCTTTGACGAACTGCTGGATATTGATACCATGCTGTCCAAGAGCTGGTCCTACCGGCGGCGCTGGTGTTGCTTTGCCTGCAGGGATCTGAAGCTTAACATAACCTGCAATTTTCTTAGCCATACTGGCCACCTCCCAATTAATTATTTGTATTTCCGAAGCGCGTTAGGCGCTTTGAAATCATCTTCAAGGTCATCAGACCTTCTGCACCTGTGTGAAGTTAACTGTCGTAGGAGTAATCCTTCCGAACATCTGAACTTCAATAGTAACCTGTTCCTTCTCGTAATCCATAGCGGATACCGTTCCCTTGAACTCTGCGAAAGCACCGCTTATGATCCTTACGTAATCTCCCACATCGTAGTCGACCTCAGGAACCCAGTCTGTATCAATACCCATTGATACGAGATCGCTGTCTGTAAGAGGCAGGGGCTTGTTCGGGTCAGGCCCTACAAATCCCGTAACGCCGCGGATGTTCCTGATGAGATACCAGAGGCTCTTGTCCTCCTTCTCCTCATATCCGAAAACAAGCTTGATCAGGACATATCCGGGGAACTTGTTCCTCGTCTTCTCCTTACGGACACCGTCCTTGACCTCAACATATTTCTCTTCGGGAACCCAGACCTCCTGGATCCTCTCACCCATGCCGTGATTCTCAACATACCTGTCAAGAGTATCCTTAACGGACTTCTCATAACCGGAATATGTATGAATTACGTACCAGCGGGCCTCTCTCTCTTCAGGCATCTTCTTACTCCTTTATATCTCAAGCTGCCGACGAATCCGCAGTTGACTCAGTTGTCGCCTCTGTCGTTGACTCTGTGGAAGCATCCGTTGCAGGTGTGATGTTACCTGATGCATCAGACGCATCACTGCTTACGGCAGTTGTCTCATCGGCATTGTAGAAACCGATCTTATCGAGCACCCAGCGTCCGCCGGATCCGATAAGCGTAAGGAAGACCGCAAAGAACACGATAACGAGCAAAACTACCGCAGATGTGCTCTTTAGCTTCTCTTTTGTAGGCCAGACAACCTTCTTGAGTTCTCCGATGACGTCCTTAAAGCCCTTACCGAAACGCTTAAAGATATTACCTTTACTGTTAGCCATCTCTATATCCTTCTCTTACACTGCGCGATTACTTTGTCTCTTTGTGTACTGTGTGCTTACGGCAGAAAGGGCAATACTTCTTGAGCTC
>DFIB01000135.1 GCA_002371375.1 Mageeibacillus sp. UBA3708 | reverse complement strand
GGATTAAATTCCCCCTACTCGATTGTATATGAGTACGAAGGATCTGTGCTTAATTAATTCGTGATGTCCTCATATCGTACATTTTTCAGATATACAGTTGATGTATATCCACGTTTGCCGAGATTGAATTCAAGCCTTGCAAAGTTATCATCCTTGGTGTCAGACGTGAAATCAAAGGTGTATGTCTGCCAGTCAGTGGTGACATCCTTGGGAGTATCGGGATAGTATCTGTTCCAGCCGTTGTTGGGGGCTGTAACTGCTACTACGATATCGCGTGCCTCATCTGCCTTGGCGTCGAATGTGACGCGGTATGTGTGGCCCTTGAGCACGGGCATGTCTGCCTGCAGGAACTGTACGGAATACTCTTCCGTACCGCAGTTGGTGGAGGAGATGATCGCCATGTTATCCTCGATCTTTGCCTCACCCTGACCGTCGAAGAAGAGAAGGAACTGCCAGTCTTTGTCATCCGTCAGATCTTCCGCAGCCGCGAAATCACCGTTGTAGACGTAGTTGCCGTCTGCAAGAGGCTCTTTGAAGACCATCGGCGGCTTCTCGACGTTCATGTCGTATGAAGGCTTCTGGTATACGCGTACATAGTCGATGAGAAACTCTGCCTTGTCGAAGTTGGTGGTGTCATCAGGATTGCCCGGCCAGTCACCGCCGACTGCGAGGTTCATCTGTACGAAGAAAGGCTGATTGAACGGTGCAGGGTAGGGTTTGTCGTCCTGGCCCTCCTCAGCCGTGAACCAGTCGTTGACTGTGAGCACAAGTTCATCGTCTGTGTAGAAACGCATTTCGCCGGGCTCCCATTCCACGGAGTAGATGTGAAAGTCTGCCGAGAACGTGGTGTTGTCGAGCTTGAGGGTGCCCTGCTGCTCGGCGTGAGGCTCGCCGTAGTGGATCGTGGAGTAGGAGACGGATGTGTCGTTGCCGAGGCTCTCCATGATGTCAATCTCGCCGCACTTGGGCCACTGGCCGTAGAAGCTCTCGTCCTTGGGCATCATCCATGCAGCGGGCCACAGTCCCTGTCCTTCGGGAACTTTGGCTCGGATAACGACCTTGCCGTACTGGAAATCTGCTTTATTCTGTGAATTGACCTTGCCCGATGTGTAGTAGGGTTTGCCGTTCTGTTCTGTCTTGATGGCTTTGAGTACAAGGTTGCCGTCCTTAACAAAGACGTTCTCTTCGGAATCCCTGTACTCCTGAAGCTCGTTGTTGGTCCATCCGGGTTCGCGGACTTCGCGTGTCCAGATGTCGGTATTCAAAGTGTTGCCGTCGAACTCGTCGCTCCACAGCAGGTTGTAACCCTCAAGCTCGGGTGTGGGGGTCGCAGGCATAGTCGTTGCGGATGTCGCTTCCTGAGAAGAGGATGGTGTTGAAGTCTCACCGGTTCCGGCGCATGACGTCAGCATCGTGAGTGCTGTCACACCGCTTACCACGGAACATAGGATCTTGCTCTTATTCATAACTGTCCCTGCCTTTATGATTGATTCTGATTACGATTAACATACCATACTACAGGGAACGTGTATGTACTTTTTATGACTTAAATTATCTTTTGATGATATAATTAATGCATGAGTACACGGGGCGGCAAAATCTCATACCAGGAGTTCTTGAACAGGGATTACAGGATGATCCACGCTTCTTTGTTGCCTGAGCAAGATTTCTACAATTCCATAATGCTGGGAGACATCAGCAAGGTGAGGAAACTTTGCCGTGACAGGTTCCATGAGAAGGAAGGACTCGGCAAGCTGGCAGAGGACAATCTGCAGAATATCAAGTATCATTTCGTGATCACCACGGCGCTTATCGCCAGGATATGCATCGAGGGCGGTATGCAGCTGTCCGAATCATTCAGTATGAGTGATTATTATATTCTCCTGGCGGATCAGGCAGGGTCTGTGGAGGAGATATCCGAGTTGCACGGGGAGATGGCCCTTGCTTACACGAAGCGCATGAGGGAGATTGCAGGGGGAGACACTTTCTCACGGCACATTACGATGTGTGTTGATTATATAATGGAACATCTGGATGAGCGCATCAGGGTCAATGATCTTTGCGGAGTATGCGGTCTGTCCGGAGGATATCTGTCACGCCTGTTCAAGGCAGAGACCGGTGTCAGCATCAGCCGCTTTATTCTGATCAAGAAGATAGAGACGGCGCGCAATATGCTTAAGCATTCTAACTATCCGATAATGTGGATCTCCAATGCGCTTGCTTTCCCGAGCCAGAGTTATTTCACCAGAGTCTTCACCAAGGAGTGCGGAGTGACTCCCGGCAGGTTCAGGGAGTAGTATTTATCTCGCTTCGCCGATAACAAGATCAATGCTTATGTCGCGGCGCCCCTTGTGCGTCTCGCTGTAATCCACCAGGAGTGCAGATGCCCCTTCCGCCGCTCTGCGGTACACGGAGGCCTTTGCCTTGTAACGTGAGATATTGCCGTTGGGGCAGAGGATACTGACATACCTGCCCGTACTGTATCTTGTCCTGCTGACGTCCCGTGACACCACACGGCATCTGCTTACAGCGTATTCCTGCGCCTTTATCTTCTTATATCTGTCCATGTCCGTGATCGCCACACCCAGTCCAACGACAGCAATGATGAGCCCGAAGATCACCGGTGTGATGCCGTAGTAATTGCCGTCCGTGATGATCATTGCGATCCCGAGCGCGACGCACGCGCATGCAAACAGAAAGAAGAATAAGGATGCAATGATATTGGATACTCTGATCCTTCTGATGAAGCGAAGGACGGTCTCATGTTCATCTGCGGTAGGTGTTGACCAGTTCACGATGACCTCCCATTGTAATAGATGTGATAATTATAGCATAACGTATAAGGATTCCTCCCCTCAGCGAAAACACACATTGGAGGGGGCTTTGTTGTGTGATGCCGGTGCAGGAAAGCAGATACATTATTGACCGTTAAGACGATGGTTATCACAAATACTCTACGGACATCGCTCGATACAAAACAATCCACGATAGCTCAAAGCCCTGCCTCGGAACTCCTTTGAGCACGAGCGGGTATGCATACAAAGAGTTTTTGCACACACTCATCCCCGCGAAGTGCGACTGAGTTCCGGGGCATGGGCTTTGAGCTTTATTTCCCTTCCAGCTCCTCCAGCATTGTCAGGAAGTCGATCTTCTCAAGATACTGCATGTCCTCAGACGTCAGTTTGTTCTGTTCAGGTTCTGTAATGTTTTTGATCAAGATTTCGTCCATAACTGCCCACCTCACTGTTCTCCATTCTACGATTAAGTTGCGGAATATTATGTGACATTGTCAGATGAGGGTGCTTTTTCGACAGAATGCAGAAGAGTGAACAGCGATTTTCGACACTTTCGCTAATTCTAAGAAAATGTATTTTGAGGTAAAATGCCGCAACAAAAAAGCACCCCGCCGGAGTGCTTT
Organism: Mageeibacillus sp. UBA3708; assembly: GCA_002371375.1. GTDB lineage: Bacteria > Bacillota > Clostridia > Saccharofermentanales > Saccharofermentanaceae > Saccharofermentans. Next base: position 2,679 of record DFIB01000135.1, on the reverse strand, counting down.
ACCTGTTTTCCATCTCTTCGAGCATCGTCATAAAATCTATCAGCTCAAGCTCCTCGAAGTCTTCGTATGACAGTCTGCCGAGGGGAGTGATCACCGCTGAGGACTGTCTTTGTTCGCCCGATGTGCCGCGCTCACTGCGATCATTTATAATGTTGACATTCTCCATAACGTCACCGCCTTAACTTTGTTGTTAGTATTCTAATATTCTTCGGTGTTCGTTATGTTATGCTTGTGTGTCAATATTTTGTCAAAACAGATTTACTGGATGTAAACTATCGCGCTCTTGCGGAAAGCCCTGATGATCCTGATAACGGCCAGATATATAAGTCCGAGGCAGTACACATAGACAAGTATGTCGATGGAACCTACGAAGATGACGCAGATGAGGGCGATAAGGATGTTGCCGATGCCCTGGATCATGTCAGTTCTCCACGATGAGTAGCCGTCCTTCCTGTTGCGTATTGACCTGACTATATCGATGACTCCTGAGATCGCGTGTCCGGCGGTGAGGTAGATGAGGATTACCGCTTTGGATTCGCTGTATATGGTCATGGCAAAGACGCCGAGATCGAACATAAATATGCCGTAGAACAGGATGATCTTTCCACCCACCATGTGCTGCGCCATTGTCAGATAATAGATGATGTAGCGGCATCCCCTTATGAGAAGGAGGGTTGCGGCGATCAGCGCGATGAGTATGAAGGCTTCCGCGGGAATGAGCATGGCAAGTACGGCGAACAGTATCACCACGATTCCGCTTATGACGTTCCACACACGTTTGAGCTTACCCATTTATTTACCCTCTATGTGCTTTACAAGCCTCTTAAAGTCCTTCATGCCGCCGAATCCTTTCTTATTGTAATCGACCGACATTCCCGCCAGCTTGTTGCCGGATTTGTATATCTGATTAGTCACCATGCTCTTCTGTGCCAGAGCAGCGATGATAAACTTGCCGAGGAAGGTGAGATAATGCTTGCCTTTCGGTGCATTCCTGTACTCTTCCACATAACGGGTCTCGTCGAAATCAGGTATCTCCTCACCCGACAGTTCACCGCCAAAGGCCTTCCAGTCAGCTCTTGAATCAGTCTGCCTTGTGGATAGGATCTCCTTTATCCTGGACTCCCACTGCGCCACATTATCCTCATCGTACCTGCCCGTCTCAAAGGTCTCCTCTTCGCCTCTCAGATATCTCATTGCGTAGACCATCTGACAGAATGCGTTATAATACTCGGCCGGATTGTCCTTGAGACACTCCCTGTAATTATCCCAGGCGGGCATGTACTTATATCTGATGAAGCTGTAGTCGGGGAGATGGCCGGCCCTGCCGTGACCAAGGTTCATTATCGTTGTCTCGCTGACATTGTAGACGGTGTTCGTGTACTTTCCGTTCTCGATGTCATCAGCCGCTCCGGGGTTATGTCCGAACTTGATCTTGCGTTGCGAACCGTCAGGCATGATCTCAAAAAAATAGCTGTCCGTATTATTGATCACCATTGACGGTGTCCCGGCGAAATTCCGGTGCGCCCACGTATCGGCCAGAACATGCATGGCAACGCCTGTTGCGTGCAGATCCTTGCCTTTGGCAAGCTCGACTGTCCTGGCAACCAGGTCGCCGTCAGGCGCACATATCAGACGGTACTTGTTTTTGTAATTCTTAAATAAAGCTTTGACGGGAGCATAAAGATCTCCGGGCAGGAAATGGAAAGATGCCCATATTCTCGTGATGTCCTGAAGACCGATGATGTCGGTGTTCACATCAAGAAGTTCTGTCTGTGACTGGGTGGTTGCGGCCTGAAGCGGTGCTTTGATCTCCGACAGGAATGATCTTGTACAGCAGTCAACGAACTGGGCACAGTAACATATATCAAGGCTCTCGGCGTGAGAATAACCCGCTATGAATGCAGCACAGTATGTCGCATAGTAATGGAAGTCAAGCTGCATCTTTACCTCCTTTCGGCCGGCAGTTATGCGACACGATTATCAATTCGAGAAGGAGAACGAGCGAAGTCAGCTCCACAAAGAAGGATATATAATCTCTCAGGTACAGACCATCCGCCGCTATAATGTCTCCGGCAATCTCGATAAGCCCCCAGCCGTTGAAGAGGAATACTAAGACGGCTACTACAATGTATTTGTGGCTCCGGAGGACGCCGGCGGCTTCCTTCCTTGCACTTAAGCCTATGTAGAATCTCAGGGTAACATCAGTGATCATGAGCACGATCAACAGCACTTCGGTAAGAACAATAACGAGAATATCATCGTCCATAAGATCTTCAACGACGCTCGGGCTGACAGGTCCGATCAGACACTCCATGATCATCTTGATGATGCTCCAGCACCCGAAAGCGGCAACGCCTATTCCCACTACCGAGAGTGTGGCTCTGTTCCTTCTGATCCTTACGGAATATGGATCGTTGTTGATGATACTGCTCATAGGTGCCTCTATTCTTTTTCTTGTTTAAATTATAAACAGACAGAGTACTTTTGCAATAAGCCGGCAGTATCGCGATGGCAGGTTTCCGTGATAAAATATCCATGTACTCGGATGGCAGGGAGGTGTCGGTATGATAACAGATAAGATGAGATGGGAGAGAGAACCGTCCAATTACAGGATAGAGGACGGCAGAGTAGAGATAACTACAATGCCTCACACGGATCTGTGGCAGAGGACTTATTATC
>DFIB01000200.1 GCA_002371375.1 Mageeibacillus sp. UBA3708 | reverse complement strand
AATGCAGGATAGAACAGCGAAGAATCATAATAATCCATCTGTTGAAGATCTATAACCAGATCTGCTCTGCCATATAAGGGATTCGACTTCTCAAGGAGCGATTTCATTACATCTACATATGAGCCAAGAAGGATCAATGTAAGCTTTGAGGAATCCTTATATTTATCTACCAGTGATTGAAGGATACTGTCCAATCCGGTTATGTTTTCGCGGATATATGGATATTCATCTAAGACAAAGATCATCTTCTTATCTTTCGCCTGTTCAAAGAGATACTTCGCAACATCCTCGATAGTTGTAAAGCCAAGCTTAGGAAGATCCATGACTTCGGAGATCACTTCGCATATTCCTTTAACGTTGCTTTCCTCTGCAACCTGTTTACACTCATAGTAAATAGCCGGAATATCGGATTCCTTCATAGCCTGCTTAACCAATTCACTCTTTCCGACCCTTCGTCTTCCATAGATAAGTGCCATACTCATATCATCAGATGACATCAGCCGCTTAAGTTTTGGTAATTCCTGTGTTCTTCCTATAAAACTCATTTCCATTCGACTCCTTCCGACTCGGTTCAAACCGAACTAAGTTCATTATAGTCTCAGAATGCCAAAGTGTAAACAATTTTATTCGGAATAAACCGACTCGGCTCAAATCGAATAAAATAACTATGTATATGAAAAAACCTTACCAACGCTTCATTGGTAAGGTGCATTGCTAGCGATATATGTGCTTTATAAGCTCAGGTCCCACTTGTCCAGGAATTCATCCCTTACATTTGTGTCGCTAACGTGTGTATAAATATCCATCGTAGTCGAGATATCATCGTGCCCCAGAAGACGTTGAGAAGTCTTAATACTTACTTTCTTTTGACATAGTATATTTGCGAAAGTATGCCGGAACCAATGTGTCGTGATCTTTGGCAGGACAATAGGTCTTCCATATTTATCAAAACAGCAATGTTTATTATAGTCATCAACTATTCGAACAAGGAAACGATTGACATCCGATTGCCTTACCGGTCTGCCACATTTATTGATGAAAACAAAATCGGTATAACCATCTATGATTACTTTGCACTTTATTCCTCTTTTTCGTTGGTTGTCCTTCTCCATCCTTAAGCTACTGATGCCTTTCGGGCTGAGGGGTATCTTGCGAATACCTGCAGGTGTTTTGGGTAAATGGATATGCATGCACGACTTGTGGTCCGATGCGTATTCTACCAGAGCATGATTCACATCTATGTATCCGTCCTTAAGGTCGATATCACACCACCTGAGCCCTGCCAGCTCGCTAATCCGAAGTCCTGTATTGATGAAAGTATAGATCATCGGATACCAGTTCTTGTATCGTTCGGAGTTAGCTATGTGATCCAGAAGAGCATTTGCTTGATCAAGATACAGACCTTCGCGGTTGCTCTTGTGTTTGGAGTGGCTACGGCGCTGTCCCTTCAGTGCTTTCTCTGCCGGGTTGCGCGGAATGACCCCATTATCAACTCCGGACTGCAATGTCTGATACATTATGTTTTGAACTCTCGAGATCGTTTCTGCTGATAACCTTCGGCTGTATTTTAAGGTCACATAGTACGATTTGATATCGAAAGTTGTAATCTCGTACACGAGCTCCTTACCAAGAGAGTTGCGGATATAACAATCATAATCAAATTTGTAACCGCTAAGGGTAGATCTGCGCAGATCTTGCTTGGAAGCTATCCACAGTTCAAACTGATCATTCAATGTCAGATTCCTGATCTGTCTGTTGATATTAACCGACTCCATGTACATTACACCTGACTCCTTAATCCTTAATTCAGTCAGGTCGTAAGCGTATATACTCTTGCGAAGTCCTTCTCTATCCCGGTAGATGTATTCGTAGCGGCCGTCGGTTCTCTGGCGCTCACCACAGAATAATTCCTGTCCTCTATTATCAAAACGTTTTTGTGTCATAGTACACCTCCAAATATAGTAGTAGAGGTATAAGTATCATGCGAATCATCGTTGGTCAAAAATTGGTCAAAAAAAGCCCTGCGAACTGTCGCAGGGCCAGTAAATCCAAGGATTGCTTAGCTGAGGGACTTTAATGTCGGGAACAACAGCACGTCCCTTATGCTCGGACTGTCTGTCAGTAGCATAACCAGCCTGTCGATGCCGTAGCCGATGCCGCCCGTGGGGGGCATGCCGATCTCGAGGGCGTTGAGGAAGTCTTCATCTGTGTGGTTTGCTTCTTCATCACCTGCTGCAAATGCAGCATCCTGGGCAGCGAACCTTTCGCGCTGATCGATGGGGTCGTTGAGCTCGGAGTATGCGTTGCACATCTCCCATGTATTGATGAAGAGCTCGAATCTCTCAACTTTGGAAGGATCATCAGGTTTTTTCTTTGTGAGAGGGGAGATGGCTACAGGGTGATCCATGATGAATGTCGGCTGGATCAGGTTCTTCTCACAGAACTCCTCGAAGAAGAGGTTGATGATGTCGCCCTTTGTGTGGCGGTCCTCAAACTCGATGTGATGCTCTTTTGCCAGAGCTTTGGCGGCATCGTCACCGTTAACCTGGTCAAAGTCAATGCCTGCATACTTCTTGATAGCTTCGTTCATCGTGAGCCTCTCGAAGGGTTTGCCGAAGTCTATCTCAATGTCCCCATACTTGATGATCGAAGTGCCGCAGACCTTCTCAGCCAGATACTTGAACATGGATTCTGTAAGTTCCATCATGCCGTAGTAGTCAGTGTATGCCTGATAGAGCTCCATCAGCGTGAACTCGGGATTGTGTCTTGTATCAACTCCTTCGTTACGGAATACTCGGCCGATCTCATATACTCTCTCAAGGCCTCCGACGATAAGTCTCTTAAGATAGAGTTCGAGTGAGATGCGGAGCTTAACGTCTTCATCGAGCGCATTGTAATGTGTCTCGAAGGGACGGGCAGCGGCGCCGCCGGCGTTGCTTACCAGAATTGGTGTCTCGACCTCCATGAATCCTCTGCCGTCAAGGAAGTTCCTGATCTCTTTGATGATCTTGGATCTCTTGACGAATGTATCCCTGACCTCAGGATTGACGATGAGATCGGTGTATCTCTGTCTATATCTGGTGTCAGTATCGGTAAGTCCGTGGAATTTCTCGGGGAGAATCTGAAGGGACTTGGCCAGGAGCGTCATGCTTGTCGCATGAACTGACACTTCGCCTGTCATTGTGCGGAACACATATCCCTCTACGCCGAAGATATCGCCTATGTCTGACTTCTTGAAATCGGAATATGACTCGTCACCAATGCCGTCCCTGGATACGTATATCTGAATCCTTCCTTTGAGATCCTGAATATTGGCAAATGATGCCTTGCCCATGACACGTTTGAAGAGCATTCTGCCTGCAATCTTAACGTTGATAGGGTGGGCGTCGAGAAGGGCGCGGCGGGCGTTGTAAGCCTCTTTTACAGCGGCGCGGTAGGCAGCTACCGTGTCGTTGTCTGCATCGTCAGAAGGCTTATTGATCACGGGCTCTGCATAATCCTTAAGGATTTCTTTCTCCTGCTCTTCATATGCCTTGATAGCATCATCGGTATGGTGAGTCTGATCAAACTTGGTGATAACAAAAGGATCCTTGCCTTGAGCCTGGAGATCTGCCAACTTCTGTCTTCTTATCTTGATGAGTTGGCCGATATCCTCCTGTGGCGCACTATTCTGATTCTGCTGATTATTCTCGTCTGCCATATAAAATCTCCTTTGATAAAATGCAAAAAGCGCGAGTCATTCAAATTCGCGCTTCTTAAAGATCGGTAACTATCTTAATTAAGATTACTTACCGATCTTGACGATCTTGTATTTGAGGTTGCCAAGGGGGGTAACGACTTCAACGGTGTTGCCTTTCTTCTTGCCCATGATCGCAGCACCGACAGGGGATTCCTCAGAGATTCTGTTCTCGAAGAAATTCTCCTCGTTCTGACCTACGATAGTATATGTCTCCTCATCCTTGGTCTGAAGATCTCTCAATGTTACTGTGGAACCGAATGAGACAACAGTCTTCAATACCTCATCATCATCGCTGACCTCAGCGTTCTTCAGGAGCTCCTCGATCTCGTGGATACGTGCTTCGTTCTTAGCCTGAGCCTCGCGCGCGTCATCGTACTCGGAGTTCTCTGACAAGTCGCCCTGAGCTCTTGCTTCCTCGATTCTTGCAGCAATCTCTGCCTTGATGGTGGTCTTTCTGTTAGACAATTCCTCCTGCAGTTCGTCAAAACCTGCACGGGTAAACTTGTTTTTCTTCTCTTCAGCCATGTTAAAAACCTCTCTTAGATATCTGTAATACTTATTGGATCACATCGACAGACATTTTATCATTATCTTGCCGTTCTGTCATTCTCTTTCTGGATTACGTCGTGAGCACCGCCCTCGATGATAGAAGTGGAGGATACCACAACGAGACGAGCCTTTTGCTGGAGCTCCTCAATGCTGGATGATCCGCAGGAACACATCGTTGCCTTGATCTTGGCAAGGGAAGTGTCGAGGTTGTCTTTCAAGTGGCCTGCATAGGGAACATATGAATCAACGCCTTCCTCGAAAGCCATCTTGCCGCCGGCACCGCCGTCATCGTAACGCTGCCAGTTCCTGGCTCTGTTGGAACCCTCGCCCCAGTACTCCTT
>DFIB01000220.1 GCA_002371375.1 Mageeibacillus sp. UBA3708 | reverse complement strand
TTAAAGCAAGCTCTTTCTCCAGAAATTGAGGATTCAGAAATCCAATTACGAAGAAAGGTGACTAAAATGAACACAAAGAAAGTATTGTCAATAGGACTTGCAGTATGTGCAGCACTTTTAGTGGTAGTTGCAGGCGGTTTTTTCTTAGGAAATATAATTCCTGAGATTAATTCATCAAACGGAACTTTCGAAATTGCGATTCCCAAAACCAACAGATTTGTCATTACTGCAAATGCAGCAGAATTGCCTGATGATGCTCCATCAGGAAGTTTTGCAGGTCTATGCCAGCTGAACAGATCTCAAGCAGATCTGCTCCATTTGGCATACAGGTTCTATATTTCGGGAGAAAATATAGACAGGGTAAAGGTTTCAACTGATAAATGCAATATTTATTACGCTACGCCATCCACTGCGGAAGAAGTTGAAAGGAATCAAAGCACAAATACAATGAGTGACGGATTCTTTGCACTTCCTGATGTTGAACTTGATGGTATGGAGTATTATGAACACCAAGTAGTTCCCGGACAAACATTTGAGGGAACATATAATGAGAAAATGTCGTTTGGAATGTCTGTCCCCCAAGAATTATGGAGTGTTAATGATGACCCCAAAGAAGCATTCTATGAGACAACATATAAAGTAGATGGTGCTATTCTTACGATAGAAGTAACTTATACCGATGGAAGTGTTGAAACTCATCACTACAAGGTAACCGCAGGAAAAGTCTATGTTCCTACAACTGCAGACGGACGCCCTCAATTATCCAGCATAACAAGATTTGTAGAGCGTGAAGGAGAGATTGGTGCACCTGGTTATCTTTTAACTCAAATTGATTAATTCAATAAATACTTCCCAATAAGACTAAAACGCCCTCAGAGTATTGGAAGTGCTCTGGGGGTTTTTGTAACTGATAGAGTAAAGTGTTGCAATAAAACCAGCTCTCTACCCCGCAAATGTCGCTATTCCCCAAAAATGCATATGTGTTGATTTTGGGGAATAGAAGTGTTAATGTTGTGTTGGAGGTACGGTGTCTATGAAGATTATTTTGCGCAACAGTTATATGAATGAACTGTCAGAGTTGATAAACACCCCTGATATCAAGGTCATTACAGGAATCAGAAGGTCCGGTAAATCCAAGCTAATGAATGACTAATATGAAATTAGAATCTTTGTATATTTGCGTACGTGATATGAATCGGGCCATAGAGTTTTATGAGGAACTGCTCGATCAGATGGTTACAGAAAAAAACGAGATTTATAGTGTGTTTGATATAGATGGTTTTAGACTTGGTTTGTTTGCTTATGAGAAGAAAGGTGAAACCCATGAGTATGGTAGTAACTGTCTGCCAAGCTTAAGTGTTGATTCCAAGACGATTCTGGAGAATAAGATAAAGGGAAAAGAAATCTGTTTTCCGTTAACTCTGATCAGAGGTAATTGGGTGGTTGAAATAGTTGATTCTGAAGGGAATCACATTGAAATGACAGCTCCAGATTTTTAAAGATAATCAACAACAAACTGTAGCAGTGTTATATAGACATTGATTATCTTGCATTTACAAAAGTATATACATTGCATATAATATGCATGTAGGGAGGTGATTGATATGGCTAAAAGTGTAAATATGTGCGTGCGGATAGATCCTGAACTCAAGGCTCAGGCTGAAGAGATTCTTGATCAGTTAGGGATGAATATGAATGGAACTATTAATATGTTCCTTACTCAGATTGTGCGTGAGAAAAGAGTTCCATTGAATCTTTCGCTGAATGCAGGAGACAATATCATGCCGGATATTAGAATCGCTAAGCAGGAAAGAGAACAAGGGATTGAAGGTGTAGATGCCCGTAGTTTATTGGAAGAAATGAAAAGAATCATAGCTGATGCCGAAGCAAAAGAGTCATCTTTTGAGAATAAGGCGGCCATCTGATGTCCTAATTCAAAGTAATTGTTTCAAGGCACGTAGCTGAAGCTCTGATCAAGCATACGGCGTTTATCGCACAAGTTAGTCCTAATGACTATGTACTGATCACATATCTCTTCTGGTTATTGCCGCAACTCGGCGAAGCGAAAACAACAATAGTTTATAACACATTATTGCCGGCAGCAGTTAGCATTACTACCGATGAAGACGATGCTACACCAACATTAAATTTACAGTAGTCTGATGCATCTTACATTGAAGTAATTGTTGCACGATATATCAAATTGATATACAATCAATATATCGATTTGATATATGGAGCTTTGCCATGGCAAATGATAACAAGATGAATCTAGTGATCCTCGGCTTGCTCGATCACGAGAACCTGACAGGATACGATATCAAGAAAAGGATAGACGGCAGTCTGCGCTATTTCTGGAAGGGAAGTTTCGGCAGTATTTATCCTGCGTTGTCTTCTTTGGAGGAGAACGGACTGATCAAAAGAGTTAAGAGCAAAAGTAACGCTTCCGGAAGGGAAAGGATCGTTTACAGCATAACTTCTGAGGGCAGGGAAAGCCTGCTCGGATGGCTGACGGAATCGAAGTCATCTAACAGCCTGAAGTATGAGACTCTCTTAAAGGTTTATTTCGGAGGCGCCGCAGGTAACGTTGCCGCGATCGCCACGATAAATGAATTTGAGAAAGAGGTGGAAGCTGATCTCGCGGTGCTCAGAACTTACAAAGACAACCTGAGCAAAGTATTAAATGAGAGAGATCATGTCTTTTACTATTTAACCGTCACCTTCGGCATAGAGACATACGAAGCATATCTTCGCTGGTGTTCGGAAGCTAAAAGGATTTTGCCAGACAAAAAGTACATGGGGAATAAAAGATGAGAAGGATAATTATCTACTATTCATTATCAGGCAACACAGAAGAAGCAGTTAAGATAATTGCAGACAAGCTCGGCTGCGATATGTTGCGGATCGATACGGTAAAACAGATGCCCAAATCTTTTGCAGCGCGTCTTCTGGTCGGCGGCGGTCAGGTCGCCTTCAATAAGATACCGAAGTTAAAACCGATCGGCAAAGACCTTAGTCTTTACGATGAGATCTTTATCGGAACGCCTGTCTGGAACCGCAAGGGTGTCCCTGCGATCAATGCGCTCCTGACAGATGAGTCTATATGCCAAAAAGTGACCGGACTGATCGTAACATCAGGCGGCGGAGATATCGGAAAATGCGCGGAGGCATTAAAAGACCGGATTCCTAATGTGAAATACACGGTATCATTGCTCGACAGGAAACATAAGGATCATCAACTGAATGACGATAAAATAAAGAAGTTCGTTGAGATGTGCGGTTAACTCTCGGGGATTTGCGGAACTGCTTCCATGGTATAATTAATCCGTCAAAGGAGGGTAAAACTATGTCAGATTTAGTCAAGATGAATGTTGATGATGAGAGTATCTCCATATTATTCGATGTCGGTGAACCTAAGATCATGGGGATCGGGACCAAAATGAATGAGATATGTGATGAAGCATATATGAACGGCTATAACTGGGAGGCTTTCTTCAACTGTTATTTAAGTAAGAATAATCCGGAGATCCTGGATATTATCGAGAGTGATCCTGAAGCAGACATGTATTGTGTATATATCGAAGATGTCAACGAAGAGACAACGGCGCTGGCAGAAGAGTTTAAAGGGATCATAGAAGAGTTGTTCGAGAACGAAGATGATATCTATTCATTCCTCGAGGATAATGCCGAAGATATTGAGTGGGATTGATTAATATCTTTGTGACCACTTCATATTTGATGTATCTTATCAAGGAGTACGGCCTGTCTTGCAAGGACAAGCTTAACGGCACTCTCATATATCGGCGAATCTGACAGATGGCTGGTCTCTTTATCTTCAAGAGGACGGAGTACCAGAGCTTTTTGATAAACTGAGACTGGCATCTACAAATGAAAGAGATAAAAAATCATGAGCAAGAAGTTTGCTGCTATTCTTGACCTGCTGGATGGCGGTACTTGTTGGCTGCCAGCCAACCACTTTTTTTTGAATGTGATACCCTAAAATTATCACATAATTCTCGGCGAATTATGAATTATAGATTCGAATTAATGAAGCAATTGATAATTATTGGAAGCAATTAGGATTGTGATGCGATAGGGTAAATAATAACCTACTAATCACTTGCTATGCTTCCGTCATGTTGATAGGAGGGTGCGATTTATGAAAACTCGTTCCTGGAAAGCTATAATAGCCGCATCTCTATGTTGTACTATACTGTTTAGTTGCGCCAGTGGGCATACAGTTATCGAATCGGTGAAGAATGTCGATGAGCCGGAAGCAGCCGCAACAGAACCTGCCAATACAGAAGTCCCGGTTGATATAGAACCTGTAGAGTTGGCAACATATACACAGACAGAAGAGTATAATTTCGACTCGATCGTTGCAGATGCCGAGCAGGAGCAGGCTTATAGAGATTCTGTTAAGTATGTTGAGAATACGATTGTCTTCTCTGTAATCAAGTATCGGAAGACCGGTGAGAAAGCCTCCTATCTGAAAGATTCGGATGATCTGTGCAAGAATTATTCTTTGACAAATGTATCATTCGTCCTTGAACTCAAGGTCAAGGATGTGGAGCAGAAATCAGGATATGATTCATATCAGATGTTCTATACAGCAGATGTAAAGACAGATGATATCTGGGCATTGGTAGATCAGATGCGTGCAGATAAAGAAATATATACGGCAGAGCCTGATTTCATCTGGGAGAAGACAGATGAGAATGATATGACCGTTGTCTCAGGTGAAGCGCTTGCATCAGAAGTTGAAGCGGCAGGATGGGTGTTTGACGATCTGGACTGCGTCAATGTGTGGAATAATCTCACTCCCGGTCACGCTCCCGGTGAAGGTGTCGTTGTAGCCGTTATTGATACAGGCGTTGACTATAACCATATCGATCTGAAGAGAAACATGTGGACAAACCCAGGTGAGATTCCAGACAACGGAATAGATGACGATCACAACGGATACGTAGATGATGTTCATGGCATAAATCTTATCGATCCTGCAAAGCAGGGAGATCCAATGGATGACATGGGACACGGTACACATGTCGCAGGTATAATCGCCATGACTCCGGGTAATGGCGGCGGAGTAGGTATTGCCTACGGATCTAAGATAATGGCTATTAAAGCAGGTCAGGCAAGCGGATACTTTGCATCGACTGATATTGCCAAAGCAATTCAGTATGCAGATGCTAACGGTGCAGATGTTATCAATATGTCGTTTGGTGGAACAGGAAAGTCATCGCTGGTTGAAGCTGCATTGGCTGATGCATTTGGAAGTTGTGTGCTAGTAGCATCAGCGGGGAATGATGGAGCAACAACGACGGATGCTCCTTTGACACCCCGAGAAGATATATATCCTGCAGGGTATAGCTATGTTCTTGGTGTAATGGCTTGTGATAACAATGGTAATAAAGCTAGTTTTTCAAACTGGGATTACTATAAATATGCTAACTGTGAATATGAGATGATAGCTCCTGGTGTATCTATATTCAGTTGTCTTCCCGGTAATAGGTATGCAAGATGGAGCGGGACGTCAATGGCTGCACCTGCGGTATCTGCAGCAGCCGCAATAATCAGGAGAGAAAATCCGGATAAATCCAAGTATTCTTCCAGATATATAATGGGACAATTGGCATCGGCAACACAAGATGTAGTGAATTATGTTGATCCCAATGGCGTACTGCATGTGTATAGTAAGTTAAATGTTAGGGACAGTCTAAACTTGGCCCCAAAGCCTAATGTTCAGATTTCAGATATACATTTCTTTGATACAAAGGCTATTTCTGAGACTAATAACAATGATGGTGTTGTTCAGGCAGGCGAAACAATCGACCTTGGTTTTGTTGTTTCAAACTATTGGGGTATAGCGAAGGATGTTGTGGTACATGTAGATGCATTATCTATAGCAGATATCCCTAATCCATATGTGGAGTTTATAACTGATGAAATCACATTCGACGATGAAGTTGGAACGTTTGCTGCGATCAACAACGGATTTGTTTATGACAATGACATGCTTGTGGGAGTTGACAATCCGATTAGATTGAAGATAAAAGATGACGCACCTAATGATCTGCTTGTAACAATCAATTTTACTGTTACAGCAAAGAATGCAATGGATGATAATGATCAGACTATTTATGGTGTGTACGGTGATTATAAGTATTCCTACACATTCAATGTCCAGAGGGGTACTTATCTCAGGGGAACCATTACAGAGGATATGACACTTACAGCTGATAAACTGTGGATAGTTGACAGGTCTGTCCTTATTCCTGAGGGTGTTACTGTTAATGTGGATCCGGGAACGAAGATTCAATTCCACAGCGAAGAAGAAGGACCGTATGCAGAGTTGCATATGACGAATATTACAGTAAAAGGGTTACTTAACATAAATGGTTCATTTGAAAACCCAGTTGAAATTTTTCCCTCGAAAGGAATGGAGGATTATTCTGTCGATATTTATGTGACGGAGAACTGTGGAATTATAAATATGGATTATACTTATATTCTTAATCCATGTATAGTAGCAACTAACGGAAACCATTTATCATTGATTCAAAATACCATTGGAAGTATTAAAAGAATTGTTGATGGGCAAGTGGTACTTCTCTCTAGTACAAATCAGCTCATTCACTTTGATTCTTTAAAGAATTCTAAGGTATTGAATTTGAATAATGGTTATATTCATGCCGGATCAACGTTTTATCCGACGGTTATTTCCAATGTTGATACCGTTTTGTTTGATAACAATGTTTTTAATTTTAATAGCCACTTGGGGTTGGATTGTGGAAGATATTTTAGTTTTGGTGATAAAATCAGTGTTGACATGTATCAAAGATCAAGTGTGAATTCTGTTTTTTTAAATAATTCAAGAGAGATTTTTGCGTCAACGATATTTGCTGGAAATAGTGAAACATATGAGACATCTTTCAGTTTTAATGCAATACTGAACAATTATTACCATCCTGATACATGGACAAGGGTTCGCATAAAGCTTGGATCAAGCAACAGTCAAAAGTGGTTTGATATTAAATCAAATTACTGGGGAACTTCAAACGAAGAAATGATAGAAAGGATAGTAGTTGACCAATACGACGATGCAACTCTTCCTCGTGCTGACTATAGCAATTACTTAACTCTCGACGACGACATGTCATCCATCTACCCCTTCGTAACAGAAGCATATGTTACCGATATGGATGGCAACAGACTATCTGAGGTTGCAAACAGCCAGACTGTTCAGATCCATGTCAAGTTTAACCGTGACATGGCGCAGGACAGCAAGTATGAGCCTATGGTATCTTTTGGTCCGGCTGAACCTTATACGGATTATGTAGTTCAGGGTGACTGGTCAAGTGCGAGAGAGTGGGTCGGTGAGATCAATATTGATCCCTTCATCAATCAGGGAACAGAATACCTGAGGATTAAGGATGCAGCAGCTGCTGATGACTTGTGGCTGACAACCGGTACTGATAAAGCAAGATTTGCATTTAACATTACAAAGACCTCTGCGGAAGCGCTTACACTCCAGGGCTCCGGAGGAAGCAACCAGAACTATCTCAACTGGGTGCAGGACGATTACGATACATTGGCCGGATACAATCTGTATCGCGGAACATCTTACAACAGCGGAACAGAACCGGAATCCCAGGGATTCACAAAGATCAACGATACCATCATTTCGAACGATACCTATGAGTTCATCGATACTGATGTCGAGCAGGGCCAGGACTACTACTATTACTTCACAGTAGTTGATACTGATTTTAATGAATCACCTGCATCTAATGTCGTTAAGTGTACGCCGCTTGATATCGAGTCTCCCGTTATTACAACGAATGCGATTGAGACGAGAACTGTCGGGCAGCCCATAACGATCAATGCAACAGTTACGGATAATGTCGAGGTTACAGGTGTCGAGCTGTTCTACAAGATGCAAAACAGTGAATCCTGGCAGCAGTCTGTAATGAGAAATACTGTTGACGATACATATCAGGCTGTAATCCCTGTATATGCTATCGAGGAAGGAACACTTGAGTATTACATCGTTGCACACGACGGAACAAACGATACATATTGCGGCGATGCGGAACTGCCTAATGTGATATCCGTTGTAGGCGTAATCGATGTTGAAGTAGTATCGCTTGATAAGACCAGTGTCTCTATGCACATCGGAGATACAGAATCTTTGACGGCAACGATCTATCCTGAGGATGCAACATATCAGGAAGTAATATGGAGTTCTTCAGATGAATCGGTTGCAACTGTTAAAGATGGAATTATAACAGCGGTTGGAGTTGGTACTGCAACAATTACTGCATCAGCAGCCGATGGAGCTATAGCATCCATTTGTAGAGTTTCCGTTGATCCGATACCGGTAACAGACCTCACGATTACACCTGAGAGCAAGGAACTGCTGGTTGGCGGTACATTTACAATTAGTGCGGTTACCACTCCAGACAATGCAACTGACGGTTCCGTAAGATACGAGTCCGGAGATATCGGCGTTGCGACTGTCGATAACACAGGTAAGGTCACGGCAGTAGGAGTAGGTGAGACAGATATTGCCGTTTCCGCTAACGATGAGAGCGGAATATCCAAGGTCTGCCATGTGGTCGTTTCTCCCGTCGCAGTTCAGGCTGTGATGCTTGACTGCGTATCGAAGAATGTTGAAGTCGGTGAGTCGTTTGCATTGACGCCTACGATCTATCCGGTTACTGCAACGGACAAGACGGTTATCTGGGCAACGAGTGATGCTGATGTTGTAACCGTAGTAGACGGTGTTGCTACCGCAAGAGGAGTCGGAAGTGCCACAATCACGGTAACGACAAACAGCGGAAACAAGCAGGCGATCTGCAACGTTACAGTAACCGGAGGAGAGATTCAGCCCACGCCTGATCCCGAACCGGATCCTTCTACCCCTGCACGTGTTAAGTCATGCAGTCTCGCATTGAATGACATGATCGGAGTCAGATTCAAACTGACATTGCCGAAAGAATTCCTGGAGGATAGTGGTGCGTATGCAATTGTGAACGGAACAAAATGTGAGCTGACAAAAGACGGCAGCGTCTATATTGCTCAATACAATGTCTCTGCTACGCAGATGAGAGATAAGCTCCTGCTCAGGCTTTATAGAGGAGACGGCAGTCTCTATCCGTTGCTGAATAAAGCGGGAGAAGATGTTACATCAACAGGATTCGAGTATTCTGTTGCGACATATATAGATGATGCAAATGCATCCGGCAGAGCTGATGAGGATCTTCTCACACTGCTTAACCGTATGTCAGATTTCGGTAAGCTCGCTCAGGTGTACTTTGACTATCACCCAAGTGAAGGATCGTATTCCCCGATAATCTCTGATGTTGATAATGTAACTCTGGATAATCTCTCTCGGTATGTTCCCGTGTTTACACAAGCGGATAATGCGGGTATACAGAGAACAGGAACTTCTTTGGAACTCAAGACGGCAACCTTGATACACCACAAGTTCCAGTTGGACAGCGGCAAGAAGATAAGTGATTATCTGTTCTATGTTGACGCTAAGCGTATTAAGACGTCTTCTTCAGGAGATGTAACATTGAAATACAACCGCAGTACAGGTAAATATGTACTGTCTATAGAAAACATCAAGTCAACAGAACTGCAAACGCCACACGAAGTGGTAGTCAAGGATAAGAATGGTACAGAGGTTCTCAAGATAAGCAACTACAGTGCACTTAGTTATGTGCATACGGTTATTTCACAAGTGGGCAATAACAGTAGTTACACGAATCTGGTCAGATTGTTGAAGGGATTATATCTGTATAACAGGGCAGCATTAGTTCACTTCAAAGTTGAAGAACCATTCGAGACTGTAGATATACTTGAAGCAACAGATCCTGTTTCAGATCCGGCTCCGGCAGCAGCTGCAGGTAATGAGGATGCAACTCCTGCGGAAGAGCAATCCGGCGTATCGGGTGAGGTTGATGAAGGAACTGATGCTGAGGAAACGGACCCGTCAGAAGACCCAGGTGCCGATGCAACAGATGCTCCTGTGAAAGAGGAGGAGAAAACGGACGATGAGAACGGTGAGTAGTGAGGTTTGATGACATTTCTGATCCCTGCGATAATTAAACATATTACATATTAGCTAAAAGGAGAGGTAAGAGTATGGATTACGAGAAGGAAAGAGAAGAGTATAAATTGCTTGATATGCAGGTCATAGAGTTTGAAACTGAAGATGTTATAGCAACCAGCTGTGGCACAGAGACTCCTGATTTCTGATTTGTGCGTTTGAATAATAGAACATGCATCATTATAGCCATATTGGTTTTGATCGTGTCGTGCGTAATCTTTTTTGTTCTCTTTAGTGAGAAGGGAAGCAAAGACATATCGGAATCTTTTGTCTGTTCTTCTGAAACATCGACGCGCCCCTCGACAGAACCGGTTCAGGAGTCGACACAGACATCAAAGCAAATAACTGCGATTACAGATGGAACAACAGAGTCTTATCCTTCCATTAGCGAAGGTAGTTCATCACGGGTACCGGTAACTGACACATCTTCAATAACAACATCAAAAACTGTTCCACAAGTAACTGATGAAAGCAATCAAACAACTGCAGCTGTTACTGAGTCCACCACAGAAGAATACTCATGGGAGCTTCCGGATTTCTAATTTGTTTGATGTAACTATCGCCGGTAATTACAGGGGTATGGAGTATTCCCATCCACTGTTTTTGTCCATAAGTGTTTGATAATTACTAAAAACCGCCATTTCTTCACATTACTGTGATAGTATTATCTTATATGAGCGGGTTTTGTGAGAAAAAGTTCAGTTCGATGTTTTTGTCAGGCACTTTCACGAAGGCTGTCATGTATATCATGCTTCTTTGCGACAGCATCATTGCCGGTTATTTTGTCGGTGAATCAGGCGTAGCTGCGATCAATGCGATAACTCCGGTAACGGGCATCGTGACTTTTTTCGGGGATCTCGTATCGACGGGAGTCGGGATCGTCTTTACGAGAGCGGTGGGCGCAATGAAGAAGAAAAGGGCTGATGAGATCTACGGGCAGGGCCTGATAATAAGCATTTCGATAGGATTGATCTCAGCCATTACGATATTCTTCATACGCGATGCGTATTTCGGGATAAACAACATTAAAGGGGACATCCTTGACAGCGCACTTCAGTATTACCGTCTCTGTCCGTTAAATGCATTCCTAACTATCCTGATATTCTATCTTGAACAGATGGTGTACAGTGACGGGGATGAGCTATGCAATAACATCTGCTATGTTTTCCAGATAGGCGGAAATATCCTTTTCTCGATAATACTGACAAAGCACATGGGTATGACAGGTATCATTCTCGGATCGGTAATCGGAAACGGGCTGGGCATCCTGACATGCTGCTGGCATTATTTCCGCAAGTGCAATACGCTCCATTTTACATGGCATTTCTCCATCAAAGATTTTCTGCTGACATCCCGCTACAGTATCGTTGATTCATCCGTGTATCTTTGCTGGGCGCTGATGGATTATGTAATGATCGGTTTTGTATCAAAGAATTACGGCGATCCGGGTCTCATAACCCTGGCCGTTGTTGTAAGTCTCATTGAGTTCGGTGTCGTTCTGGACGGTGTCGGTATGGCAATGCAGCCTCTCATAGGCACATACTATGGGGAGAAGAATCACAAACTCATTAAAAGAGTCATGAGGGCGGCGATCAAAGCTGCTCTGATCGAAGGCGTTATAGCCACTGTGCTGATCTGGATATTTGCCCGGCAGTTCTGCGGTCTGTTCGGGATTACAGGAGGCGCGGCGCTCGCTCCGTCAATGTCTGCCATCAGGATAGTATCGCTCGGATTTGTGTTTGTCAGTGCGGTCTCACTTACGACTTCCTACTATATGCTGATCGACC
>DFIB01000243.1 GCA_002371375.1 Mageeibacillus sp. UBA3708 | reverse complement strand
GAAGCTCGAGATACCCGTAAAGTATTGTCCGGATTATGACAGAGTACCGTCACTTCTGATCACTTGTGACTGCCAGCAGGGCGAGCGTAATGTCACTCCCACCAAAGCTGATAATTACGCTGTGATCGATCATCACAAGGTAATGGGGCATCTCCCTGCCATGGCTGAGGTAAGGAGCGGAGTCGGAAGCTGTGCCACCGTCGTATGGGACATGATCAGATATGAGGGAATGGATGTGAATTCCGACAGGAAGCTGGCGACCGCGCTCTACTACGGGCTATACACGGACACCAACCGTTTCTCCGAGATCTCTCACCCGCTGGACAGGGATATGATCGAATATCTCCAGATCAATAAGAGCCTCATCACCGAGATGAGCAATTCCAATATCTCACTGAGAGAACTCGAGATCACAGGCAAAGCGATCCTCGAATTCGAATATCACGAAGACAACAGATATCTCATAATAAGGTCAGAACCGTGCGATCCGAATATCCTCGGAGTCATAAGCGATTTCGCAATGGAGACGGCAGGTGTGGATGTTTGTCTTGCATATTACGAGAGCCCGAGCGAGATCAAATTCTCGGTAAGATCTTGCGTTAAGGAGGTTCACGCCAATGAGCTTGCCGCATTCCTTGCAGAAGGTATCGGCGGCGGAGGAGGCCATGTATTCAAGGCCGGCGGTTCGATCAGACCGGAACTCATTAATCAGTCTGCTTCGGACGTTTTGTCTTTCAGGTTGCGCAATTATTATGATACTTATGAGGTCCTCTACGCCAAGACGACAACGCTTGATACTTCCGACATGCACCTCTACACAAAACTTGAACAAAGACTCGGTACTGTAAGATTAAGCGATGTCTTCCCTGCAGGTTCGATCGTTGAAGTCAGGACACTTGAAGGTGACGTCAATGTTGCGGTCAAAGATGATACCTATCTCATGATCGGTATCGAGGGAGAGATCTACCCGATCACCGAGCAGAAACTGATGAACAGTTATACTTTCACGGGGTTCCAGTTCTCACGCGAGTTCGAATATGAACCTTCAATAAGGAATACTGCAACAGGTGAGATCAAGCCCGTTATGCCTTATGCAAAGACAGTTATCAGTCCGCCGGGGACAGCCAGAATCTATGCCAAGCCGCTTGGTCACGCTGTTAAGCTCTTCACCGCATGGGATGATGAGAAATACTATTCAGGCAATATCGGTGACTATATAGCCGTCAGGGATGATGATCCGCACGATATCTATATAATCAAGGGAAGGCTGTTCGACTCTCTCTACAAGAGGATCAACTAAGCCCGTACTGCCTCTTCATCTCTTCAGACATCTCTTCTCCCTGAAGGATCTTCGCTGCCTTCGCTTTGAGATCTTCCAAAGTGTAGTGCTTGAAGTAACCCATCTTGTACTTCTCCTCGGATTCGTAAGACATCGTAATGAACCTGTCTGATTCTTTTGCATATCCGAGACAGCTCTCTATGAAAGCATATTCGATCCATCTGTCAGTCTCAACGATAGACAATGAACCTTTCCTTGTGATATAGAGCATCCCTGATTCGTCATGGAATTCCATATTTGCCTTGGCTGCAACATTCGTATAGATAGTTGTCTCGGAGCTGCCTTCGATATCACCGGTATCAGCATTGTAGCGGAATATCTTGCCGTTATCATAATAAACTACGAGCGTCTCGTAATCCTTATCCTTGAACTTATGGAAAGCCATGCTGATAACATTCATTCCGCTGCCCGGTAAAGTCTTTACAGTCTCTCCCTGACTGTTCATGATATAAACACTGTTCAGCTTCCCGAAAGCAATACGCGTGCCGTCTCCGTTCTCAACAACGCACGGCGGATTGGCATCATCGTGTTCATAATCAAGAGGCTTAACGGTCTCACCTTCAATGTTGATCACATAGTATCCCGTTTTGTCATTCAGATAGATCAGACCGGAAGCCGGCAGATAGAACAGCTCGCAGTCATTGGACGGCTTAAAGTCAAGCTCGCATGAATGCTTACGCTCATCAGTGATGTTATAAAGGCTTAAGCTTACCTTGCCGTCACCGTCATCCACATAAGCTAGATTATTATTGGCGTACCGGGCGGACAGCTGAACATCATAATAGGAGTTACCCGACATCAGCACCTTGTCATCAACGGATCCGCTGTCGATACTTACTGTATACAGATGAAGCTCATGTTCGTGTGTTCTGACAACATACACGTTATTACCGTCAATGCCGGCGACTGAAGATGAATCCAGTATGTCATTTTCCGCAAAGACCGGTATGGTCTTGATGTACTCGCATTTGCCGATATCATAGATCAGCAGGTCAGTTTCACTCCCGTTCTCCTGAAGGATGGCCAAAGTGCTGCCGTTGATCTTGTATTCCTCAGGGAACAATGTGAAGCCGTTCTGATCATCGAAGGGCTGCCACTCATCGTCACAGACTCCGGTATTATAGAATAAGATCCTCTGGCCTTCCTTAACGGTAATATACACACCTCCTCCGACCTCGGCCTTTGTAATATTCTCCGCAAACTCATCAAGGTATGCATATGCGTCAGTTGCCGTTGACAGAGGCGTGGCAAGACCGCCACCCCTTGTGATGTATATCGGGACACCGTTTCCGTCTACGTCGCTGGAATCGATTATCGGAGAGTAAACATGTCCCTCATGGATAACCGCCCCTGTGCTGATATTCAGTATCACCGCAGTATCGGCATGGTAGTAAGAAACTGCATTTTGGCCCGGAAGAGGAAGGAAACTGCTGTTCACCATTACACCGGTGCTCGTCATATCATGTTCCCAGCATTTGGCAAGTGATGAAGCATCATAACACGTGATGGTATTATGATCCTCCATCAGTATGGTCCTGCCGCTGTAGATCATGGAGGTGCCGGTGTCGGTCACGGGCGATGCGGTAACGATATGATCATTATCCGCCCATGCCATGTCTGCAATACGGTTCGGAAGTACTTCAGTGTACGTCCATTTCTTTGTCTTCAGGTCAAACAGACCGGCTTTGTAACCGTTCCCGTCGGGGTCATATACGGTTGCCGCTAACTTGCTTCCGTCAGGAGAAATAATATGCTTGTAAAACCTCGGACCGACAATAGATCCTTCATCATAATTGATAACATCCTTTATATCGCCTGTACCGGGATCAAAAATATACAGATCATCTCCGAGCGTATCACTGTTTGCCACTGACAGCATTACAGATCCGTCAGGCATCTCAATTATGTTCACATCCGTGGAGAACCTGTTTACGCCCGTGTCATATGACCATTTCTTGCTGCCGTCGGGAATACTGTACACCGTGGCGTTCTTCGTGCCGAGAACCATAAGGCTGTTGTCGCCAAGGAAAGCCATATCCGTTATGTCGTTCTCCATTCCGTTCATGACCTGCTGATGGTCTTCCACTCTCCACACGATTATGTTATTGACTTTGTCTCTTCCTGCAAGGTATTTGCGGTCAGCAGACAATACAAAGTCCGCAACCTCATTCTGCATCTGATAATCCCAGACAGAGTCTATCCCGGCGCCGTCGAGCTGTTTGTATGCAAGAGTTGCCACGGTAAGCGCCTTGATCGATTCGGGTATCACCGGACGGTCATCGTCATCTGAAGCCGGCAGAGACGCAAGCGCAAGCTGCAGCGCACTGATCCTCTCTTCTTTGTCGAAGAGGCGGATCGATTCATTGGCCAGATAACGCGACTGGCTCATGAGCGTCTCTTTGTAGCTTCTGTCCAGTCTTATCTTGCTGTACATCATATACCCGCCGAAAGCAAGTATCACCGCAAGAATTGCACTGAACAGGATCCCCATCCTTCTCATCCTGTACTGGCGCTGTCTTCTCACGAGTTCATCATAGGAACATCCTATCAGTGCTGATGCAAGTCTTGGCAGTTCCTCCTTGTGCGCACGCTTGAAAGGCATTCTGTAATCACATGACAGCGGTTCGATCGGCACCTTGACGGCGTACTTCATTCCCAACTCATTTTCTACCATGCGTTCATCGTTTTTGAGTTCGTCCGGAATGACATCCTGAGGCTCACCGCCGGCCAGTACGGTCAATATCTGGTTCTTCGTGTGATTCTTGAGAAAGAACTGTATCTCCCTCTTGACCCACATTGATTCCTTTGTATTAGGGGAGCATATGACTATCAGGTATTCAGCCTTCTCAAGCGCATTGGATATGGTCTCCGTAAGATCACTTGTGATGGGCAGCTCATCCTTATCCCTGAAGATGCGTTCTATCCTCTTCCTGCCCGTTCTCTTCCTGATAGCTGAAGGAATACTGAAATGTTCAAGACTCCTCTGAACATCCTCTGCAACCTTGGAATCGAGCGGCGCATGCCTGTATGATATGAAAGCGTTGTAAAAATCGATCATGATGATATCCCCCGGGTATCTTAACCTGTCTTATTATTTTAACAAATAAAACCTGATGTGTTACAATCAAAATATCTTTTCTTAAGTAAGGAGACAGTAATATGGATTTGGTCAAAGTATTAACCGAGAGCATGACTTCACTTGATTCTTTGAGTGCACTTACCGGGAGGTCAGGCGGAACACCAAAGCAGATTAAGAGCGCAATAAATGCTGCTATCCCCGGACTGCTCGGTACGATGACGGAGAACGCTTCTACGGAGGAAGGGGCACAGTCTCTCCTCGGTGCTTTATCGCAACACACTAATTCCGGCTCAATGAGGTCGCAGCTTGCCGGAGCTGATCTTGTTGACGGAGATAAGATCATATCCAAGATCCTTGGTGGAACAAAAACTGATTTCATAAACGAGATATGCAAAGCATCCGGTCTTGATTTCAATCAGACCAGAACAGTACTCAGCAATATTGCTCCCGCAATGATGAGTTCTGTATCCGCAGCCAACAGCAATTTCGTCGCTGCAGGAGCAAAGTCAGGAGTTGACTCAAGCTATCCGGGCGGAACTACCAGATCCGAATACAGTGTTCCGTCTGCAGCGATTCCTTCAGGCAATTCCGTTCCTGCCCAGGTTCCTGCAGGGCAGAGCAATACTCAGTCGTCTCTTAAGGATATCGTCGGTTCACTGATAACTGACGAAGAGGATAAGAAGATATTAGAAGGCATGGAAGGCAAGTCTTTCCTTCAGAACCTGAAGGATTTCATCCTCTGATCAGAGCTGGTGTCTGACAGTCTTATATTCATCACCGTCGCGGTAATAGGGGCAGCCCTTATTACCGCGTTCTGCTATACGGCGGTATTCGTCTTCATCCATATTGCAGTCACAGTAATAACAGTCATCAATATCATCGTAATTATAGAATACACATGTATCGCATTGATTCATCGTCTGTCAGTCCTTAGATAATGCATAAGCGACTCCGGCAATTACCGCAAAAGCCGTCGCGAAACAGTATACATAGAATCCCCATGACATTGACACGCTGAGCTTAACATTGTCGTTCGTCAGAGAGCTTATCAGCTGTCCTATACCCTTGCTGCCGGTCATGGTCGTCAGCTTCTCTCTGTTCAGATAGAATGTGAATCCGTTTATCATACCCGTTATGGCAAGCACGGCAGCTCCGAACGCGCATTTATCCTTCATCCCCGCTATTACCAGAAATACGCATAATGCCGCTGCAACAAGACCGATGATCCCCCAAACAGTAGATGCCATCTTATAGGTATCATATTCGGTTCCCTTTGGCGTTACGGTCTCCAGAACTATACCCGGCAACATCGTGCCGATTCCGGAGACGGCACTGAATATGATGAATAAAACCCCTTTGAATTCACTGTTCATTGATTGCCCTCCTCAATAAAAGAAACTTCATATATGACAAGCTGACCGTCCGGTCCCTTCTTGCTGGTATGAACGACTTTGACGCCGCCGGATGATATATCATGATCTTCGAAAGGTCTATCAAACACCGCACAGAAATTAGATATACTGACGTTGTAAGTAGTTCTGTTCGCCTTGACAGAAGCTATCATCGTTGAAATGCCCATTGCTGCCAGATCTCTTCTCTGTGTCTCGTATTCCTTCCCGGGAGGAACAACATCAGCATAGGTAAAGCCTTTAACTATTCCGTTCTCATCAGTATTGAACCTGAAATCCTGCATATTGTAGAGTTTGTTGGATCCGTAAAAGGACGGATCGTATGTGCGTCCTGCATCATCAAGTGAAGCAAGATATCTGCCTTCAATGACATCATAATCCTCCATGAATTCTTCCTCGGTGATGTCACCGGTATGAGGCACAAGCTTCAGATATGAGATTATGGATGGTATCATCCCGACCAGAAGGATCGCCGTTACCAGCAAGGTGCTCCATGCGACACGAAGACCCGTAATATGGTGTGCATATACGGGGGATTTACTCTCCCAGGGAAGAGTTTTGCCATTGAGCTTGACAATATAGCAAACAACAGTCGTAACAACTGTCAGCGGAGGTATGAACAGACCGGCACCTGCGGTAATGAACAGCAGTGTTCTTACAAATGACATGCCTATACCGATGCGGGACATTGTCTCACCTGCTACAGCCAGTCCGAGCAGCATCTTGCCGCACGTCCCGCCGGCTATGGAATTCATGAGGAGATCATAGACAAAAAAGGCACCCGTATACAAGATCTGGATCAGAAAATAATTACGAACAGACAGACTGAGAAGTCCGGCAAAATGATACACAGGAAGAAGAACCGCAAAAACGATTACCATGTCAAATACCCTTGCAAAGAAACGCCTTGCGGGAGATACCTTTGCAGTCATCTCTTTTGCCCTCTTACGTGTTCTTAAGTCAGACTGTCCGTTTATGGTATCCATATATCCTCCGCTCTTTTGTAATTAATATAACACACATGACTTATGTGCAGAACAAAAAAGAGCTGCCTCATTCAAGACAGCTCCTCTTCGTTCCAGCGAACCAAATTATCCGTAAGGGTCTCCCCTTGTCATAAGATCCACTCTGCGCCCTTTAAACTCCACGAGCGAATGCGCACATCCGACATTGCAACTACCGTGTGACTGCAAATGCTATCAACCGTATCTTTGTTATGGTCTCCCCATTCGCCGAACTCTTACCGTACCGTTCCCGGTACCTGAAGCACCGGCTACTCGGTTGTTCGACCGACACGACATCAGCTATGCTATGGTTCTTTCCTGTCGGTTGTGACATCTCACAAACACGCGGGCCGATACCAAATCAACTGTATGCTACAACCTGCGATCCGCAAATAATCACTGCTGACAACTTGCGATAACCGCTGCTCGTATCTCCGTTAGTTTCAAGTTTCTGCTC
>DFIB01000216.1 GCA_002371375.1 Mageeibacillus sp. UBA3708 | reverse complement strand
GTAAGGATGAAAAGGCGAGGTAAGAGCTCACCGGCGGTATGGAGACATACCGGCCTTGTAAACCCCACCCGGAGCAATGTCGTGGAATGGCATTTACCGCTGTCCGCGGGCCATGAGGAGACAGCTTGAATCTGCCGGCAACGGCAGATCTGGATAGATGATCGTCATATACAGAACCCGGCTTACCGGCCTGCTTCACGGAAATACTATTGCAATTCGGAGGATATCATGTCAGCAGAATCTTATTTATCACGAGGCGTGTCACCTACAAAGGACGAGGTAAAGGCAGCGGTTAAGAACCAGGATAAGGGTGTTTTCCCGGGTGCATTTGCCAAATTGATCCCTGATATAGCAGGTGATCCCGAATACTGCACTGCTATCCACGCAGATGGTGCAGGCACGAAGTCTTCCGTAGCCTACCTCATGTTCAAGGAGACAGGTAATTACGACTGGTTCAAGGGACTTGCCCAGGATTCTCTCGTAATGAATACTGACGACCTTGCATGCGTTGGCGCATATAAGAATATGTCTCTGTCCAATACGATCGGACGCAATGCCCACAGAGTTGACGGCAAGGCAATTGCCAAGATCATCGAGGGTTACGACGAGATGGTATCAAAGCTCGCTGATCTGGGCATCAACATCACAATGTGCGGTGGCGAGACGGCAGATGTCGGAGATCTCGTAAGAACGCTTATAGTTGATTCAACAATCGTTGCAAGAGCGAAGAGGTCGGATATTATCAATGCGGCGAACATCAAGGCGGGCGATTATATAGTCGGACTTGCTTCATTTGGTCAGGCAACATACGAGAGTTCATATAATTCAGGCATGTCATCCAACGGACTTACGGCAGCAAGACATCTCCTTCTGTCCAAGTACTATTACGAGAATTTCAAAGAGTCATATTCCGAGACGATCCCCGAAGAGAAAGCGTACTGTGGTAAGTTCAGACTGACGGACAAGCTCCCCGGTTCAGAACAGACAGTTGGTGAGGCCATTCTGTCACCTACGAGAACATTCCTTCCTGTTATTGCGCAGATACTTGATAATTACAGAGACAGAGTCGACGGTATCATTCACTGTACAGGCGGAGGACAGGGCAAGTGTAAGGATTTCGGTAAGGGTATCAGGTATATCAAGGATAACCTTTTCGAGATGCCGCCTTTGTTTAAAGCAATCTACGATTCGGGTGACATTCCCATGAAAGAGATGTTCCAGGTATTCAACTGCGGTCACAGAATCGAATTCTACTGTGATTCCGAGGGCGCGGCGAAAGGCATAATAGACATAGCGAAGTCATTCAACATCGACGCGCGTATTGTCGGCCGTACTGAAGCATCCGGTACAGATTCAAATGAAGTTATCATCAAGTACGGAGGGGAAGAGTACAGGTACTGATGGCGCCCTCGAGAGACGGGGGAGCCTGAGCAGGCGGGGTGCGTAAGTGCATAATCCCGCATATTCCGTGAAGAACCGGTAGACTATGAAATACTGCGAGCGCAGACAAAATGTTCCACTGAACCGGTTTAGATGCACAAATAGTCTGCGAGCGCAGACAAAGTGTTCCACTAAACCAATTTAGATGCACAAGTAGTCTGCGAGCGCAGACAAAATGTTCCACTAAACCAATTTAGATGCACAAGTAGTCTGCGTACGCAGCAAACATGTTCCGGCAAAGCCGTTTTTATTCACAAAGTTACTGCGAGCGCCTATAACTATCTCAAATCAACAGCATCGGATATCCTTTCGCCGCGCCCGGAACAGCGGATTTGCGCCGCGGCCGATTCCGGTCTGTTGTCCGGTCATACGATCCGGTCAGACAACAGGCTTCTGAAGGAACCCTTTGACGGCAGAGGCGAATTCCTCCGGTGCGTCGGCATGAACGTAGTGTCCGCAACCTTCGATGATCTTGTATTCTGAGCGGGTCTGATTGGCATAATCGACCATAACGGGATATGCGCAGTTCCAGTCACAACCTCCGGTGATGAAGAATACCGGTACTTTATATGAAGGCTGTGTGGTGAAGAGGTCAGCTTCAGTAATGGTGTCGACCAGAGGACCGCTCATTCTTACGAAATCATCGAAGCTCATTATTTTTGTCAGCCATTTTACATCGTCTGAGGCCAGATAAGGAGATTTGAGAGCAGCGAGGATGTTGTTGGACTCTTTGGGTGCCGTGTGGTAGTAAGAAGCATAGCCGGATACCTCAGTGCTTGCTTCGAGGGTAGGATTCTGCATATATTTATCATAGGCCGCGGTCATAGCTGAGGTGTCGTCGCCATGTTCCCCGGCAATCCTCAGAGCATCCTCGTACTCTGCTTTGATGGCTGCGTCGTTATTGATGAACTGACCGATACCGATATAGGCTGTTACTTTCGACGGGTATTCATATGCATATCTGCTTCCGAGCAGCGATCCGTACGAGTGGCCCATAATAATTATCCTGTCACGGTCAAATCTTTCGCACAGGTAATCTACTAACTTATCAAGATCCTTGACTGCCTGATCGAAGTTGACAGTACTGTTATCACTGTCTCCGTTTGCAAAGTAAGTTCTGCCACATCCCCTCTGATCCCAGTTCACAAAGATATAATCGTCTATCAGATAATTGCTGAAGACGTAATCCATGGAGCTGTCCGGACTAAGCGGTCCGCCATGCAGATAGAGGATGACAGGAGCTTTGGCATTCCTGCCGCGTATTGTCACGAACTGCTTCTGCCCGTTGATATCAAGATACGTCTGTTCTTCAATGCCGTCACCCGTAATCAGATTGGAGAGGTAGTTATAATTGCGTATTGCGATAAAGTAAGTTGACACGGCGATCACTAACACTGCCGGAATGAGTATCAGCAGCCGGATGACTGTCAATATGGTCCTCTTAACCGAGCGTGCCGGCCCGGCGATCCCTGCCTCTTTGCGGTGCGCGAGATGGATGCCGATGTGACCGATCCCGAGGATTACAGCAGACACTACAAGGAAAATATTGCTCCCGTAAATCCCGAGTAAAACGAAGGCGATAACAGGCAGGGAAGCCCCGGCTACGGGGAAACCTGCGTAGGACGAATACATATCCGCCATTGTTTTATCGCTCCTGAAATACCTGATCCAGTACATTTCGTAAAGAATCATAAGAATGAATGCGATTATGAGCCACCCGATCCAGAGCGAGAAAACCCTTATACCCATTCCGCCGGAAATCAGGGAAATGACCGATACAAGTACTTCTCCGGACCGTTCGAAAACGAGTAATACCTTATTCTCATTCTTCACATATTTATCATAATCAACGGGCTGATTCTTTGCCCAGAAAAAGTTCGGTATAAAGAGCATTACGAGAAATATCAATCCGACATAAGAGAATCCAAAGCTTATCATGTGTCCACCCCCAAATATGTAGATAAATATAACATATTTTTGTCATTAGTGTGTAATATGAGGTTGATTTGTTTGGTGTAATATTTAGATAACTGTTATTGTCAACAGAATACAATGAAAAGAGGAACTTACTTATGGACATGAAGAAATTGTCTGCCGAGTTTATCGGGACGATGACCCTCGTGCTCGTCGGATGCGGAACCGCTATGCTCGTAGGCTGCGATGCCGCTAATGGAAGCGGATATATTCTCACGGCTTTTGCTTTCGGTCTTGTTATTGTCGGAATGGCATACTGTGTAGGTAACGTATCCGGATGTCACATTAATCCCGCTGTATCGCTGGCCTGTCTCTTCGACGGCAGAATGAAGATCGGTGAATTCTTCGGATATTGTATAGCACAAGTTTGTGGTGCTTTGGTAGGCTCAGGTTTTTTGTGGCTGATATTCGAAGGCGCCGGAATTGAAGACAAAACAAAAGGCTTTGGTGCGAACGCACTCGCAGGCGTAAAGAACAGTTTCTTTATCGGTGTTGTAGTTGAATTCCTGCTTACTTTCATATTTGTTCTTGTCATCCTTGGTGTTACTTCCGACAAGGCAAAGCATGGTTCCTTCGGCGGACTCATCATAGGTCTGTCGCTTGTTATGGTTCACATTCTCGGTATCGGTCTTACGGGAACATCAGTAAATCCCGCGAGAAGTATCGGACCTGCTGTATTCGCAGCAATCGAGGGCAACTTCGAGCCGATCAAGGATCTCTGGGTGTTCATCGTTGCTCCCTTATGCGGCGGCGGAATTGCTGCATTTGTTCATAGAGCGTGGGAAGGAAGAAAGTAAAGCTCTACATACGCAGCTTGCTGCTCAATTTGATAGAGATGGTGTTTGCACTAATCCTCGAGTTCTGAATTACAGATAATTACAAACTTCCGGTCTGTCAGACAGGCCGGAAGTTTGTTTATGTAGGGTTCCCTTATTCCTTACTGTATTCCAGTATATCCCCGGGCTGACAGTCGAGTGCATCGCATATCGCTTCCAGTGTTGAGAACCTTATCGCTGATATCTTCCCGTTCTTCATCTTAGACAGGTTGACATTCGATACACCAACCTTCTCTGCCAGTTCATTCAGGCTCATCTTGCGGTCCGCCATGACCCTGTCAAGTCTCAGTATAATCTGTCCCATGTCCTGCCCTCCTTATAAAGTCTCATCAGACTGTATCTGAAGGGTCTTCCCGTAATCCAAAATCGTATAGATAACCCATGTTGTCAGTAATCCTATAATTGCTGCTCCACCGCCAATCGTCAGAAGCATGATAACCGAGAGGATGATAAGTGTTGCGGTGACCTTACGGATAACTTTATCGGTGAACGGCGTATCCTGCTTCTCTATCGTCGCGAAAGTGCTGCTGATGATAAATAACAAAACTGTGGTTATCAGCACAAGCACCGCTATGCCCAAGAGATAGGAGCCAAAGACAAAGCTCATGGGGTGATCATCGAGTATCTCTCTTATTGCAGGTACATCAGTCTCGATATTCGATATGTCACCAACACTGATACCCATTATTCTCGCTTCCGCGATGCCGCTCTTGAAGCTGATGTTAAGTGTTCCTTCCGCCTCTGCCAGTGCGTTGTCAAAATTCTTGCCCATGCCGAGGATTACGATTGCACCTACCGTTACCAGCACGAAAGCGACTATCCCGATAATGCCCAGCACCTTAGATGCTATCCTGCCTGCCTTGCAGCTCTTCTTGATCTTGGCAAGCTTTACATTCTCTTCGTTCATAATGATTCTCCTTATTCGTTTGATCTGTAAACCGGTTATGCTGTTACTATACTGCTGCTTTTTATCTTTGTCAACAACTTTTTAATGATAAACGATAAATATTTTGCGAATAAGATAATTAGTTCTTCGGTGTGCTGCCGGATGATTCAATTGTTTGGGGATAAATTTATTAATTATTCTTTTATTTGTGATAATATGCTTTTATGCATAAATTATTGATATGTGATGATAACAAAAATACAGTAAACGAGTTGCACGCCATGATAGAGGAATTCTACCCGGGGGTGTTTGATCACGCATTTGCCTATAAGATAGCGGATATCGCCGAAGACAGCTTTTACGATGTTCTTATTATGGATATCGATCTGATAGATTCGGATGGAACCAATTCGAGCGGGATAGAGTTGGCTGCTAAGCTTAAGTGTTCGAATCCGGAAATACAGATTATCTTTGCAAGTGCATTCCATGAATACGCGCAGGATATTTTTGAGGTGGAGCCGGTATACTACCTGCAAAAGCCGGTGAAGTCAGACAAGCTCAGGGCTGCTGTTGACAAGGCGATCTCGTCTATAGAGAAGCTGGAGAGGTCAAAGTTCTCATTCTCTTCCGGCGCTCAGATAGTAAGTGTTCCATATTCGGATATCCTTTATTATGAGAGTGATAAGCGTCTTATGAAGTTACACACGGTCAACAATGTGTATTCTTTTTATTCCAGGATAAAGGACGTTGAGGCAAAGCTGGATGACAGTTTTGTGAAGACGCACCAGAGTTTTATAGTTAATTTGAAACATGTCGAGAGACTCAGGAGTGATACTGCTGTTCTCGATACAGGGGCAGCGATCCCGGTAAGCCAGGCGAGGGCGAAGGAGGTCAGGATTGCCCTGACAAGATATCTCGGAGGTATGCTCGCATGACAGGTTCTGCAGTTCTTCAAGTAATAGCTGCTTTGGTTGAGATCTTCTTCATGGTCTATCTGCTCATGGCATATACCACGAAGAGAAGGACAGATAACAAGGTAATCAATTACCTCTTCGGTATGGCTATGATCGGGTTAGGGATCTTCTATAATTGTGTTATAGTCGAAGTAATTGATGTCTGGGATATGAGCCCTTATATAGTATCCATGTCCTGCATTCTGGTCACGATACTGGTATTAAGCCGTGACAGTATCAAGAGGAAATTGATCGCTTTTGT
This sequence comes from Mageeibacillus sp. UBA3708, assembly GCA_002371375.1. Taxonomy (GTDB): domain Bacteria; phylum Bacillota; class Clostridia; order Saccharofermentanales; family Saccharofermentanaceae; genus Saccharofermentans. The sequence continues at coordinate 12,356 of DFIB01000216.1, read as the reverse complement.
TATGCTGGTCGTGCCGTCAGTTCTGCTTGAGATACTGTATGAGATATACCTCTATCTCCTTCTTGGAATAACAGCTTTCACCAATTCCGATCGAGGTCCTTATTTCCTTAACTACAACAGGATGTTTATGGAAGTATGCGACATTACAATGTACACCATCATTATCCTCTGGCATAACCGTAAACAGGTAAAAAATGTTGTCATACCGATATTGCTGCTCGCGCTTCTGCCGTTAATGCAATTGATCTATCTTACTCTGATATTCCGTAATGATCTGGCACAGGATATGACCTATGCGATGATGGCAGGTATCGGAGCACTTGTGTTTAACACAGCGATCAATATTCTCTTCATCAGGTTTATTGCAAGCAACGATAAACTCTATGAGAGGGAGAAGGAAGAAGAGCTTAAGGCTAACCTTGCCCATCTTGATAAGAGATATTTTGAGACAATGGAGCAGGAACTGTCAGAGACCGATAAGATCAAAAAGGACATTCTTAAGCGTATCGGTGAGATCAAGGCAAATATTGAGTCAGGTAAGACAGGAAGCAATGAAGAACTGATGAATAAGATCGGCACCGATGTTGATAAGATGACCGGCATGCACTTTTGTGAGGAAGCAACAGTTGATATGGTCCTTACACTTAAGATGCGCAAGGCTGAGTCGCTTGATATTCCGATGAGTGTCAAAGCTGTTGTCCCCGGAGATGTGAATATATCCAAGCTGGATCTGTCTTCTGTCGTATCGAATCTTGCTGACAATGCAATAGAATCCGCGGCAACTTATAAGGAATCCGGATCAGACCCATACGTCAATCTGAATATTGCGAAGAAGGGAGAACTTCTCGTCATAAGAACTGAGAATCCGACTGTATCTTCTGAAGTCGTAGATGATATTACCAAACTTAGTACAACAAAGGATAATCCGATCGGCGTTCACGGCTACGGACTTAAGATACTTCGGAACATAGCCCGCAGGTACGACGGTGAATTGACTGTCGATATCAGGGATCATGTATCGGTCTTTACAATGATGCTCAATTGCAGCGAAGGAGAACGCGTATGAATCCGGCGTGGATAATAACAGAGGGATGCTTTTACGGTATTGTGTTTATTTATTCGCTTGTCCAGATCAGTGAGACAAGACGCTTCCCGAATTATATCAATTACCCATTAGGATGCCTTCTTATGGTCATGTGTTGTCTTAATTATGCTTATTTCAATTATGTCCATACGGCGCTGCTTTACTTTGGGTCCCTGGCGGTCATATCTTTTGCCTTGAACAAAGACAGGTTGCGCCAAAGAATAACTATATTCCTTGCCTTTGCGGGAATGACAGTCGTTGTTGGCCTGTTATCGCTCCTGATAGCATACTTGCTGGGTATCTTGCCGCTTGACAGCGATAAAGGATCCGCAAGGGAGCTCTTCTATACTTTCTCGACAACGCTGTTTTGTGACATTTGCCTCATATCGGTAATGGCATATAGGCGCAGAAGGCAGAAGATGGTTGCAATGCAAACAATACTCTTAGCGCTGATTCCGCTTCTTATCCTGCTCTATCTGATCGTGCTGATCGTAGATGAAGGCAATCACAGCCTCGGTTTATCTGTTACTACCGGAATACTGGCTATTCTGATCAATCAGGTATTAGTGTTACTCTTCATCCGCTTCATTACTGCAAGCAAGCGTGTGTATATGCTCGCCAAAGAGAAGGAGTTGATGGAACAGGTCGAGGGATTCGACAGGAATTATTTCGAACTGGTCCAGGGAGAGATCGATAAGGTGAGATTCATACGTCATGACGTTATAAATTATACTGAGCAGATAAGGGCTCTTGCAGAACTCGGGGACAGCGGATCGATGGAGACTGCCGGGAAACTGATGGAAGAGCTTGAGGCGAGGCTCGCCGGGTGATATATGGAAGGTCGTGCTCTTGTAGTTCAGATGCTGATAGCAACCATAGAGCAGTTCTTTATGGCTTATATGGTCGTCTCCCTGACAGACAGAAGAAGGATTCGTAACAAATATATCTGTCTACTTATCGGAACGCTTCTGATGGATCTGGCAGTTTACAACAATCTCGCGGCAAAGTGGTTCGATACAATCACATTCTCGACCGTTACGGTAATCGTTATCGTCTTCCTGATCAACAAAGACAGATTAAGGAGGAAGCTCCTGATAATATTCTACAGCATCGCGACCGGTATGGCAGCGTTGGTTATTGTTACGCTCGTCTTATATATGTGCAATTTTGTAGGCCGTTATTATATCTATGCCAAGGCGGAGGAGTGGTCAGATACCATACTGATGACGCACTGGTCGGAGATGTTGATAATAGGCCTTTATATGCTCGAAATAGTCTTACACAAGCGTAAAGCGCTCAGAGGAGTCTTATTTCCAATTGTCATACTGTTCATAATCCCTACGGTAATGTTTGTATATATACTTCCGATATACTCCCGTAATCTGTACACATCGTTCGGATATACTGTCTTCTGGAGCATAGTCATCCTCGGTACGACATTGCTCGGCATATTCTCTGTTATGTCCTTCTACCGGCGCTACGAGAAGGTGCGTCTTGCAGAGAAAGAGAAGGCGATCATGGATGCTTATATAAAATATGACAGCGATTATTATGAACGCATTCAGCGTGAGATCGAGAGAGCCAGATTTATGAGGCATGATGTTGTGAATTATATCGAACAGATAGAGCATCATCTGGCGCAGAATACGGATGAAGATAAGTCGATAGCATCAGAGATGATAGACGAGATCCTGATCAATATTAAATAATTGCGCACGTGAAGAACCAATAATTAAGGCTGTAATTGTAATCAATGCTATTACTTTGATGGTCAGGCCGAAGAACTCGGAAGTTACTCAGCTCAGGATTACGTGGATTCTATTATCTGGAACAGAGTGGAAATAAGCGACAAAGACAGGGCAATCTCTGCAAGAAAATGATATACTTGATACAGTAAAAAAGAACTCTGTATTATTTCGAGAGTATTGTTCGAGGTGCAAAAATGCGTAATATGGAATGTACAGCAAGGACAAGATTTAACAGGAGCATGATGGTTTTATTCATCGTGCTGACTGTTCTTTTCCTTGCAATGTTCTGTTTTGGAATGTTCTGCCTCATGAGCGATACGTTGCCCCATGTGGGATTTATATCAGATAAATTTATGTTACGCCTTGTTGATTACGGTATATACAGAGGCTTGACAAATGCACTGGCATGTCTGGCAGTATTCATTTTCTACTTCAGGGTGCACAACATCGACGATCTTGTCACACAGGCAGGTTCTTATGAACTGAGGTGGCTTGGTATCACTTTCGTCGGGATTTGGGCGGGACATCTGCTATTGGCTTTTTTTGTTCCCGGTGTGAAATATCCGCCGAATGTTCTCGTATTCCTGGGAGTCCTTTGTGTCTTGCTCTTCAAGCTCGTTAATATCCTTGCCAGCAGGGTTGATATGTATCTGAACAGTGAAGGCGGACACAGAAGACTCGGAGATCTGGGCCCGATCCAGTTTATCGAGTTGATGATACAGATGTTCAGTAAGAAGGGCGGAACGGAGTGATAATCACTCCTTGATTATCAGGTTCACAATAGATATCAGAAGCAATAATGACATTGCGACTACTGCCAGATAGAATCCAAGAGGCAGGATATGTGTGCAGCCGTCATAACCGATCATCTGGTAGAGCTCGCCCAACTTGCTCCCGGAGGAGAAAGCATTGACAATATATTCACTCTGATCCCAGAAATAATATACGGTAAAGCCGTTAAATCCCACAGTGACAAAACCGAGTAATGAGGCGATCACACGCTTGCCGATGATGATCATGAAGGCCGCAGCGACCGGCAGAAGAATGTGTACAAAGCCGGCTTTGCCGTCAAGTATTGAAGAGTAAACAGGTATTGAAATCCCGCTTCTGATCTTATCCAGTTCATCACACGGCAGAAACACCGACACCAGGGTCAACGCGCAAAAAGCTATAAATATTCTGTCGATCAAATCTCTCTTTTCCATGACGTGATTATAACATATACTATACGATGAGCAAATATGGATGAGGAGGCGTGCATTAATGCAGGCAGAACAGTGTTTTTTCGTCGGGCTTCAGGATGTGGGTGAAGGCAATAAGATCACAAATAAAGCTCTCATCGAGGCCCTGTCAAATACGGCAAATGTCCACGGATTGATGGTCGGGCAGAGTACAGGTGAGAAGGATATCAGTCATCTGACCTGGGTTGTGCTGAACTGGAAGATGGAAGTGTATTCAAGACCCGCGGCATGTGCATCGATCAAGGCCGTGACATGGGGACGTTCATATAAGGGACTTCAAGCTGCGAGAGATTATGAGATCCGTGATATGGAAGGTAATATCATAGCAATAGCCACATCCAACTGGGTGGCAGTATCACCGGAGACAGGCAGGCCGATCAAACTGTCTCCTGAAGAGATTGATTGTTACGGCCTTGAGAGTGACAGGGTAAATTTCCCGGAATTCAAGTTCACACGCAACGCTCCCGATCTTCCGCTGATCAGCAGCGCGGAATTCAAGGTGATCAAGTCGATGATAGACCTTAACGGACACGTTCATAATGCATCTTATCTTGATCTGGCGGAAGAGGTGCTTCCGGAAGGTGTGGACAAGCTGATGTTCGATGATGTGGAAGTCTGCTACAGGAAGGAGATCAAGCCGGGTGAGACTGTTCTTCTTGAATATTCGAGTGACGGAGACACACATTGTGTTATTATAAAGGACAGGACGGATGACTCGGTTCATGCCGTGATCATTATGCAAAAGCCGGAGGTATAAGATGAAGAATATTCCGCTTTATGAAGTCACACAGATCACGAATTTAAGAGATATTATCAAGACACGTGTGCGTGAGTTCCCGGGTAATCCCGTCTTCCTGCATAAGCCCGTCAAGGGTGGGGAATATGTCCCCGTATCAACCGAGAAATACGATCACGATATTGATTCTCTCGGAACAGCACTGTTCAAAAGGGTCAGAAAGGGTGCACGCGTAGCTATACTGTCAGAGACGAGATATGAGTGGTTTGTCTCTTATCTTGCAACGACTAACGGTGTTGGTTGTGTCGTTCCTATAGATAAGGAACTCCATCCGGAAGAGATAGAGAACTGTCTTGTAAGAGCCGAAGTTGATGTGTTGATATTCTCAGGATCCAAGCTGTCTGTAGTTGATCAGGTGTACGGCAAGATTCCCACTATCAAGTATTATGTGAGCATGGATGATACAAAGGATTCCAGATTTATGTCTTTCTCCGCTCTCCTCAAAGAGGGTGAAGACCTTCTTGCAGCCGGTAACAGCGATTATCTTGAGACTCCGATTGATGAGAATGAGATGACCATTCTCCTGTTCACATCCGGGACAACGGCCAAATCCAAGGCGGTCATGCTCTGCCAGCGTAATATATGCAAGAACCTGATGGCAATGTATTCGATGGTTTATATCTACAGGGATGACGTTTTCTTCTCTGTTCTGCCTTTGCATCATACATATGAGTGTACGTGCGGATTCCTCGGACAGGTGTACAGAGGATCCACAATAGCTATTTGTGAAGGCCTCAGATATATCACATCCAATATCAAGGAAGCCAAGCCCACCTGTGTGCTGATGGTTCCGGTAATGCTTGAGATGTTCTACAAAGCGATCATGAAGAAGGTCAACGAGGACCCCAAGCAAGCTAAGAAACTCCGTACGGGAATCAAATTGTCGAGGTTCCTTATGAAGCTCCATATTGACGTGAGGAAAAAGCTGTTCAAAGACATCCACGAAGTCTTCGGCGGAAGAATGAGGCTTATCATTCTGGGCGGAGCCCCGGTCAACCCCGATATGCTGAGATTCTTCCAGGACATGGGTTTTATCTGTATTCAGGGATACGGTCTTACGGAGTGTGCGCCGATTCTCGCGCTCAACAGGGACGTCGACTTCAAGAATCATGCGGCAGGGCTTCCGCTTCCGGGATGTGACGTCAAAGTGCTTGATCCGGATGAAGACGGAATCGGTGAATTCATCGCAAAAGGAGATAATATTTTCCTCGGTTACTATAACGATCCCGAGGCTACTGCCAAGGCTCTCGATAAAGACGGTTACTATCATACAGGTGATCTCGGATATATTGATAAGGATGGCTTCTGTATCATCACAGGCCGCAAGAAGAACGTAATCATTGCCAAGAACGGCAAGAATGTTTTCCCTGAGGAGATTGAATACCTGCTGTCACTGTCTCCGTACGTTGCAGAGAGTGTCGTATCAGGTGTGGAAGATGAGGTGAAGAACGATACTATTATTGTTGCAACCATTTTCCCTGATATGGAGCAGGTCGAGGCGAAGCTTGGTGAGGGCGCTTCAGACGATAAGATCGAAGCTCTGCTCAAGCAGGTCTCCGAGGAAGCCAATGAGAAGCTTCCGAATTACAAGAGGATCAAGAGAGTTGTTCTCCGCAAGACAGAATTTGAGAAGAACACTTCCAAAAAGATTAAGAGGTACTGATTATGAGAGACGGATTTGTCAGAGTCGGCTGTGCCACGCCCAATGTCAAAGTAGCAGATTGCAGTTATAACGCAGACCGAATAGTTGAACTGTCAACTATTGCCGCACAGAAAGATATATCTGTGCTCGTATTTCCGGAGTTGTCGATAACGGGATACACATGTCAGGACATGTTCCTTCATAAGACTCTTACCGATGCCGCATTCTACGCTCTGCTGGATATAGCTGACAGGACAGCCTGCCTCGAGATGGCAATAATTGTCGGACTGCCCGTACAGATGAATCACAAGCTATACGATTGTGCCGCCGTTCTTTGCAGGGGCGAGGTGGCAGGTATAGTCCCCAAAAGTATAATCCCGGGGTATGGCGAGTTCTACGAGACAAGGTATTTCAATGCATATGAAGAGGGTGAACTCGGCTGTACATATGAAGGCATTCCGTTCGGCAAGCTGATATTCGAACACGAGGAGTATCCCGATCTGGCGATCGCTGTTGAGATATGTGAGGAATTGTGGGTGCCGGACAATCCCTCTGTCGGCTACTGTATGGCAGGAGCAACTGTCATTGTTAACCCGTCTGCTTCAGATGAGGTTATCGGCAAGGCAGGATACCGCAGGGATCTTGTGTCAGTGGCCTCGGCCAAACAGCTTTGCGCATATGTTTACAGTGACTGCGGATTCGGAGAATCATCGACGGATCTTGTTTTCGCAGGTCATGACATAATATGTGAGAATGGTAAAGTGCTGGAAGAGCGCAGGGGATACGATGAGGAACTTATATGGGCCGATATCGACCTTGAGCGTATCTCGCATGAGCGAAAGAGAATAAATACTTTTTATGCCGAGACTGACAGAAGTGTTGATGTGGTGAATATCAGTTTTGAATTACCTGATATTGATGTGCCTGCAAGAGAGATATCGACAAGACCATTCGTGCCTAAATCAGGCAAAGAACTTGACAGCAGGTGCGAGGATATAATTGGCATGCAGGCCATGGGTCTTGCAACGAGATTGTCTGCAATTAATTGCTCTGATGCGGTAATCGGACTGTCAGGAGGCCTCGATTCGACATTGGCACTGATCGTTACGGTTCATGCTTTCGATTATCTGGGAATCCCTCGTGGAAATATCCATGCTGTGACGATGCCTTGTTTCGGCACGACTTCAAGAACGAAGAATAATTCAATCGAGCTGGCAGATTCCTACGGGGTATCTATCCGCGAAATAAACATTTCCAAGAGTGTTCTGCAGCACTTTGAGGATATCTCCCAGTCTCCCGATGAACACGATGTTACATATGAGAATGCCCAGGCAAGGGAGCGTACGCAGCTGCTTATGGATATTGCCAACCAGTGCAACGGTATCGTAATCGGTACGGGTGATCTGTCGGAACTGGCGCTCGGATGGGCGACATATAACGGCGATCATATGTCAATGTACGGCGTCAACGGATCAATTCCCAAGACTCTTGTGAGGTATCTTGTTCAGTATGAGGCTAAGCGCGTCAGAGATGAGCAGCCTTCTTTATCAGAAGTCCTTACAGATGTCTTGAATACCCCCGTATCGCCTGAACTGCTTCCGCCTGATGAATCGGGTGATATCGTACAGAAGACAGAGGATATAGTAGGTCCTTATGAACTTCATGATTTCTTCCTGTACTATTTTGTCCGCTATGGTTTTGCACCGTCCAAGATCTACCGTCTGGCTGTCGTTGCATTCGACGGAATCTATGATGATGACACGATCTACAAATGGCTTAAGACTTTTATAAGAAGATTCTTTACCCAGCAGTTCAAGAGATCATGTCTGCCGGACGGTCCCAAAGTCGGTACGGTAGCGCTGTCGCCGCGAGGTGACTTGAGAATGAGTTCGGACACGAGTTATCAGATGTGGATGGATGATCTCGAGAGCGCACGCGACTAACCTGCTAACTCATGCAGGTGCGGAGTGAATTATACGCAGCAGGTACTGCATACTTTGCCGGAGACACATTCCTGTGACATCCGGGGATAATGAATGAACCTTTGACTTATCTTTTGTGTCCTATGGATATAAGCAGTACATGCGGATAATATATCTTGACAACTGCAGGATTACAAACTAATTTAGAGTTAATAAGGAGGGCGTATTATGGTTACCTCATCACGCAAATTCAAATCTTTTGCAGGAATTATCTCATCTTTTATTGTTATTTTTATGTTGCTTGGCAATGTCTCCGCAGCCACGTACAGATCCTTTACGCTTACGTATGAAGTGGATATGCAGTCTGCCAGAGATCAGCTCCAGCTGATTAATGAGTGGAGGACAAGCGGAACTGCAACTTATAAGAATACAAGTAATGTCGATGTGTCATGCGGAGTCTTGAAGGCATACACATATGACTACGCTCTGGAGCAGATCGCACTTCAGAGGGCATATGAGATAGCGGTGAGTTTTGATCATACAAGACCGGACGGAACAGCTTGGAATACATGTACTTACAACGGTGTCAAATCCAACGGTGAGAATATTGCTGCCGGCAGTTACGGTATATCGGCTGACAGAGCTTTTGTGATATGGCAGGAGAATAATGACGATTACTCCGGTCAGGGCCATAGAAGAGCAATGCTCAGCTCGAGTTTTACGGCGATAGGTATCGCGCATGTGAGTTATGGCGGTTATGATTACTGGGTGCAGGAATTCGGCACGAAGAACAGTAATACTGCCGCTACCACAGCAGTTACGGGTACGAAGACAGGAACAGTCAGGATAGATACTTCAACGGCAGATTTCAAGATCTATGCAGATAGTTCGTTCTATAGTATGGTGTATGGTCAGACTAAGGAACTGCCGGGAATAAGCGGTTATTATCAGCCTGTAGAATTCTATGGATCACGCGGAATAATGGTCCCTTCAAATGAACTTACAAATCTTAATTGGCAATCAAGCGATACATCGGTGCTCACGGTCGTAAACAACAAGTCTGTTTCCGCTGTCGGAACGGGAACGTGCAAGTTGACGGCAAGTGTGACTTTCGGCGGGAAGACTTATTCATATGTAAATAACGTTACCGTCTATGCCAAGAGTATAGGCGATTCAGAGATTACTTGCACAGTTCCGGGTGTCATCAGATTTGACCCGGAAGGTGTGACTCCCAAGCCGGTAATTACTTGGGGGAACAAGACACTTGTTGAAGGAACTGATTATACCATTACCGGTTACTCAAATAACAAGTACGTAACGAACGGTGCATATATTAACATTAGCGGAAAGGGCAATTATTCCGGCAGCAGATATATAACGTTTGAGATCCTCAAGCGTGATATCAATGATTGTACAATAAATGCTTTACAGTCGGTAAATTATACCGGCGGAGCCATTGTTCCGCAGATCACTCTGACATTGAACGGAACCACTCTGAAAAAGAATACGCATTATACAGTTGCATGTGTTGATAATACCAATCCGGGAACTGCGACAGTTACTATTACCGGTATGGGAAGTTTTGAAGGAGAGAGAACTGCCACTTTCACGATTACCAAGCAGCCGGCAAGTAACCTTACATTTGCTGATATAGCAGATCAGCAATACACAGGAAGTGAGATAATACCCAATCCTGTGATAAAGAACGGTACGAGGACTCTCGTCAAAGGCACGGATTATACGGTGAGTTATTCTGATAATACGGAGATCGGAACAGCTACTGCTACCGTTACGATGACCGGCAATTATACCGGATCAAAGAAAATGACATTTAAGATCGTCCCAAGGCAGATATCATCTCTTTATTGCTTTGTTAGTAACAAGACTTATACCGGTTCGGCGCTGACACAGAACGTTACTCTCAGGAACGGATCACAGGTTCTGGTTGAAGGTACGGATTATACTGTAAGTTACAGTAATAATGTGAATGTGGGAACAGCGACAATGACGCTGACAGGTATTGGGAATTATGCAGGATCAAAGGATTATAATTTCAATATTAATCCGGTAAATGCGTCCCTTGTGAGCTGCACTACAGATTCAACGTACACATATAACGGTTCTGCTATAATCCCTAATGTCACTGTCAAATACGGTAATATCGTATTCAAGGAGAATGTGGATTATACACTTACATTTACAAATAATGTTGAACCCGGTTCAGCTGAAATCAACATTACCGGTATCAGCAATATACTGACCGGTACGGCCACCAAGCACTTCACGATCTATGGGATCAGTGTAAATAATCTGACTATCGGCAGCATTCCCGATCAGGTCTATACAGGATCTGAGATAACGCCAAAGGTTGTTGTGAGAGACGGTTCCACTGTCCTTAAGGAAGGAACAGATTATACCCTGACATATTACAACAATACCGCCATATCGTCGAGTGCGAGGGTAACTATTACATGTAAGGGACATTACAGGGGATCCATCTCATGTTATTTCAAAATCATCGGCAAACCGATAACGGACGCTACGGTAAGTTCCGTATCAGCACAGACTTACACAGGGTCGGCGATCAAGCCTTCAGTTACCGTGAAGTATGGAACAACGCAACTTGTTAAGGATACAGATTATACCGTAAGTTACAGTGCGAATGTCAACGCCGGAACAGCCAGTATCTTTATATATGGCAAGGGAATCTATAGCGGAACTAAGACCGTGGAGTTTACGATCAATCCTAAGTCTATAAGCTCTGTTACGGCATCATTCACAGGCAGCTATGAATATAGCGGATATGCCCAAAAGCCGTATCCGACTGTAAAGGACGGTTCCGTAACTCTCAGCAGTCCCTATGATTTTACATTGTCTTATGCGAATAATGTAAATGCGGGCACAGCAACAGCAACACTTACCGGGTGTGGCAACTATACCGGTTCAAAGAAGATCGATTTTACGATCGAGCCTGATCCGGGTTCACTTACAGTCAGCACGATTGCATCGCAGACTTATACAGGTTCTGCGATCAAACCGGCCATAACAGTCAGCTGTTATGGTGTTGTTCTCAAAGACGGAACGGATTATGAAGCCACATACACAAACAATGTTAATAAGGGTACTGCGACAGTCTCTGTTCAGGGTATCGGCAATTATTCAGGAACAGGCAGCCGGACATTTACCATTGCTGCAAGATCATTGAGCGGAACAGTCATATCTTCAATTGCAGATAAGGTATATACGGGTTCAGCTATCACACCTGCTGTTACAGTTAAGGACGGATCAAAGACGCTGGTATCCGGAACTGACTATACGGTCTCCTACAGCAATAACATCAATGTCGGAACTGCAACTGTGACTGTAACAGGTAAGGGTAACTATTCAGGGACGAAGACGGCAACATTCAAGATTGTTGCGAATACTGCATCTTTTACGATCGCTTCAATATCCGCACAGACATATACCGGTTCCGCTATCAAGCCTGCTGTTACAGTTAAGGACGGCTCAAAGACGCTGATATCCGGAACAGATTATACAGTCTCCTACAGCAATAACATAAATGCCGGAACTGCAACAGTGACTGTAACAGGTAAGGGCAACTATGCAGGAACTGCAACAGCTGAATTTACTATTAAAGCAAAGGCTGTAAGCGGATTGACTTACAGTTCGATAGCGGATCAGACTTACACAGGTTCAGCTATCAAGCCTGCTGTTACAGTTAAGGACGGATCAAAGACGCTGGTATCCGGAACAGATTATACAGTCTCCTACAGCAATAACATAAATGTCGGAACTGCAACAGTGACTGTAACGGGTAAGGGTAACTATTCGGGGACGAAGACGGCAACATTCAAGATTGTTGCGAATACTGCATCTTTTACGATCGCTTCAATATCCGCACAGACATATACCGGTTCCGC
>DFIB01000161.1 GCA_002371375.1 Mageeibacillus sp. UBA3708 | reverse complement strand
GGGAGAGGATCCGGTTTCGATCCTGACTGCGCTTATTGACCTTGATCCGAAGTATGTCGTATTTTCAATGGGAATGAACGATGTAAATATGACGTCGGAACAGACTTACGTTGATAATTACAACAACCTTCTTTCGCAGGTACAGAGTTTTCTGCCGGACGCTACTCTGATCGTTCTCTCTATAACGCCGACGACTACAAGCAGGATAACCGGTAAGCATGTTGTCAACAACAAGTATATCGACATTTTCAATCTGACATTGAAGGAATTCCTGGATTCTACCGGAAAATGGGTCTATGCTGATGTCCAGCATGAGATGAAGAACACTTATAACGAGCTGAAAGCGAATTATCTCGGTTCCGATGACGGCGTACATCTTACTCCTGATGCATATTATGCGATACTCTACCAGCTCTGCGAACGAATGGTGGACGGAAAGATCTATGATCCCACAGACGGGCTGTACACTGATGCCGGGGAAAATGACATAGTTTATGATCCCGAAGAAACGAAGCAAACCCGTAAGACCACTACGGAAGATACCGAACCCGAGACGATCGAGAATGAAATTATCATTACAGAAGAAACGGAGATCAGCTGATAATTTTTTGACGATCGCGGAACGCGGTGTGGAACGCGGATAAAATTTTTTCTCCAAAAATTTTCCAAAAAGCTCTTGCATTTTACTATATATTGTGCTATAATAATTAAGCGACAACGAAATATAGTTGAGGTTCTGCCGGACAAGTCCTTTGAAAATGCACTTTTGACGGCATCGCCCCGATCCATTGCAGGAGGAAATATTGATGAAGAACGTTCTTATAACAACAAGAGGCGGCATACTTGCGGATAATGAGATACAGGCTTATGTTGACAGGGGCAGAGAACTCAAGCCCGGTCAGAAGCTTATCGGTCTTGATATATCTCTCGACGGCGACTATGTAGACCTCGAGTACAAGTATGATGCCAGACCCTTTGAGCGGATCAGACGCATCACAGGCTATCTTGTAGGTACTCTTGACCGCTTCAACAACGCAAAGAGAGCAGAAGTTCTTGACCGTGTAACTCACGAAGTAAGCGATGACTGTGAAGATGTTTATGTTGACGCAGTATAATGACTGAATAGTTTTAGGCGGTTCCCGGAAGGGAGCCGCTTTTTATTGTGTTCCGCAGCAAATACACCCTGCACAGTATTTTGTGCAGGGTGTTGGTGTTTATGGGAGATATACACAGAGCTTGTCATCTTCCGGCAGCCTTTCTGCCTGATAGATGTACTCGCCGGATTTTCCCGAAACGGTCCGGAAGAACTTTGTCTCGTCCGAGGTCTCAAGGTGAAGCGGATCGCCGCGGTCGTTTACAGGGGAGAATGAATTGTCGGAAGAAAGAATATTTCCACCTGTTATTACCGTAGTGCAGCTCTCTGTGCCGAATTCAAGCACGTGTCCGGAAAGGATCTTTACCTTTGCAGTACCTCCGGAGATGTAGTTTGTGCCGATACCTTCAATGCTTCCGTAGCCGCAGACTGTGTTGCCTTCTCCGTACGCGTAAACTCTGCCGGCGGAGATGCTTACCTTTGAATTTCCGGCAATGGTGCCGAGACATACCGCTCTGTCGCCGTGAACGACAGCGTTTATACTGCCTCCTGCAACCATAATGGAAGCGCGTCCTTTTTCGAGAGTGCCGCATGCCGTGCTGATATTTCCGTCCGCGGTAAGATCGAGTGTACCGCAGGAATAGATATCTGCACTGCCATTGAACGAACCCACAGCCACACTTTGATTGCCGTTGCATTTAGCGGTAACAGAAGCATTCTGCGAAACGTGGATATGAACCTTTCCGTTCATGCTTCCGACTCCGACGGAATTTACGCACTGTGTAGAGATTACAGTAATTCCGCTCTTGAAGCAGATATCCGACTCCTTTGACGGTATGCCGCCGCCTATGCAGACACCCTGTTCGATAGCTATATCGACTGTTATCTTGCCGGTGTGTGTGAAGCTTACACTTCCGAATGTGTTGTCGTGACCGCTTCCGATGCCGACACCGTTGTTGTGCTTTACGGAAATTGCGAGATTGCCGGAACCGCCGATATTGAGGAATGTATCTTTAGGTACGAGAATTCCGTTGTTGAGAATAGCGTTCTCCCCGGACAGGATAACAGAGACTTTGCTTCTGTTGCCGAGCTTGATTATAGGACCGTGAGTTGCTTTGAGCCGTACATTTTCCAGCGTTATCTCGGCAGAAGCATCGGGATCTATGGTTATTTCCGTCTCGAAATCGGTGTAAGGCGTACCGATTATCTTGACTTTGCCGCCGGAAATGTTTATAGAGCTGTATTTCTGAAGTGTTATCTCATACAGATCCAGCGTTTCATCGCCTGAGGTATTGTATGTAAGAAGTTCGCCCGCGTACTTGGAGAGGTTGATGTTCTCGGTGATGATCTCTCTGCGGATATTTTCGGGTATCTTTCCGATAGGCTCCGGAGCGGGGCGTGCAGTATAGTAGCCCTGGATAAGATCGACTCCGTAGTCTATGACGGTCTTCATTTCCTCGAATGTCTCGACGCCTTCCGCAAGTATCTTGATGTTGTTCATCTTTGCAAACTCAATGGTGCTCTTGACGAACATCTGCTTGTTGGGATCGTTCTGGATATTGGTGATAAGGAAACGGTCTATCTTGATAACATGGGGAGCATATCTCAGCAGGTTCACGATATTCGAGTGACCGGTGCCGTAGTCATCAACTGCAAGCTGACCGCCTGCGGTCTCCTTTCCGGCTTCGGTATTCTCAACGATACCGAGGTGACGGATAGCTTCGAGCTCATCGTCGGTAACGGTATCCTGCTCTGTGATCTCAATGACGAAATTGTCGATGTATTTGCCATACTTGCTTTTCAGCAGTTCAAGATCGTCCTCTTTGAGGAAGTTGCCGGGGATAGTATTGATAAAGACCTTGGTATTGGCGAAACTTTCGAGATCAGTGGCATAGCGTTCCATTACGTTGAACATCGTAGCCTTTTCGATCTCATAAAGCCGGTTGTATTCCTTGGCGACATCGAGTATCTCGATAGGGGACATCTTGATTCCGCCGGTTGTGCGCATAAGCGCTTCGTAAGCGTAAATAACGCCTGTTTTTGCATCAACGATAGGCTGGAAGAAATAAGATATCTTATTCTCATCAAGTATCTCCCTGACTGCCAGCGCATCGCGAAGTTCATCGTCGGAAAGAGAACGGCCTGACAGCCTGAGTGCAGTTATCTTGCTGTTATTCTTGCGGCTGATCGCCACATTCACGAGACGCTCCAGTTCTTCTGACGTGACGGGATTACCGCTGTCTATTCCGCAGTGAAGCTCTATCTCATATCCGGAAGACTTACTGTTCTCTGCTATCCCCTCAATCAGCTTATCCCTCTCAACAAGGAGTTCTTTATCATCATTGGATCTGGTTATCCTCAATGCGACAAATTCGTCATTTGCAGGTCTGAAACACATGCAGTTACGCGAAGAGAAAACATTCTCAAGCGCCGTCGCCACCGCCATGATAGCCTTATCGCCTTCCTGACGTCCATATCTGTCATTTATATCTGACAGGTCTTTGATATCTATCGCGAGAACTCCTACATAACCGCCGTTATTGTTCATAATGTGAAGGAAAGTATCAGCCTTCTCTATGAATCCCTTATAATTAAGAAGTCCGGTAAGGGCGTCGGTCGTAATACCCTTCCTGGCGATCATAGAACTGCCTATCAGAGCATCGCTGCGCTTGTAGCACTCGATTCCCCGGCATACACTCTTAAGCCACGCCCTGTATTCAGCCGATATCACATTAACTCTGTCAAATCTTACGGCAGAATAGCCAAAGACGCTGTCATCGTAAAACAAAGGCAGGAAATAGAATACACACGGCTTGTCCCGCCTCTCATATATCTCCGGAAGCATCACAGTTCTGTCAAAGAGGCAGTCCGTCATTATCCTGTCGTTCTTCTCCTGCCCGTTCCCGCATCTTATTACATGCATTATCCTGTCTTCGAAAGGTGTTCCTGAAGCACCAAGAGACGGGTTGAGGCAAAGGTTAAAGCTGTCAAACCCGCGTATCATGTGTATACGCCCGAAAATCGTGCTGATAAGTCCCGTAAAAGTCGTCTGCGCTATAATGTCGTCATCCATCGTGTTAAGAGCAGAAAAGATAGTGGCAAGAGACAGATCGGTATCCCACGATGCCCTCAGGAAATAAGATGTCTTCGCGCTGTCACAGTTACAACCGCATGTTCCGCCGATAAACAGTTCCGGATTCATGGGAACTCTCCGCGGCTCAGTCCCGTTGATCAGCGCATCTGCCATCAGTGCGGAATTCCTGCCCAGTTCCGTCGATGATATCGGCGCCGATGTCAGAGGCACCGGTGAATGTCTTCCCTCTTCGTTGGAGTCGCATCCGACAACTACCACATCATCCGGGATCTTGTATCCGTTGGCTGTCACAACCTTAGCAAAGCCCAGCGCCATACAGTCATTGGCACACGCCACAGCCTCAGGGAATCTTCCTCCGCCTCTTATAAAGCTCTCGGCAAGGCTCTCTCCGCTCGTGAACCAGAAATCGCCGTAGAAGATCTTGTTCTCATCAAACTCTATGCCATGTTCGATCAGAGAATCCCTGTATGCATTCTGTCTGATAATCGAATGCGGATGCCATGATTTGCCGGTAAGGAATACGATATCTCTAATGCCGTGCTTCTCGATCAGATGATCTATGACCATCTTCTCCGTGTAGTAGTTATCAACATGTATCGACGGAAAGTATTCACTCTCCTGGTCAACAAACAGTACCTTACCCTTATATCTGCTCTTCAGATCTTCCTCTATCTGTCCGGCAACGCCCTTGGTCTGGATCGTATCCGCCATTACAACGATACAGTCAAATGCATCATAGTTAACCAGCTTAAATATTGAAGAATCACCTGCAGCACGTTCCGGAGTATCCTGATATTTGATAAACATGGAGAATATACAAACGTCATAATCCATGCCGAAAGCTTCCTCAAGGAAAGCCTTCAGGAACATCTCATGCGAGAATTCTTCAGGGTGCCCCATGAGCACTGCAATCCGCTTGCGGTTAGTATAAGCCATACCTAAATGATATAAAAAAAGATGTATTTACGCAATATGTCGCAAAGCAAACAGTCATTGATATTTTCAACAGAAAATAGTAAATTCATATGCATGAAAACATCAGATTTTTATTATGAACTTCCCGAGGAGCTGATCGCACAGACTCCTCTTACCGACAGGACCGCATCAAGACTGATGATCCTGGACAAAAATACAGGCGCCATTGAACACCGTCATTTCGCGGATATCAGGGAGTATCTTACGGCAGGTGACGTACTTGTCCTCAACAACACGCGCGTAATACCTGCAAGGCTTCTCGGTGTCAGATCGGATACGGGAACTTTTGTGGAGCTTCTGCTCCTTAAGCGCATAGATAACAACCATTGGGAGACGCTTGTAAGACCGGGCAAGAAGGTTAAGCCCGGAAGGCGTATGACTTTTATCCCCGGCGAACTTGAAGCTGAGTGTGAAGAGATCCTCGACAGCGGTAACCGCATAATAAGATTTGATTTCGACGGTATTTGGGAAGAGGTCCTGGACAAGGCCGGAACAATACCGCTTCCGCCCTATATTCACGAGAAGCTGGATGATCCGGAGAGATATCAGACCGTCTATTCCAAGCACAACGGTTCGGCTGCAGCACCAACTGCAGGGCTTCATTTCACGAAGGAACTGCTGGATTCGCTGAAGGCAGACGGAATCGAGATTGCAGAATTGACCCTTCACGTCGGTCTCGGAACATTCAGACCGGTAAAGGCCGAGGATATCACTGAACACGAGATGCATTCGGAATGGTATGATTTCCCTCAGGAAGCATCAGATATCATTAGGCGTGCCCGGAGTGAAGGACGCCGGATAATATCGGTCGGAACAACTTCAACACGCGTACTGGAGACTGTCGCATCCAAAGATCCCGAGATGAACCCTGCCAGCGGATATACGAATATTTTCATCTACCCGGGGTATGAATTCAGGTGCATTGATTCATTGATCACGAATTTCCATCTTCCGGAATCGACACTTATAATGCTTGTATCAGCTCTTGCAGGGCGCGATCATGTCCTCGCGGCATATAATGAGGCAGTCAGAGAGCATTACAGATTCTTCAGCTTCGGCGATGCAATGTTCATCACCGACCTTAACAACAGATCGGAGGCATAGAATGTCAAAGTACCCTGTAACATATGAGGTCCTTCACGTATGCAAACAGACAGGTGCCAGACTCGGACGGGTTACTACACCTCACGGCTCTTTTATGACGCCCGCATTCATGCCTGTCGGGACACAGGCAACTATCAAGGGTATGAGCCCCGAAGAAGTCAAGGAGATGGGCGCAGGCATTATCCTGTCAAACACATATCATCTGTGGATGAGACCCGGTTCCGAGATAGTAGCCAAAGCAGGCGGCCTCCACAGATTCATGAACTGGGACAGATCGATCCTTACCGACAGCGGAGGATTTCAGGT
>DFIB01000138.1 GCA_002371375.1 Mageeibacillus sp. UBA3708 | reverse complement strand
TCGCACACGTTGACCACGGTAAGACGACTATCGTCGATTCCATGCTTAAGCAGGCAGGAATCTACAGAGAGAATGAGCAGATTGTCGAGCAGGTCATGGACAGCAATGACCTGGAGAGGGAGAGGGGCATTACGATCCTCGCCAAGAATACGGCGTTCGATTATAAAGGTATCAGGATCAACGTGGTGGATACTCCCGGTCACGCTGATTTCGGCGGTGAGGTTGAGCGTGTGCTGAAGATGGTTGACGCTGTTCTCCTCGTTGTTGACGCATATGATGGACCTATGCCTCAGACAAGGTTCGTTCTCAGGAAAGCACTTGAGATGGGTCTTAAGCCGATCGTCTGCATCAATAAGATTGACAGACCTGACGGAAGACCCCTGCAGGTTGTTGATATGGTGCTCGATCTCTTCATCGAGCTTGGTGCAGATGATGAGCAGCTTGAATTCCCTATCGTTTATTCTTCCGGTAAGACCGGTATTGCCACACTTGATCTCAAGGAGTTCCAGGATGGTAAGGAACTCGATTTCCAGCCGCTTCTCGATACGGTTGTCAAGTATACCCCGTGCCCCGAAGGTGATACAGAAGCGCCTTTGCAGCTGCTCGTATCCAACATCGACACCGACCCTTATATCGGAAGGATCGCTATAGGCAGGATCGAGAGGGGAACTGTCAAGCAGGGCGAGAATATCGCCATCGCCACTTATGGCGAGGAGGGCAAGCGTTCTGCAAGGATCGTTAAGCTCCTGAGATTCCATGACCTCGGCAGAGAGGAGATCAGCGAGGCATCCGTAGGTGAGATCGTTTGTGTTGCAGGTATTCCCGACATCAACATTGGCGATACTATATGTGATGCAGCTGATGTTGAACCGCTTCCTTTTGTAAGTATTGATGAGCCTACTATTG
This sequence comes from Mageeibacillus sp. UBA3708, assembly GCA_002371375.1. Lineage (GTDB taxonomy): Bacteria > Bacillota > Clostridia > Saccharofermentanales > Saccharofermentanaceae > Saccharofermentans. The sequence goes on along the minus strand of DFIB01000138.1, from coordinate 9,183 downwards.
CAATGACATTCTCCGTTAATGACAGCCCTTTCGCGGGTCAGGACGGAAAGTTCGTAACATCGAGACATCTGAGGGACAGGCTTTTCAAGGAGATCGAGACAAACGTGTCCATGAGACTTGAGGAGACTGATACCACCGAGGCATTTATCGTAAAGGGAAGAGGAGAGCTTCATCTGTCCATTCTTATCGAGACTATGAGAAGAGAGGGATATGAGTTTCAGGTAAGCAAGCCCAAGGTCATCATGAAGGAGATCGACGGCGTTACATGCGAGCCTGTTGAGGACCTCGTTATTGACGTTCCGGAAGAGTTCGTGGGGCCTGTTATGGAGAAGCTCGGAAGCCGTAAGGCAGAACTCATGAACATGCTTCCCCCTGAGAAAGGATATACGCGTCTTGAGTTCAGGATCCCTTCCAGAGGCATCATAGGATACAGGACCGAGTTTTTGACCGACACAAAGGGCAATGGTATAATGAACAGCGTGATCAGCGGCTTTGAGCCTTTCGCGGGCGAGATATCCACCAGGAACCATGGTGTGCTCGTTGCTTTCGAGAGTGGAGAGGCCATGACATATGGTCTGTTCAATGCGCAGGACAGAGGAAGTCTTCTTATCGGCGCAGGTACGCCTGTATATGAGGGTATGATCGTCGGAATCAACCCCAAGCCGGAGGACATAACGGTAAATGTCTGCAAGAAGAAGCACGTTACGAACATGCGTGCAGCAGGTTCTGATGACGCTATGCGTCTGACACCTCCTCTCAATCTCAGCCTTGAGCAGTGCCTGGAGTTTGTGGAAGATGATGAGCTCTGTGAGGTAACTCCCAAGAACATACGTCTCCGCAAGAAGATACTTAACACAGATTTGAGGATGAAGGCGCAGGCCGCAGCTAAGAAACAGGCCTGATAAGGGGTCAAATGGTATCGAAGAAGATAAAGATAGCATTCAGGATACTTATTATCCTGGTGTTGCTGTTCTCTTTCGCAGTCGTAGGCGTAATATTCGGCTATAACTACGTGCTCTCGCAGGAGAAGCGGTTCGAGGCGCTGTCTGCGAAGATAGAGGCCGGCTATTACGACGAGCTCAGTGCCGATACCCCCGGTGTCGTTACTGTCGTGGTCAATACGGGTGACTCCACGTCAGATATCGCAGAGAGGCTCAGGACGGCAGGTCTCATCAATAATACCTTTATCTTCTCTTTGCTCAGTAAGATCAACGGATTTGACGGTTCGTATGTGGCAGGTACGCACTATCTGCTTAAGAACTTCTCATACGATGAGATGATGTATTTCCTGACACTTGAACCTGCAAGTGTTAAGGTCATGATACCTGAAGGTGCGACTTATCAGGAGATAAAGCAGATCCTTCATAAGGCGGGACTTACTTTCGATGATAATGAGATGGACAGATGCATGAATTCCACGAACCTGTTCGTCGATTACAGCTTTGTATCCAAGATCGCCGTAAGTGAAGACAGGGATTATGTCCTTGCGGGATACCTGTATCCGGATACTTATGTATTTGATATCAACGCATCGCCCGAGTCGATCATCAGGAAGTTCCTTGATAACACGGCTACCAAGCTTTATGACGATTACTACACCCGTGCAAAGAAGCTGGGAATGACGATGGATGAGGTCATAACGCTTGCTTCTATAATACAGTCAGAGACAGGCAGAGTCAGCGATATGATGTATATCTCTGCCGTATTCCACAACAGGCTTAATTCAAAGAAAGAAGATGACCATATACTCGGTTCATCCGCAACTATCAATTACCTTATCAAGACAAGGGGCGGACGCGCCACCATCAGGCACACGGATGAACAGCTTAATATAGACAGTCCGTATAACACCTATACTCATGAGGGGCTGCCGCCGGGACCTATCTGTATGCCGGGTTCAAATGCCATCGCCGCTGCACTCTATCCTGAGCCTAACTGCAATTACATGTATTTCTGCGCTACAGGAGACGGCGGTACAGCATATGCGACCACATACTCCGAACACCAGAAGAATGTCAAGAAGTATTCGGCGAACTGGGATGCTGCAGACAGCGCAGTCGAAGTGGATGATAACGGCATCAAAGTCAATGAGGACGGTACCATAGATGATACCCCGGAAACAACGAAGGTGACTGATCCATGACAGACAGAAGAGTTGAGGTCTTAAGTCCTGCAGGTGATCCCGAGAAGCTGCGTACTGTAATTGCTTACGGTGCGGATGCCGTATATATGTCCGGCAAGAGCTTCGGACTCAGGACTTTCAGCGGCAATTTCACTCACGATGAGATGGTATCCGGAATAAGATATGCCCATGAGCACGGTGTCAAATGCTATGTAACGATGAATATCCTTGCAACTGAAGAAGATCTTAAATATCTCGATGATGAGATAGATTTTGTGGCGCACACGGCCGGCGCTGATGCAGTTCTCGTATCTGATCCGGGAATATTTGCGCGTATCAGGAAGATCGCTCCTGATCTTGAGATCCACATATCAACCCAGGCCAGTGTCACAAATAGCGGAGCCTGCAGTTTCTGGCAGCAGCAGGGTGCGTCGAGGATAGTTCTGGCAAGAGAGGTATCGCTGGCACAGATAAGAGAGATCAGAAGGAATATTGACCCTGATCTGCAGATAGAGTGCTTTGTTCACGGTGCCATGTGTGTTGCTTATTCCGGAAGATGCCTCTTATCCAATTATCTTACAGGCAGAAGATCCAACGGCGGAGCGTGCGCACAGCCCTGCAGATGGGGGTATTCCGTCGTTGAGGAGAAGAGACCTGATATTGCAATGCCTGTTGAACAGGATGAGAGAGGAACGTATATTTTCGGGAGTAAGGATATATGTATGGTTGAGCATGTTCCCGAGATGATCGAATCAGGAATAGACAGCCTCAAGATCGAGGGACGTATCAAGGGTGCTTATTATGCGGCCTGCGCTACCAAGGTGTACAGAGAGGCTGTGGACAGGTATTACGCCGATCCTGACAATTATGAAGTTGATCCCAGGTGGAATGTGCTGCTTGATAAGGTGGTACACAGGGATTATGATACGGGATTCTTCTATCAGAGTCCCTCGGAGGACGCCAAAATCGATTCGGCAAAGTCATATAACAAGCCTGCTTTTGTAGTGGGTGTGGTTGACGGCTGTGACGGTAACGGCCTTATCAAAGTTACCCAGAAGAATAAATTCTACAAGGGCGATTTGCTCAATGTTCTTATGCCCAAGGGCTATATTGAACCGGTGAGGGTGGAGGAGATGTATGATGAGAAGATGTCTCCTATTGATTCGTGTCCTCATCCCGAGATGACCATATACATCAGGACAAATGCTGCAGGAATTCCGGAACTGTCTTTCCTGAGCCGTGACGGTGATAAGGATTACGGTATTCTTCCCGGTTGAGATTTAATCTGATAACAGCAACTCAGAACAGAAGGAATCCCCAGAGTACCAGCATGATCACAACTGCCGATGCCAGGGCAATGTTGAAGCCGCTTGAGAGAGGGAGCGGCCTGTCTTCTCTGACTGCTTTGCGGTCTTCCGTATTCTCCCGTCCGAGAAGATCACTGTTGTAGACACGTTCAAAGTCATCAAGCGTGGACTTGAAGAAAGAGAACAGGATCAATGCTACGAATATAGACGGGATCGATGAATAGAAAATCGCGGAAGGTATGTCCGAGTACGTCTGAAGTGTCGTCGTATCCAGATACGGCAGAATGAATGAGAACGATACCTGAGTTATCTTCATTGCCGTGAGAGCGAAGAAGGGCGCATAGATGTTGCCGGCTTTCTTCCTGAGTGTCAGAATCCACCATCCGGCGGCGATAAGCCCGATGGTATCCACCGGATTGAGCTGGTATAGAACAAATGCGATTATGATGATCACCGAACCGATGCCTTTGTTCTCGTCACGGAACAAAGACCACATCACACCTGCGAAAAAGATGCTGATGCCGATCGCGGGTATTACGCTCTGGGTGAGGATCTCAAGTATTACCGACATCAGCGAGCCGTCGAGGTTGTAGCACATGAATGCCGGAAAAGCCATTGACCTTCCGAGACGCAGCCACAGATATGCTGACAGGTTGTGGCAGGCAGTATTGAACAATCCGAGAGGCACCCCGGAGAAGAAAGCGATCAGAATGGGTCCCAGACCCGTGTACTTGCCTGCAAAACCCGCAGATGACAGCCTTTTGTCTGCCGATGCGAGTGATACCGCAGGGATGATCAGTGATATCAGCACGGTAAGAGGCATAAATAAGGATGCAAAGATAAGGGAAGTGGGCGAGAACGGCAGAATGGTAACCAGTCTCCTGCAAAGGTACATCATTCCGAGTCCCACCGCCATGACAAAAAGAGGGTAGCCCCAGTTGAGGTCTCTCGGAGGAAGAAAGCTTGACTTGAAGAAACGGATTATCTTCCTGCAGAGCGCCCCCATCAGAATATTACCCCCAATGCATCAAAATATCTGAACATGTGAGTATAGAAGAAAGGTTCCATAGCAATGAACACAGCGCATCCGGTTGCCAGGAACGGCCCGAAAGCGAGGTAATCCGGATCGTCGGCATAGTGGATCCTAGAGCGTGCAAGTTCAAGCTCTCTGCGCTTCTTGGATGGATTCTTGCTGTTCTTGATTATCTTCTCTTCCTCGCGCTTCCTCCTGTACTTCCTGATAAGCATCGGAATTGCAAATATCAGGGCGGTAAATACCGATACATAAAGGATAACGACGAGTCCGTAGCATCCTGACAGGAGTCCTAATGCGAACATCAGCTTCATATCGCCCTGCCCCATGCCTTCCTTGCCTGCGAAAGTCATGCTAAGGAACCCTATGAGGAGAAGGAACCCGCCTCCTGCAACAGCTGCGATTATCCTGTTGAGCATAGGTGCGAACCATGCCGCCTCCGCCGAGAACCAGATCGTACCCTCGGTATAGTCGCTGACTGCACTTATTATTCCGAGGAACAGAATAAAGATCGAGAACTGGTCCGGTATGATACGGTTGAGCTTATCTGCCATGAATATGAGGAAAAGTACGGGCATGAGCAGATATATGACGGCTATCCTCATGGGATAGGGGACAATATAGAAATCAGCCGCGAATATAACTGAAACGACATAGCATGCGGCAAGACCTATGCATGTTATGATCCCGTGAGGAACCATCTTCATGCGCCTGGCGATCCTGAAATTGGGTGCTTTGGGGTCGTAATCGTAGTCCTGAAGCCATTTCTCGGGGAATTTGCCGAACAAATAAGTGACGAGAAGCCCAAGTAAAGCCCCTGCAACTATGCCGGTAATAAGCCAAAATCTCATGCTCATCAACAAATAACCTGCCTCGTATTTATCTAAATAAGTGTAATATAGTGTGCGTTTTTTTACAACTTTTAACATTGTGTCCAAATTAGTAGCATAATTTAGTTTATTAGTCCCAAAAACGCCGAAAAAACGTTTTTGGTTTGCGATAAACATGATTTATTGCTAAAATTTTATCGTAATTTTATAAGGGGGGATGCGGATAAGACCGCATCAAAAGCAATTATGGATAAGAAGATCACTTCAAAACAACTTGAAGAGCTGATGCAGGCTCACGTCAAAGCTGAGACCGGCATGTCACTTGAGCGTGCTACGCTCCGTGATTATTGGATGGCTATGGCCAAGTCGATTGTCGAGCTTATCTCGGATGACTGGTATATGACCAGGAATGAGTACGTGAAGGGCAGACAGGTCCATTACCTCTCCGCAGAGTTCCTTGAGGGACGCTCAATGCTCAACAACCTTGTTAATCTCGGTATCTACGACCAGGCCAAGGAGGCTTTCGAGCACTTTGGCATTAATATCACTGACGTGCTTGAGCAGGAGACGGATCCGGCTCTCGGCAACGGAGGCCTCGGAAGACTTGCAGCATGTTTCCTTGATTCTTCCGCAACGCTCAACCTCCCCGTAACAGGTTACGGTATCCTTTACCGTTACGGCTTGTTCCGTCAGGCTATCGAGAACGGTTTCCAGAAGGAGTACCCTGATTCATGGATGGAGAGAGGATATCCTTTCATCGTTGCAAGATATGACAGAAGAGTTAAGGTTCACTACAACGACATCGATGTGTGGGCAGTTCCCTGTGATCTTCCCATCACCGGTTACGGCACAAAGAACATCAACCTCCTGAGACTCTGGAAAGCAGAACCTGCCGAGGAGTTCGACTTCAATCTCTTCAATTCACAGAGATTTGACGATGCTGTCATCCAGCGTAACCGTGTAAACGACATCTGGAGGGTCCTCTATCCTAATGACACTTCTTACGACGGTAAGGTACTCCGTGTCAGACAGCAGTATTTCTTCGTATCTGCTTCAATGCAGGATATCGTCAGGAAGTATAAGGAGAATCACGGCGACGATCTCCGCGATTTTGCCAAGTATAATGTTATCCAGCTCAACGATACACACCCTGTAATCGGAATCCCCGAGCTTATGAGGATCCTCGTTGACGAGAACGGTATCGACTGGGTTGAGGCATGGGAGATCACAAAGGCAACCTTTGCTTATACTAACCATACGATCATGGCGGAAGCTCTCGAGAAGTGGGATATCTCGATATTCAGATTCCTGTTCCCCAGGATCTACGAGATCATCGAAGGCATCAATAACCAGTTCAGAGCTCAGATGTACGAGGCCGGCCTCTATTCAGAGACTATTGACCGCATGAGCATCCTCGCTGACGGCAAGATCCAGATGGCATGTCTTGCTATCTACGGTTCACATTCAGTCAACGGTGTTGCGGCACTTCATACCGATATTCTCAAGAGAGAGACTCTCAAAGAGTGGTATCAGATCTATCCCGAGAAGTTCTCCAACAAGACAAACGGTGTTACGCCCAGAAGATGGCTCAGAGCATGCAACATCGAGCTTTCTGCGCTTCTTACAGATCTTCTCGGAAGTGATAAGTGGGTTACGGATCTCTCACAGCTCAAAAAGCTCGAGAAGTATAAGGATGATGATGAGGTAATGAAGAGATTCCTCGCTGTCAAGAAGACAAAGAAGGAACAGCTTGCCGCACATCTTAAGAATGTATCAGGTGTGGAGATTGACCCTGATTCCGTATTTGATATCCAGGTTAAGCGTCTCCACGAGTATAAGAGACAGCTTCTCAATGCGATCTATGCACTTAACCTCTATGACAGGATCAAAGAGGATCCTTCTCTCGATCTGCCGCCTGTAACGATAATCTTCGGTGCTAAGGCTGCTCCGGGATACTTCCGTGCAAAGGCTATCATCAAGTTCATTAATGAGATTGCCAAGCTGATCGATAACGATCCCGATGTAAAGGGCAGGATCAAGGTCGTATTCGTTGAGAATTATAATGTGTCTAACGGTGAGAAGATCTTCCCTGCAGCTGATGTATCCGAGCAGATATCAACAGCCGGTCTCGAGGCTTCCGGTACAGGTAACATGAAGTTCATGATCAACGGTGCCGTTACGCTTGGTACTATGGACGGAGCTAATGTTGAGATTTGTGAGAGTGTCGGAGAAGACAACATCTACATCTTCGGTTGCCGTGCACAGGATATGGCTGCAACGAAGGCTTATTACAATCCTAAGTGGCAGTACGAGAATATCCCGGGTCTTAAGAAGGCTCTCGACAGGCTTGTTGACGGAACTTTCAACGATGAGGGGACAGGCATGTTCAACGACCTCTTCAACGGTCTTATCTACGGTTCTAACTGGCAACCCGGTGATACATATTATGTGCTCGGTGACTTCGACGATTACCGCAAGACACGTGACCGTCTCTACACTGACTACAAGAATGAGCTTGAATGGGCAAGGAAGTGCTGGGTCAACATCTGCAATTCCGGCAAATTCTCATCTGACCGTACGATCGCAGAATACGCCAAGGATATCTGGGATGTTAAGCCTAAGAAGCTTAAATAATCAGACATCTTAACAAGATAACCGGATAAAGGGGCTGTCTCAAGAGATTTGCTTGGGGCAGCCCTTATACTGTAACGGCGTGTTGACAAAATATACCGATAAAATCGCGTTTTGTTGTGCAAAAGATAAGCGGCATGTTACAAATTGGGTGATTTCTTACATAAAGGTATCTATCTTGGTCAAATTTTTTGTATTAATTTACAAGGCTTGCAAATCTGTTATTGATGTATTATGTACTTGTGATTCAAGTGGTTTTGCCATTTGCGTCACTCTCGTAAATATTTGCCCGAGATTTATGTTGTTGTTTAAAGGCTGTTCCGTTCGCGGAACAGTTTTTTTGTGCCATTTATACGCCTCAGATACCGCTATATGTTTACTTGAACGATATTTCTAATGCTTTATGTATAAAATGCACAAAAAACGGTAATTGCAAAAATAGTTTTTTGTATTTTTGGTTGGTAATTTCACTTGAGTATATTATAATAGCTGATATAAATAGCGGATTTATGTCCGTGTGTATTTGATAGGAAGGAATTTTACAAGTGGATCAAGCATATTTATTTAACCGTGGCGAGAATTATATGTCTTATAATTTTCTCGGCGCGCATCCTTTTGAAGATGATAAAGGCAACAAAGGCTATATGTTCAGAGTGTGGGCACCCAAGGCAAGGTCAGTCAGCGTTATGGGCGACTTTAATGACTGGGATCCTATGGCTAACCAGATGTTCAGGCTCGGAGACACGGGTATCTGGGAACAGATAGTATGGGGCGCACAACAATGGGACCGGTATAAGTACAGGGTTATAGGTGCCGATAACAGAGTGTACGAGAAGGGTGATCCCTACGCCAGGCATTTCGAGACGAGACCTAACAATGCCTCGATTATCTACGATCCGAATGATTACATCTGGAATGATGATGAGTATTGTGCGAACAGGACAGATGCCCTGGCGCCCAAGCCGATCAATATCTATGAGATCCATCTCGGTTCATGGAGGAGACATCCGGACGGCAATGTGTTCACATACAGAGAGCTTGCACTGGATCTTGTTGATTACTGCAAGAAGATGAATTACACCCACATTGAATTGATGCCTATCCTTGAGCATCCTCTTGATGCTTCCTGGGGTTATCAGGTAACAGGCTATTATGCTGTAACGAGCAGATTCGGTACTCCCGCTGACTTCAAGTATATGATAGATGTTCTCCATCAGAACGGTATCGGTATAATACTTGACTGGGTTCCCGCTCATTTCC
>DFIB01000100.1 GCA_002371375.1 Mageeibacillus sp. UBA3708 | reverse complement strand
GGGCTTCACAGGGCCGTATCCCTCCGCCTCTCTTGATAAGCAGTGAACTTATATATAAATTAGCTTATTTATTTTACGCCTAAGCCTGTTATTTAGTCAAATTAATTTTGATTACAATTGATTACAAATTGTCAGATTTTCGTATTAATTCGGAGCTTTTCTAAGCCTTTTTGCTGTTATGCTCACTGACAAGCAGATGAATTTACAAAAACAATACGGAGGAAAGATCGATGGCAACAGGAATTCTGATTTACGAGAAGGACCCGTACACTCTTCAACTCCTCACAGACAGGCTTAAGACGCTTGCTCCTGAAGCATATATCGCCGACGGAACAAACGAGCTCCTGGTCAGGGATGTCGAGAACTTCTGTGACGAGTACTATGTCTTGTATGACAACATATCATACGGCGATCCATTCAAGGATATGGAGTACGCAGTTCCGATCTACGAGGACGGCATCATAGACTGCAAAAAACTGCTGGGGAGACTGAATATCCAGACCCGCACAACACCTGTTCAAAGGAAGGATGATCCGGGGGTTACTCTTCTCCTCTCCTTCGTCTATGTTGCTGACAGGGAGAGATTCATAGAAAGCGAGCTGTCAGGAATAAGGAACAGCGATTATGCACTGAGATTTGACCTTGCACCGAGAATCAAATGCACAGGAAAACCTACAGGATCTCTGGTGGAACTTATGTCATTGTCCGGGCGAAAAAGATTCAAGCCCGAAGAGATCGTCGATCATTGCGCTTTGGACGAGACAGGCTTTTTTACACCGGGGCCGATGTCGAGCAATACCGATCCGAACAGCTTCCCGCCGGATGTCTACGGACACCTGGCGGAGAAGATAAGAGAACTCACACAAAGCAAAGAGCACGACACACGCACTCTCATCGTAGCCGACAGCATCAAATCAGAGATAATGACAAGAGTCGCAGCATTCGCCGACAGGATCATACTTCTGATACCCGATGTCAAGACGCAGTATTACGACGGCATCTGTGAGCTGATATCATCCGTATCACGGGCGGCTTCAGGTGTTGATATCGAGATCAGATACCTCGAATTATCAGACGTTGTCGATGGATCAGGAGACGGTTATGAAGACGCAGTATGACATAGAAGAGATCAAGGAAAGGCTCACGTACTACGTGCTCAGTTCCCTTCATAATGATCCTGATCCATCTGACCAGAAGCTCAAGCAGATGATATCAGATGCGATAGCCGAACAGACGTCATCCACCGGCATGAATCTCGAGACAAAGCGCGAGCTGGCAATGAAGATATTCAACAGTCTCAGAAGGCTCGATGTTATAGAACCGCTGATGGAAGATCCGACCATTACCGAGATAATGGTCAACGGTCCGGAACAGGTGTTTTTTGAGCGCGGAGGCAAGCTTTATAGATCAGACGTCAGGTTTAAGGACAGCGCCTCTCTGACAACGATAATATCGTGCTTTTTTGCCAACCAGAACAGAGCACTTAACGAGGCGAATCCAATCGCAGATTTAAGACTCCCCGACGGATCAAGAGCGAATGCCGTGCTTCCTCCCGTCGCGCCTGACGGACCTATCATAACGATACGCAAATTCACCGGTATCAGACAGGATATAGTGACACTGATCAGACAGGGATTCATAAGCGAGGAAGCTGCCAGATTTCTGTCAGAATGTGTAGTCAACCGCAAGACGATATTCCTTTGCGGAGGCACAGGAAGCGGCAAGACGACGTTCCTTAACACTCTGTCCTCGTTTATTCCTCCCGATGAACGCGTAGTAACTATAGAAGATTCTGCGGAGCTCAATCTTCAGGGAATCAAGAATCTCGTAAGGATGGAAGCCCGGATCGCCGGACCCGACGGTTCGGGAGAAGTCAATATCGGAATGATGATAAGGACAGCACTCAGAATGAGACCGGACCGGATAATCGTCGGAGAGGTCAGAGGTGCCGAGAGTGCCGATATGCTGACAGCTATGAACTCCGGGCATCAGGGATCATTCTGCACGGGACACGGTAATTCCTGCATCGAGATGCTGGAGAGGCTGACGGGCATGATAATGGCGGGATCAGGACTGCCTTTCGAAGCGATCGTTACGCAAGTATCGATGGGTGTGGATCTGATCATTCACATAACCCGCAACAAGTCAGGAAGAAGGTTCATAGATGAGATATCCCAGGTCCTCCCTGCCAAGGGATCTGAATACTGTCTCAGGAAATTATTCGTCAACAAAGGAGGTGAGAATCTTGAATGCATGGTCACTAAAGAAGAACTCGCAGCGGTCGCTGTTTACAACGGATGATGCCGGGCATGAAGCGCGGGCGCTTACACCGAGGCAGTCTTTCCTGATCAAAAGCCTGTGGGCTTATCCGCTTTTTGCAATTGCATTGTTCATGCTGTCGTCAGTATTCATTGATTCGGTTCAGATCAGGCTTATCTGTTCGGCGGTACTGGGATTCTTTCCGTGGAGAGAATCGGCTCTCAAGATATATTCGGGAAGATACAGGAATCTTAGGACGCAGCTTCTGGTGCTCCTTCAGGTGCTCTGCACAAGTGTAAGTTCAGGGTATTCTATCGAGAGGTCACTCGAACTGGTAAGACCGGTGATCGAGCATACTTTCGGAAAGAAGAGCGTACTGGTAAAGCCGCTTATAAATCTGGAGAACAACCTGCGTATGCACGTGTCTCTGGAAGAGGCCCTCCATTCATTCGGCAGGGAGATCAACTTCCCGGAGACGATTCCTATTTTCCACGCTCTTGCCATATCCGGCAAGATAGGCAACAACAGTCTGGCTATACTTAGGAGCAGCTGTCAGATGCTCTCCGAGATGAATGCAGTGGAATCGGAGATATCCGCACTCAACGCCGGCAAGAATGCAGAGGCTGTAATACTGTCTGTCATGCCGTTTGCGATCACGTTTGCGCTTAATCATATGAGCCACGACTACATGGCGGCAGCGAAGAATACAGGAACAGGATCTATACTGCTGATAGCAGCATTTGCGCTCTGCGTCATTTCTGCCGCCCTCCTCTTCAGATTCATCTCACATTCCGCAGAGGATAAGAAAGTCAGAGCCAATACAGATGATACAGATATCACGTCCGACCGCAAATGCCGTCTTGCCGATCTGGCAATGAGGCTCCTTCCGCAGGGATTCACGGCTGCAAGGCACGAACTGTTCAGCGAACTGTCACATGATCCTAAAGCGGCTTATGACAGGTTTATCAGAAAGCAGATCGTTACTACCGTACTGTCACTTGTACTTGCCGGTACTGTGCTTTATCTTGCCGGCAAACCGGTCATCTTCGCACTGTTCTTTGCAGTAATAATGCCTGTACTTAATAACAGGGATATACACCACACCGCGGAACTCAAGAGAGAATACCTGATGAAGGACATACCGCTGTTCATGTGTCTTATGTCAACATTACTTGAAGCCGGAATGCAGCTTCCGAAGGCAATAGAGATATGCTCTTCCGCATTCGAAGACAAGTGCGTTCTGGCAGGAGAGATCAAGAGCCTTAGAGCAATGATACTGTCTGGCTCCTCAGCCTCTGATGCAGTTGAGAGATTCTCTCTGAGGATTCAGATACCTGAAGCCCAGTCGGCTCTGCTCCTCGTTGCAAGATACGGAAGACTCGGCAGCAGTGAAGTGCTGAATCTTTTATCCCTGCAGGCATCCGCCTGCTGGAACCTGTGCCGCAATGCAGCCAGGAAGAAGCAGGAGCGTGAAGCTTTAGGTCTTCTGCTCCCAATGACACTGGACTTCGTTTGCGTTCTTTTGGTCGCAATGACACCTGCAATTATTTCGCTTGGCATATAAAACATAAGGAGGAAGGAAAAATGAGAAAAAAGATTAAAGGGTCCAAAAAAGGAATGGGAACTGTGGAGATCGTCATTATAATTGCGGTGCTTGTCGCACTTGCTCTTATATTCAGAGAAGGATTGATGGCATTTGCAGGCAACATAATGGATTTCTGCTTTGATGATGCAAAGATAACATCGGCATTCTGATGAATCGAGGATAGATGTATGATGATAAGGAAAGGTCCTTACGGACATTTTGCAGTTGAGGAGATATCAGACCCGGCAAGCATATCTGAATATGCCATGCGGATAATTGTAAGCGGTGAGGCAAGACACTTACTACCGGTCTATGTAAACAGATCCTGGGACCTTTACGAGCTTGCCTTCGACTTCTCGGGGATGATGCCCGTCAGCGACTTTGATAACGGTAAGAATACGGCGCAGCAGTTAGACAAAAGAAGGAAGTCTGCAGGTGACCTTTTCTTATCCATACATCATCTCATTGACATGCTGATAAATCCGTCACTTATTTGTATGGATCCGAAGTATGTCTTTACAGATCCCGAGGGATCCGACATCTGTATATGCTGCCTTCCGAAGATGACAGCAACACCGAATAAACTGTCATCTGTCGACCCGCATAACATGGAAACGCTTTTGAGATCAAGCTTCTTTCAAGATGTGTTATCGGAAGACGAGATCACCCGGCTGGTATATTCAGTAGAGAATAACGACGAAGAAATGTTTGTGAGCACATCTTCTTCCATTCTGAATACTCCGATAGGAAAAGATATGCCCGATACTTTCAACTATGATCTTCTCTACATTCTGATACTGTCGGCTGCATCACTTATTACCACATTTATGAACACTTCTCTATCTCTAATCCTTGCAGCTGCAGCAGTGTTATTCCTGCTGACAGTACTCCGGGGAGCCCGTAAGAAGATTACATCTGACGAAGATAATGATCAGAATGACAAAAGCCTTATCCTGTTCGAGGATTCCGGCAAGCACGGACTTAACTGCGCTTTCCTGGAATCAATTAAGCCTGTGGACGGTTCTGTTATAAGATATGGCGTCTATCAGGATCTGACGACGATCGGCTCAGATAGATTCCTGTCTGATCTGTATATCAACAGTGCCCATGTTTCTCCTATTCACGCACAGTTAACACTTACGGAAGACACGGTCTATCTGAGCGATTGTTCATCAGACGGCAGTACTTATATAGATGACAGGAAGATCACTCCGGAGGTCAAGCATGAGGTCAAAAACGGTCAGAAGATAACATTCGGAGATGTGGACTTCTCCCTGACGATATCGCTTTGACCGGTCTCAAGCCAGGTCGTCTCCGTGGGATTCAAGTCTGCTCTTCTGAGCATCGGACCCTTCAAGCTCAATAAGATGGATACGTGCTTTGGCACGTCCGAGCATATTGGTGGAATCGGAGGTTATATGTACTCCCTCTTCCTTGTTCTGGCGTTTCTCATCTTCCATTTTCTTAGTGGCGTCTTTGTAAGACTTAAGTATGCGTGCAACGCTGATATCTTCAGGCCACTCTGCGGAATTGCAAACGATGAGAGCTTGATGGCGGCCGATCTCGGCATAGCCCTCCGAGCTTGTAAACCGTTTGATCTTGCCGTCAATATTGATCCTGCAGATACCGGGCTTCAAGGCAACAACGAGCGGATCATGACCGTACATTATTCCTATCTCCCCATCCGTGGAAGGGATAGTGATGATATCAACCATTCCATCGTAGAATGTCTTGTATGGTGTTACCACTATCAGCTTGATCCTATTACCGGCAACTTCAGCCATATGTCAGCCTCACACAGTCTCTTTGTAGGCCTTGATGACATCATCAAGACCGCCCTTCATGAAGAAGCACTGCTCGGGAATATGATCGAGCGAACCGGAGATCAATTCTCCGAACGCCTTGATCGTCTCAGAGACGGGAACATATCTGGGTTCAAAGCCTGTTGATTCAGCCGTGACGAAGAAAGGCTGAGACAGGTATTTCTGAACCTTACGGGCTCTTGCAACGGTTACACGGTCAGCTTCAGACAGTTCCTCCATACCGAGGATGGCAATGATATCCTGAAGTTCCTTATATCTCTGGAGCATCT
>DFIB01000062.1 GCA_002371375.1 Mageeibacillus sp. UBA3708 | reverse complement strand
CCAACTACAGCGCCGACTGACGAGAATCCTTCCTCGCCGATCAGATCCTCACCCCATGTATTAACGAGAGAAGCCATTGCTTCATATACTTTCCTGCCGTCACCAAGCTCGAGATCCTGAAGATCTCCTGCAGAAGGATTGGATGTTCTTACAAGAATAAATATCCCCTTGCCGTCTCTGCCGCAGACATCAAGGAAAGGCTTGATACCGTCTATTCCGAGATATCCGTTGACAGTGGCGCAATCGGCGTTCATCATACTTACTTTTGTTCCGTCGATGATCTCTGTGGAGCCTAAGATGCCTTCTGCATAAGCATTTGACGTCGCTCCGATATCATTGCGCTTGCAGTCGGCGATTACGAGCATTCCCTTGTTCTGAGCATACTGTATTGTCTTGTTAAGCACTTTCAAAGCTTCGATTCCGTAAAGCTCGTAGTAGGCAAGCTGAGGCTTGATGGCAGGAATTATATCATACACTGCGTCAATAAGCGCTTTGTTGAAGAGCCAGATGGCATGAGCCGTAGCCTTGGCTGCATCATCCGGATACTCATTCACAGCTTCATCAATCAGGAACTGCGGAATGTACTCCAGCTTGGGATCAAGGCCCATCACTGTGGGGTTGTCAAGTGCTGCGATCTTCCTTACAAGTGCATCAGCAAAGTTTCTCATATGTAATCTTACCTCCCATTACCGTATAAAGAGTGTCACCATACAACTTCCAGCCGTCATAAGGTGTATTTCTCCCCTTAGTCAGCATCTTGTTCTTGTCAAATACAAACTCATTCTCCACATCGAAAACAGCGAGATCTGCGTCATCTCCTATATTCATGCCGCCCCTGCCGAGCTTAAGAAGTGCCGAGGGATTGTGGCACATCATTTCGATCAGCCTGTCAAGCGATATCCTGCCTGTCCTGACAAGATATGTATAGCAGAGCGCGAAGGATGATTCGAGTCCGACGATGCCGTTAAGTGCAAGCGAGAATTCTATCTCTTTCTCATCCTGATGATGGGGCGCGTGATCGGTAACTATCATATCTACCGTACCGTCAACGATAGCTTCTATCACGGCATCAACATCTTCCTGTGTGCCGAGCGGCGGATGCATCTTGTAATTTGCACTGTAGTTGACACAGCTCTCATCAGTAAGCGTGAAGTAATGAGGGCACGTCTCGCATGTAACTTTGACGCCTCTGGCTTTTGCTTCCCTGATCATTCTCATACCGCCTTTGGTGCTTACATGGCACAGATGTACAGGAAGTCCCAGATATTCAGCGATGATAATATCTCTGGCGATCATAACATCTTCGGATGCGGACGGTATTCCGCGGATCCCGATTGAAGTAGATACCGGTCCTTCATTCATCGCGCCGCCTGACAGCGATTTATCTTCGCAGTGATTCAATACAGGCACATCAAAATCGGCACAGTATTCAAGAACCTTGCGCATGAAGCCTGCAGTGGATATCGGCTTACCGTCATCAGATACGGCAACTATGCCTGCCTCTTTCATGAGGCCGATCTCGGATAATTCCTCCCCGTTAAGTCCCTTACTGGCTGCACCGATCGGATATACCCTGCACAGCCCGATATCACCGGCTCTTTTGATAATGCTCTCTACTATCGCGGCGTTATCAACGACCGGACTTGTATTTGGCATGCAGCATACGCTCGTAAATCCGCCTCTTGCAGCAGCCTTGGAACCTGTCTCGATGTTCTCCTTGTATTCCTGTCCCGGCTCTCTGAAATGGACATGCATATCGACAAGACCCGGAGTCACGAGATTCCCCTTAACATCGATCACTCTGTCAGCGTCAGATTCACCGTATGGAGCGCAGAACTTGCCGTCAGAGATATAGATATCCCTGATCTCTTTGCCCATAACATTGCAATTCTTCAATATCAATCTCATAATTCATTCCTCCTTGCCATGAGAAGGTAAAGCACAGCCATCCTTACGGCGACACCATTTGTTACCTGCTGGTTGATAACTGACTGATCACAGTCATAAACTTCAGTGGGAAGCTCCACACCGTGATTACAGGGACCCGGATGCATCAGGAATGCCCCTGGCTTTGCACAGGCAAGTGCTTCTTTTGTTATTGCATAGAATTTGGCGTATTCGGATACAGACGGGAACAGTGAACTCTTCTGTCTCTCGAGCTGTACGCGCAGGCCCATTACCGCGTCGGCATCCCTGCAGCAGTCAATGACGCTGTCAGCCACTGTTACGCCCATTTCCTCGATACCGATCGGCATCATTGTCCTGGGCCCGTAAACTGATACCTTTGCGCCCAGTTTGGTAAGACCGATCGCATTCGATCTCACAACTCTGCTGTGGTAGATATCACCGCATATAGCTATCTTCTTCCCTTCGAAAGTATCGAATCTCTCATACATGGTAAGCATATCAAGCAGCGCCTGGGTGGGATGCTCATTCATACCGTCACCTGCGTTAACAACAGAAGCGTTGAGATAAGGCGCAATGAAGTGCGGCGCGCCTGACTGGTTATGGCGCATAATTATAATATCAGTTCCCATCATATCGATAGTTCTTGCGGTATCGAGCAGTGACTCGCCTTTGTTGACAGAACTGCCTGATGTTGAGATATTGGCGGATGCCGAACCCATGTACTTGGAAGCGAGTTCGAACGATAATCTCGTACGTGTGCTGTTCTCGTAGAACAGGGTAACGATAGATTTGCCCTGCAGATGAGTCGTCTTCTTATTACCTGATTCGACGACCATCTTCATCATCTTGGCAGTATCAAGTATCTCCATTATCTCATCTGCCGTAAGCTGCTTCATTCCAAGGAGATCTTTATTCTTAAGTCCCATCAGACCACCTCCCTTGCACACAGCAATACCTGTGTCTTGCCGTCAACTTCCTCAAGCTCCACTTCGACTCTCTCAGACAGCGAAGTAGGCACGTTCTTGCCGACATAATCGGCTCTGAAAGGAAGCTGTCTGTGTCCCCTATCGATAAGTATCGCAAGCTGCACCTCGTCAGGTCTTCCCATATCGAAAATATTGTCAATAGCAGACCTTATCGTTCTTCCGGTGAACAGAACATCATCGACGAGAACTATCTTGCTGCCGTTGACGTTGAACGGAATGTCGGTGCTGTGAACTACCGGGTGACTTGCCAGCATCGACAGGTCATCTCTGTAGAATGTGATATCGAGGAT
This sequence comes from Mageeibacillus sp. UBA3708, assembly GCA_002371375.1. Classification (GTDB taxonomy): domain Bacteria; phylum Bacillota; class Clostridia; order Saccharofermentanales; family Saccharofermentanaceae; genus Saccharofermentans. The sequence goes on along the minus strand of DFIB01000062.1, from coordinate 7,112 downwards.
ACCCAAAGGAACCTTGACTCCCTCGATCTCATTAAGATAATCCCTGATAAACTTTGCCATCGGAACACCTCGCCTCTGTATACCGATAAGAGCAACATTATCAAGGCCCTGATTGCGTTCGATTATCTCGTGAGAGATCCTGACGAGTGCTCTTTTGACAGCCGCTTCGTCCATTAGCACTGATTTGACGTTGTCTGACATAATATCTCTCCTGCTTCACTGCCGGCATAAAAAGACCGGGATATTAACATCCCGGTCATGTATGTAAAATTCACCTATAGCTTGTTATTTAGTTATCCGTAAATCTTACAGTCTCGCCGGGCTGTTTAAAGATACAGGTATAGAATAGTCTTATCTCCTTCCAAAATCAAGTGCAATAATCATCAGACAGCACTTGAAGGGATTATCTCAAGGCCGATGAATCCGATGTTGCTCGAAGTATCTGCACCGTATATGATCCTGTATGCATACTTGCCGTCAACAGTATAATCGATCTCGGATTTTTTAAAGTTAGTCAGAAGCTGTGTTGCAAGCTCATAGCACTGCTGTGATGATCTGTCCCTGTACAATGCGTTGAATACCGTGCTGAAATAATGAGACATTACATTAACGTTGCTGATCCTGTCATCGAACTCCGCAATAGCTCTGATAAATGTCAGCTTGCCGTCGAACTTACGTGCCTGCCCCTGTATCGCCACTCCGAACTGGGGATTGATATTCTTCTCAAAATAATCAAGATAGCTGCTCTTATCGGTAATCTTGAACGAGAGCGAACTCTCGGAGTTGTTTGTATACTTAACACCGCCCAGATCAAAACCGAAATTCGACAGAAGATCATGATATTCGGCAGTGTTCTCAAACCTCTCCTTGAATTCCTCATATGTGAAATCCATTGCAGGATTCATCATCAACGGCAGCAGAAAATAAAACAGCGACCCGAAAAGAACAAAAAAAGCAAGTATTATGCAAACAGGGATAACGGGATCAGACTTCTTTGCAGATGTATCCTTCTTCCCCTCTTTTACGGTCTTCTTATCCCTGACCTTCCGTACTCTGTCGCTCCTTTTGGAATTAAGAGTCTCAAGAGCCCTTTTGTATTCCTCGGAATCTATAATATCATTATCGATCCCGCTGTCATTCATCTTGATCTCATCTGAATCTGACATCTGTAACCTCGCTTTCATGAACATATAGATTATAAATTATTTTCGCTTGCATACAACCATAAATATCGTACATAATAGTACAAACGGTCATAGGAGGGGTTATGGGACACATTCTTGTTACAGGCGGTTCAAGAGGTATCGGTAAGGCTGTCTGCCTGCTTTTTAAGTCTGACGGATGGAGAGTAAGCTACTTTTACAGGAATACTTTGCCTAACGCTGATGATATGACTGCTATCCGCTGTGACGTCAGGGATGGCGACAGTGTGAAGGAAGCTGTAGAACATGCTGAATCAATAAACGGAACGGTAGATGTTCTCGTATCCAACAGCGGAATAAGCGTTACCGGTCTTGCTACGGATTTTGGTACAGATGAATACAGAAGTGTGATGGATACGAATTTCGGAGGGCTGTTCAATGTGTCAAATGCCGTTATCCCATCCATGATACACAATAAGCAGGGTGTGATAATAGCGATATCTTCAATGTGGGGTCAGACCGGAGCATCGTGCGAAGCTCTGTATGCTGCATCCAAAGGCGCTGTCGATTCTTATGTAAGATCACTTGCCAAGGAGCTGGGTCCTTCGGGTATCAGGGTAAATGCCGTATCACCCGGAGTCGTTGAGACCGACATGATGTCAGCTTATTCTGATGAAGACAAGAATGAGCTGAAGAATGAGACTCCGCTCGGAAGACTGGGCACCGCAGAAGATATTGCTAATGCTGTTTATTTCCTTGCGTCCCCTGCCGCTTCTTATATTACCGGACAGATAATAGGCGTGAACGGCGGCTTTCTGATCTGATTCTTTAGTCGACTAAATTGCCATATTTATTCCCCAATTACAAGATGTCATTTTTAGTTGATTTATTATATAATTTTTAGGATAACTGTTAATCTGAGGAGGTCCCTATGCCCGTATACAACAAATATTCAAAAGTAACTCCGGACATTGAAGCTCTTGCAAAATACTGCATGAACGAGAAGATCGATCCGCAGCTTTACAGTAAATTTGATGTTAAAAGAGGCTTACGCGATCTCAACGGCAAAGGTGTACTTACAGGACTTACAGAGGTCTCCGAGATAGTTGCGTCCCGTAATGTTGACGGCAAATCCGTCCCGTGTGACGGTGAGCTGTATTACAGAGGCATCAACGTCAGGGATATTATTTCCAACCACCCGATGGATGATCATTACGGATTTGAAGAGGCCTCCTTCCTCCTGCTTTTTGGCAAGCTCCCCTCCAAGAAAGAGTTATCCGACTTCTGCAACATGCTCGCAGGATTCAGAACATTGCTGCCTAAGAACTATGTGCGCGATGTAATAATGCAGAAGCCCAGCAATGACATAATGAACAATCTGGCAAGAGGTGTTCTCAATCTCTACGCATATGATCAGAACTGCAACGATCTGTCGATCGCCAACGTGCTCAGGCAGTCGCTGGAACTTATCGCATTCTTTCCTCTGATATCAGTCTACAGCTATCAGGCAAAGCAGTACTACAATGATAAGGGATCATTTATCATCCACAGACCGAGGCATGATCTGTCAACAGCGGAGAACATTCTTTATATGCTTCGTCCGGATTCCAAATTTACACCGCTTGAAGCCAAGATACTTGATATAGCTCTGATTCTTCACGCAGAGCATGGCGGAGGCAATAATTCCACCTTTACCACACATGTTGTATCCAGCTCGGGAACTGATACTTATTCTTCTGTGGCTGCTTCTCTTTGTTCCCTTAAGGGACCTAAGCACGGCGGTGCCAACATAATGGCGATGAAGATGTTTGCAGACATCAAGAAGAATATCAGTGACTGGGATAATGATGATGAGATCGCGGAATACCTCAAGAAGATACTTCACAAAGAAGCTTTTGACAAAGCAGGCGTCATCTATGGGCTCGGACATGCCGTCTATTCCATTTCCGACCCGAGAGCTCTGATATTCAAAGAGTTTGTTGAGCAGCTGTCTGTCGAGAAGAATCGCGTAGCCGAATTCAAGTTCTATTCGAAGATAGAGAAGCTGTCTGCCGAACTGATTGCCAAAGAGAGGAAGATTTTCAAAGGCGTATCTGCCAATATCGATTTCTACAGCGGTTTTGTATACTCTATGCTCGGACTTCCCGTAGAACTCTACACTCCCCTGTTTGCGATCGCGAGGATATCCGGCTGGTCAGCGCACAGGATCGAAGAGATCAACAATGCGGGCAAGATCATAAGGCCGGCATATATGTGTGTTCAGGACAGACAGGAATACATCCCTATCGATAACAGGTGATCATCTCTTAGAATATTTGTCTTTATACATCTCGACATCGGCAATATGTGTGATGGCGTCTATATTTGTCGTATTGGCGTCGATCATCATCTCACCGCATCCGATACTTGCCTTAACACGGTATCTCTTACTGCTGACAGAACTGTCTTTTTGAATAATATCGTTGATAATGTCACGTATCATACCGATCTTGCCGGCCAAAGGCGTGTCACCTATAATGGCGAAAGCGAACTCATCACCGCCGTAACGCGCACAGAACCCTGAATTGCCGACATAAGTCTTAATAGCATTTGCAAGTGACTTGATAGCAAGATCACCTTCGTTGTGACCGTAATAATCGTTAATATTCTTAAGTCCGTCAAGATCAGCTGTAAAATACGTGATCCACTTATTGATATTGTCAGGATTTGAGACCGTTCTGCTTACTTCAGTCATGAAGCCGCGTCGGTTGAACAGCCCGGTAAGATAATCGGCATTTGACATTCTCTCGATCTCCTGATTTGCCGTGATGAGCTGTCTGTTATTGATAACCGAATGAATCATGGCAGATACGAACAAGGAGAACTCTTCAAAACGCTGTTGTGATCTCAGCGATATCTCGCTGAGTCCCGAAGCAATGTATCCGAACGATTCAGTCCTGGCCTTTGCCTGTTTAAAAAGAAGTATATTAATTCCGCTGTCATCAGCAAGCAGCAGGTTCATGTCTGGCAATACCTCCGGCATATGGAAGAACTTACGGTCGTATTTGTATTCTCCGCCCCAGCCTTCAAAGATGGCATGTATCCAGTCATCATCCTCACGGATACCGATAAAATAATACTGATCCTTCCACAACCACAAATAATGCTGAAGGTCGGCTGAGGCATCAACAACATCGCTCATGCTTATAGTTCTGGAAATGAATCTTCCCATCTCGAGCATATGTCTGAAGTAATCCTGGTTATCATTATTCAGATTCGACACTATGACAGGCCACTTTTCCTGATCGTCATGTCTACAGTTGCACGAATGGCGCAGAACAATATTGTACCCGACCTTGATATCCTTCTCGCTCCTGTCGCATGTATTCATGATATCAAGAATGGTATCTTTCAAAAAAGCATAATCAGGCTCGCACGTCGTGATAGAAGGCGTCTGGAACTCGCTCTTCCAGATACCGTCAAATCCCGTAACAATGCAGTCTTCAGGAACTTTATAGCCATATTTCTTAAGTGCATCACAAACACCGATCGCCATTGAATCATTAGCACATACAAAAGCCTGAGGAACTTTGTATCCGGAGCCTAACAAAGCTTCGAGCACACGATATGCGGCAGCATCCCAGAAATCTCCGTAATGAACCCTCATCTCATCGAAAGGTATACCGTTTTCCTTAAGAACGTTCTTATATATCTCAATACGCTCTTCAGAGAAGGGATTGCCTCTGAAGCCGGCAAACATATCTACTTCTCTCAAGCCGTGATCCTCGACTATGTGACGGATCATTTTCTCAAAGCCGTCGGCATAATCAAGCTGGAAATTGATGCAGAAAGGCATAGTATGCTCAAACATCATCACAGGAATACGGCGCTTGTTAGCATTATTGATCAGTCTTGCGATTATCCTCTCATTCTTGATCATCTCACCGAAAATAATGATGCCGCTAAGGCCGACTGTATCAATGAAATTTGCGAATCTCAGATCTGACTCGAACGAATCTTCATTCGGTGAGGGAATGCTGAAAGTAAAAACTGAAAGTACATAGTCTTTAGTAACATCAGAAGACTGGAGACTCCTGATAAACATGTTAAAGTTCTCGGCGTCCTCCCATACTCCGCAGATTCCGAGCATCCTGCGCCTTCTGCCGGTGACAGGCGGAACAAAATTCTCTCTGCGCAGAATTCTTACGTAATCAACGCACATTGAATTGCCGGGGTCAAACAAAGTATCCGAATCAGGGGCACCGGGCCAGTCACCTCCAACGGCAACACCCAGAGCCAGATACATCGGATGATCAAAAGATTTGGGTTCTTCACATTTGAAGTATTCCACACCATCCACATAGAATCTGATAAGACCCGGCTCCCAGTCACATGCATAAATATGGAATTCACTGTCAGGCGCATGATCCGGAGCGATCTTATATATGCCCTGCTGGAGGATATGATGCGGATTATCTCCTTCGGATGCCGAATGAATTGTCCCGTACAGGACGTTCGGTTCGGAACAGTTATATTCCATGATGTCAATCTCACCGCATCCGGGCCATTTACCGTATTTATCGGTATCCGATACAAGACTGAATACCGGTCTCAGACCTTTGCCCTTAGGAACTCTGACCTTTGCTTCAAAGTATCCGTACCGGAACTCATGCTTGCCGAATGTGCTTATACGTCCTGAAGTATACCTTAGAGAGCCGTCAGGCATGTGATCCTTTACAGGGCAAATGTACACATGGCCGTCTCTGACAAATACGTTGCGTTCGCTCGCAACATATTCCTGAAGCTCATGGAAAAACTTACCTTTCTCGTGAATCTCCTCATTCCATTCGGCAAAGCTTAGAGCATCACCTATGAAATCATCTGCCCATATCGGTTCAAATCCTTCCGGTATCTCAAAATCAGATCTCATTTTACTTACCTATAATACCCGTAAGACCAAAGACCAACACCAAAAGACCAAGAACGATCCTGTAGAATGCGAATATATTGAAGTTGTGCTTCCTGATATACTTGAGCAATCCCTTGATTACAAATATACTTACGAAGAAAGCAGAAACCATACCAATGATCAGAAGGACTATCTCCCCTCCCGTTACTCCGCCCTCATACTTGAGGATCTTGAGAAGGCTCGCTCCGAGCATTACCGGAACAGCAAGGAAGAAAGTGAATTTGGCGGCACATTGTCTGCTGATCTTCATCATCAAAGAACCGACGATAGTTGTTCCCGACCTTGATGTACCAGGAAAGATCGCTGCTATTAACTGGAATAAACCGATAATGAATGCATGTTTATACGTAATCTGCCCGATCTTTGTGATCTCAGGCTTTATCTTCCTGTCCTTCAGCTGTTTCTCCGTAACAATGAAGATAATACCAAAAACAATAAGCGAGATGGCTACGACAATATAATTGTAAAGATGCTCATCAAGCCAGTCATCAAAGAGCACACCTACTATGGTCGCGGGAATACATGCCACAAGTATCTTGAACCACATCTGAAAAATGTCTGTCTTGATATATCTGCCAAATCCCTGCTTTGACAAAGGATGGTCATTACCCTTCCTGCCGAAAGGCCATAATTCATTCCAGAAAAGCAGAATAACAGCGCAGATGGCACCAAGCTGTATCACAACAAGATACAATCCGAAGAAGTTCTCTGACACGTTAATCTTGAGAAATTCATTCAGCAGGATCATATGACCTGTCGAACTGATGGGAAGCCATTCGGTTATACCCTCAACAATACCAAAAACCAGTGCAATAATATAATCCAAAAATCCCATAAAGCCTCCAATCACCTTTGAAATTTTAACATCATTTATACTCAATGGCAATTAAGAGCAAAAGAAAACCTCTATATCATAAGATGTAGAGGTCTTACTGGTGGGAGGAGGTGGATTCGAACCACCGAAGTCGCTGACGACAGATTTACAGTCTGTTCCCTTTGGCCACTCGGGAATCCTCCCATAT
>DFIB01000227.1 GCA_002371375.1 Mageeibacillus sp. UBA3708 | reverse complement strand
AAGCAGGATCAATCCTGCTTCAGAACGGACAAGCCGATAATGACAAAGCCGACACCGATAACGATTAAACCAATACCCATAACTATTACCTCCGTTAGTTAATGTATATGCGACTGATGACTACCTTCCATGAAGCAGGATCAATCCTGCTTCAGAACGGACAAACCGATAATGATAAAGCCGGCGCCGATAATGATTAATCCAATACCCATAGTGATTACCTCCGTTTGTTCACCAAAGTGCTTACTTGTTACACTCATATAATAACCTTTTGATAATCACCTCAAAATGTACATTTGCCGAATATTTTAGTTCATATTTCTTGCAAATAATAACGATTATCCTCTATAATTAGTTCATACTATATGTACAAGGAGCCAAATATGCCATCATTTTCTCAATATCGTTCCGAGCAGCGGCAGCATATAAACCTGAGTCAATACGCTTATGACGTAATCCTTAACGACTCTCTTACTCTAATGGGGCAGAAGAACATATCAGGATTCATCAACCTCATTCTGTCTAACTGCGAAGAGACATATTATACAGACAAGTCACTTAACACCAGGGGGCCATATCCCAAAGACATCACTTTGAAAGTGCGCCTGCGCAATGACATCTATGACGAATACTATCCCGTCACAGGAGAATGGGCCGGGGCAAGACTCAACATCTCGCAAGGAGAACTTATAAAAGCAATTATAGAAGACTACTCGCGCTTACCGTTCTTTGACAGGGAAAGCATATTCTACAAAAGGATCATAGAGTCGATCAACAATCATATCTCACTCCCGGATAACAACAAAGGCATATTGCCAATTCACATGATCGACGGACGCAAATTCTATATCAAACCATACAGAATATCATCCGATTACGAAGCTCCCTTTCACTACCTTATCTGTTTGTCATCAATTGAGCACAACGGCGACTACAGACCAGCGTCGATCCGAATCTCAAGGATAACAAAAATAGATAACCAGGTAACCTCATACGGCACGGGCATCATCAAGAACAAAGAAAGGGAAGAACTCGAGCGACGCATAAAAGAAAACGGCGTTCCATACATAATCGGAGACCTTCAGGAATTCAGAATAAGACTGACCACTCAGGGACTTGATATGTACAATACAATCTTCCACCAAAGACCAATGTACGATACCATAACCAGAGACAACAATTCCTTCATACTGGTTTTCCACTCTACCGAACGCCAGATAGAGAATTATTTCTTCCCTTTTGCAAAAGAGGCACTGATCCTCTCACCTGAATCAACTCAGACTTGGATGAGCACCAGGTACAAAGAAGCCTTTGAATCATACAATAACTGTCTTGGGAGAGTATAGTTCTACATATTTATCTGCAACCAGATCATAGCACATGCCTCGCGGGTTATATACCCTGATACTGTCATCCTCCCCGATTATTCTTCTTATCCGGTCTATCAATTTATTCAAACTGGAATCGTCCAGATAACATTCGAAGGCAGATTTCTGTACCCGTACACCATATGACTCGATTTCTTTGACGACCTTATTCCTTACCTTGGTTTCTTCCACGTCATAGATGATCAGAACACTTCTTTTTGTCAACATATATCACCTGATCATAACCGGAACATAAATATCGGGATTCTCTTTGTCTATCGCTCTGCTCATTCTGTCTGCCTGGTGCCAAACAGCTTCCCTGAATGTCAACGCTTTATCAATGTATTTAAGATAATGATTCTTTGTTTCCATCTTCTGTTCTATCTTTCTGATAAATATCTTTATCGCCTCTTCCGTCATCCTGCACATGCCGGAATCCACATCAAATGATTCTCTCTTTATCTCATGACCTTGAATCAGACTTAGCACTGTTGAATCAACTATTACCGGCCTCCATTCTTCAATCAGGTCACTTGCAAGAGCAGGGTGCCCGTATTTATCCTGATGGATGTATCCTATATACGGATTAACATACCTGTTCTCCAATTCACCATAGATTTCCTTTGTCAAAAGCGAATAACCAAAGTTCAGCATACAATTGAAAGGATCAGTTGCCGGACGTCTTGACCTTCTCTCGAACTTGAACTCTTCCTCAATATTATCAGCGATCCACCCGAAATACTTCCTTGACGCAATCCCTTCATAGCCGATGATCCGGTTAATGGATTCTGCTTCCGGAACCTTATGCTTCGACATCTTATTCATAACATACACATCATCATTGCCCTTCAGATTACTGTGTGAATACCTTCTCATGATTACAATCTGATTATTAATCTTTGCACTGATAATCCGTTTGGCAATCGACATTGCAAACTCACAACTCGCTGAGGTATCAATCTGTTTACGCAGCCGTTCGGTGTTAGAATACAGAATCGGCGATAAGCTCCCTTTGTACACTCCACTGCCGGAGAAAAAACCGACTTTAATATTGTTGCCAAGACAAAACTCAATGCATGCCGCAGACATTAACACCTTAGCAAAGATCGAGATTCCTTCTATCGTGTTCTTCGGGATAGACTCAACTGTGGCATCAGGATACCTGACGGTCAAATGACCGCCGGATATACCCAATACCGCTCCGTGTTTGATTACATACACAAAGCACATATTATTTCTCCTCATAGACATTTGTCGTCCCCTGCCGGGGATCAGTCTTTTCAGACAATATATGGCTTTACCAATTGCGATTCTGGTCGGTATGTTTCCGTCCCCTGCCGGGGATTAGTCTTTTCAGACTAGCAACGATCCGAAATGGAGAGAAAATCACAGTTTCCGTCCCCTGTCGGGGATCAGTCTTTTCAGACTGGATGAGAATGAGCTGGTTTCTACACCGGCTGAGTTTCCGTCCCCTGCCGGGGATTAGTCTTTTCAGACAGACGAAGAGATCCGAACAAACGAAATAACCTGGGAGAAGTTTCCGTCCCCTGTCGGGGATCAGTCTTTTCAGACACATCACGGAACGGGAATGGAACTGGCTGCGAGCAAGTTTCCGTCCCCTGTCGGGGATCAGTCTTTTCAGACAGACGGACGTTTCTAACAATGGTACTGCGTCATTCTGTTTCCGTCCCCTGTCGGGGATCAGTCTTTTCAGACTTAGGAGGTAACAGATATGTGGAATTTTAAAAGTTTCCGTCCCCTGTTGGGGATCAGTCTTTTCAGACCTTGAGGCCAAATTTCAACATCTCTTTGATCAACTTTGTTTCCGTCCCCTGTTGGGGATCAGTCTTTTCAGACCTTTGCGTTAAACAGCTTGATATCCACTCTACCCTTGTTTCCGTCCCCTGTTGGGGATCAGTCTTTTCAGACTTAGGAGGTAACAGATATGTGGAATTTTAAAAGTTTCCGTCCCCTGTTGGGGATCAGTCTTTTCAGACGATACCTTCCGCCAGCTTTTGCTTTGCTCTCTCAAGTTTCCGTCCCCTGTTGGGGATCAGTCTTTTCAGACCCCGGTTGGAGAACCGCAGGACAAGAAGAACTACAAGTTTCCGTCCCCTGTTGGGGATCAGTCTTTTCAGACGCTACACTCACTAATTAAGCAAACAAAGAGATTTCCGGAGCTTTTGCGCGTCAAAAAGAATTACTCTTATTATATCATAAAAGAGAGTGTTCATATCCTCGTGCAACACAATATTTATCATATTCGTGCCAAATCACCTGTTTATTTGACTTATAGCGCTAACAATGTATGAATTCATATCCCGGTATGAATCCCATACTCTAGTATCTGATACAACCCCGGAGTAATTAAACAAGGCCTTAATCGACTTTATGATCTTATCGCATGAACTACCTGATATCTTCTTGATTGTATCTGCAGTAACTGGGCCGATCTCATGCGCAGCGCTGTTACGGACATTCTCTTCAACATTTCGGAGTAATTCGGAATGATTGACAATATCAGTACTGCAGTACTTCTTGATAACGAACAGAAGGTGTATTGCTTGTAAATAATTACCCTCTTTGAAACCTTCTTTATACTCTTCGTTCCATATATTAAGCCACTCAGTAGTTTTACTGTTCTTTTTGATCTTGCCGACATCCCATCTGTATCCGCCGGAATACTTATCTTTGTAGCAAAAATCCCTTGCGTTGATTCTTGTATGCTTCTCAAGGATTAATATAAAAAGTTCAAGTATTAGCGGAGTCAATCCTCGGACAAAATCAGCATAATCACCTCTTTCAGATTTAATTATCAGCGACAATGCATATTCTACGGCATTGCGGTATTTGCCGGTTGCTATAGGTATAAAAGACTTCAGTCCATACTTGATCGATAATTTGTTAAGCGAATCATAGTCTAGCTGCATCCTGTAATCAGCATATTCAAGGTAATGAACATAATTCTTAGTTTCTTCACTGTTCATATTCCCGGCCATACTTAATGCGGCACTGTAATCATAGGAATTGATCAATTGCTTGAGCATTTCTTCGTGCTTCATCCGAACTATTGATTGACAATTGACGATACTGCACCTGTTTACAAACCCTTCGGAATTGTCAGGATTAAGCTCCCACAGCATTTTAACATCATAATTGTCATGAACGTGCTTATTGATCTTTTTATCCGGAGTGGTAACTTGAAGGAGTATACCGTCTACATCACCTAATGTTGCCAAGACAACGAGAGTGCTCTTCATGGCAGGTGTTCCCGAGGAAGCATTCAGATATAGAGTATCACCTTCTTCCATCGTATTCATTATAGTTTTTATTACTTTCTTGTAATCATCGTAAAAAGCATCAAAATCCTGAACTTCTTCAAGTTCAGGTCTCTCAATCAATTCATAATCAAGTTTCTTGCTTGTTCTTGCATACAATTTCTCAAGACAATACGTATAGCGATTATCCAGCTTCTCACAAGACAAAGCATAATTAGACATATATACATATATCTTGTCCGGTTGATAAACCCTGCAAATGTGCAACAACGCACCATCCTGACAATTGCTGTTCGATATTGGATCCGTTCCGCCGGCTGCGGAGAAAAGAATAACCTTACCCATAAGCCACTCCTTATTATACCTCTATTATCAATCTGCACATTCCCATCTGATATCTTTTCCCATTCAATTTGGTGCATTTCAGAATATGAGGACTGACCCCGTTTCTGGAGTCATGCTTATGACCATGCTCAGAGAATACTCTTGCAGGCAATGTATTCCTGAAAATATTCTCCGCTGTCTTAACGCCCTCATTGGGGCCAAACATCGGATATATAAAAGTCTTCGAGACAAAGCCCACACCTCCGCCGATATACACAGTATCTGCCGGTCGTTGTTTGGACCCGAATTTGCTGAGGAAACAGGAATAATACATCTCGTTAAATACTTTTACAGCTTCCATAATTGCATCAATGCTATACGGGCAGCTTTGAGTATCAATAGTTATGGTAAACTCAATATCAGTCCCCGGGCGCAGACACTCGCGCAATATATTCAGAGCCGTCTCTTCATTGTTTGTATGATATTCGATCTTTTGGCACAGAACCAAATTATCAAGGCTTAACGGCTTGCTGTCACTGATGATCAATCCTTGAAGAACATCATTAACCGCATTATCCTTTTTCTTTTCATCTCTATTCAGTTTATTAAATGTTGTGCTCTCAACATTCTCTGATTCATTACGATAATTCTTGTTGTCTGGTCTTTCTGCATGATATTCCTTTATCCGGGTTGCTTGCTGACTGTAAGCCTTTTTATTCTTCATGATTTCATATCCAAGCAGAATAGTTCTGAGCATGCCTTTTATACTTGTACCGGGAACATACGGACAACCATAAGGATCCTTGACAAATTCCATAATCGTCGTTCTGCTCTTGCCAAGTTCCATTCTGTCTCCCCAGGATACGGAATACCTGACAGCACCTGCAACATCAGACACAGACACACGATTATCCTGAAGCCACCTCTCAAGTTCATTGCGGCTGTCATTAAGCAAATAATCCTCAAATTGCCGGGACTTTCCGGCTTTTTGCATCAGCTGATACATCTTTGCAGGATCATAAACAAATACCTTCTGATCTCTTGCAGACAAACAGTATTCCTTCTTACTGATATCTTTGCCGCTGCCGACAAATGTCGGAGACATTACATGTATCTTTGCTTTATATACTTTCAAATAATCTTTCATTTGCGAATCCTCAGAAACATTGGTTTACCGTATCTGTATACCGGATGCCTTCCCGCACCGGCAGACACATCATAAACATCACCTGTAAATACTTTTGCAAAACATGAACCGGACTTGAACATAATCTGATCTTTCTTACGCTGCCACGAATCAGCATAATTAACAGATGAGACAAAACCGCTCCTCTTGATCATACTATATTGTGCCCCCTGCAGAGACTCTTCAAGTTCTTCTTCCTTCGGCAAAGCAGTATTGATCAAAACACTCACCGTTCCGTCTCCGGTCAGTTTATCAACCAGTATCTTATCAGGTGATATTTTCTCAAATGTAAAACGTCCATATCCGGAAGACCGTTTACCGCCTATTCCGCTCAGGCTTAAGTGCTGCATCAATGAATCAATCAGCTCGTCTGCACCACGTTCGAATCCAAGGATGATATATAATCCACAATTGGCATTGAAGGCATACGTGCCGATCTCGTATGGTCTTGTCTCATTATCATCATTCCTTATTGATGCGGATACTTTGAGAGATTCAACGCCAAGCTCGTTAATCGAAGGTGCATTGGCAATATCAAATCGTCCCATTAAATAGTCATCATAATCATGAATTGAAACATATTTCAGATTCTTGTATGCTTTCCTGACTACAGATGAATCAATATCATCTTTATGATCTACATAGATATATGGCTTAGGAAGCAAATAATCATCTTCAATGTAGGGCAATGCATCTGATAATACTATACAGCCTGATTGGGCTTTCATGACCAGATCATTCAGAACATCAATACCGCCATTTATCGCTTCACTGCACAGGGCAGAGAATACTGTATCAGAACATAACGAATACTCCGAATCACTTAAGGCTTTTTTACCAAAATGAACAGGGGTACTGAAATGAAGTTTATAAATACAATAATCCATATTATCATCCCTCGTCTGCTTACAGAGACAATGTATTATTACACTCTTGAATGATCTGTTCATCCAATGAACCGGTTACAACAGTTGCCTTAAGATTATTAAATGTGATCTTGCCATACCCTCTTGATCCGTTGCCGCCAAGATAATCATACTGCAGGAGTTTGATCCCCTCAGAGAAAGTCTTAAAATCCTCAGATACTTCATCAACATTCTCAACATTGTATATGATATCCAGATTGAATACTGAACCTCTGACAACTCTTTCAATCTGTCTCGGATTGGCTACAGCTGTTGCTCTGTTAATGGTATTCTCAAATTTTACTTCCGTCAGACTTTGAAGTCCGGCATCCCTTAGTTCCTGTTCATTGGTAAGACTCATATCGGAGAATAGCAGCCTGCTTGCACGAACCTTATCTTTCTTAGCAGTACCAAAAAGCCTGGCAATTGCTTCGCAATCATCATCAGGACTTACCACCTTATCATTCATTTCTTTGGCAAGAAGTGCCCGCATCTTGCCCTTAAGCGAACTGCCCGGGATTATCGGTTTGTTCGTTCTGCTGTCTTTGATGACCGGGGAATCAACCGCACCTATTGCAGCAAACGCAGATGAACCTCCAATGTGCATACCTGTTTCAACTGTTATATTTCCCGTAATCTGTATTTTTGTAAGCATATTAAATTCCTCCCTACATCAATTCTCTTTGCCGCCATTGAACTTATGGAATGCAACCAGTGCCTCTAAGTATCGATAAAACAAAATGTATCGCTTCTTATCATTACCAATCATCTTCACATAATCAAGAAGCCGGGTTTTGACAACAAAATCCTTTACAGTCGCTTCACGTCCTGACTCATATATCATTCTTACTCTCAAATACTCTATTCTTGATACTGTATCAGGGTTAAGCACATTAGAAGGATTCTGCAGAACGCTATCATAAATATCCGCAGCCATCGCCAATATATTACGCAGTTTTGAAGTCGTAACTAATTGAGGTCTTTTCTCCTTACCAAATTTATCTTTGGTTGGTTTGAGAAGTTCTTTGAACACTTCCTCTGCCTGATTTACATAGGTTGCTTCATTCAGAAATTCCATTTGTTTTATCCTCCTTATTACGTGTCAAATATACATAAAGCATTATTGCAGTCATTAGTTGCTTGCGGTCGTTCTCGGATCTAATCCATGTGCACATATTATTCGAGAATACCCTATAACTGTCTTTCTTATCCGGAGGCGAGTCCTTGCCCGGTTCCAATCTCGAGATGATGTATACAAATCTTGCAAAGTTGATCCTGTCGTCCTGATTTCTGATCAGCTCAAGCAACTTGTAAAGGAAACTCATTCCGCGCGAATCAATTCTGTCAAAGTATGTTGCGAGCACATCAAACTTCTCTCCAAGAACTTCACCTTCAAACTCATTCCAATGGTAAGTATTATCCTCAAACAGTGTTATGGCATTTTTACCTTCCAGATGTTTTGACAGATCTTCCATCTTTGCTGTCTCATATGCAATCCTGCTAATGGGGTACTTACTGTCATAGATACCTATACCTGCAGATAAAGTGAGCGCACCTTCCGTATATCTCTCAAATGCGGCACTGATATCCATAGCCAATTCAATGACACTGTACCACTCCCCGACAATAAACAGATCATCACCGCCGGAATAACAGATTGTGGCATTCCTGTTTTTATTACTCAGTACAGAATTGATATGATACTTGAAGAACAGGGACAACTGTCTGGATAAAGCTGCAGTCTTTAGAATGTTTCCGCCATTTGCGGCTTTGAATCCTGAAGCGAAAGCAGTTCCGAGATTATCCACATCAGCACGCAATACACCAATTCTCTCAATACGACCTGCGTCTTTGGAATCAGCCGCCATTTCTTCAAGAGTGTTGCATGAAGACGCATAGTCGCCGATCCATAATCCCCTGGATGAGATACCGGAATCTTTTATCTGCCTCTTGCGGTATGTCCTGACAATAGTTCTTTTATCGATCGAATCAGTGTCATTGCCTGCTGAGACAACTCTTAATCCACCCGGCAAGGGCAAACCTGCATTTGTTTGATTTACAACGCAATAGAACCCGTGATGAAGAATGCTGTTTGAGAATTCCTTAATGGCGCTGCAAATCGAGCATTCCCCCTCGGAATTCAGCTTATCAATTCTTCTGCACACTTTACATTCCCTTGAATAGTCTTCAGCGATTCTGCTATTAAATCTTATAATCTGTTCCGCTGTATAACGGTTTGCTTTCCTGTCTGATATCTCTCTGCTGACATTTCTGAACAATTCAACATAACTGCCATTAGGGATATTACGCAGTGACAAACAGCTGCATGGCGTATATCCATGGCCAACATATAAGGAGATATCATATGTATCCAGCAGCCATTCATTAACGGAATTGTTGTATTCTTCGATTATCTTTACAGTTTGGTCGGTATTTGGCAACAAAAGATAACAATGACCGCCGCCGGAGTAAATAACATTAACTCGGGAAAGATTCAATTGTGACAACAACTCATCAATGATATTCTCCATCAGTAGTTCAAGATAGAAAGACCTGGCACGGAGTGTCTTGAGAGCTCCTTTGCTGTTGATGGTATAAATAAAATCCTGAATACCGGAGAAATCCATTGAGTACAACAAAAACAGATCATCCGAAGACGAACATGCTTCATCAGGCAAGCACGATACTACACAAGCAATCATCTTTGCCTGATCAAAAAGAGAAATATCAGGGTCATTTGTCGTTCCGGGTATATATGTTAATTCGTTCTCCAGATTTTCAAGAAAACTGTTAAGGCCACTATCCGTAAGTTCATTCCCTTCAATACATGCATTGATTCTATTTGACAGACTCTCATAATCGCACGATGTCTCTTCATCAGTCGGGTAATTAATATCTTCATCAATTACCGGACGGGGAATATAATGTTTGCGTCCATTATTCCCATTCAGAACGTTAAAGATACTCTCAAGATTCTTCCTTGTTCCGGCATCGGTCACATCGTCTGCAAAAATCAACTGTTTTGCGTTAGCTATCTTCTGTTTGTCCGCATCATCAAGCGTAAAAGGAGCACAAACATCAATAGCTGCATCTCTGATAACCGAGACACAGGATGCAATCATCAGTTTAATCTCTTTTTGCTCCATCATCTTCCCTCTCTTTCTATCTTTATTGATCCCATTCCCATGCCACACTTTATGCCTATGCCTGAATACTCACCAAACTCGAGGAGCATCTTTGCATATCTGGCCATTGTATCGGTCCCTCTGAAATGAAGCGTTACCTCTCCCATAAAAGCCGGTATTCTTGTATTCTCCAAAGGAAAACGGACACTTCTAATCTTATAATCAGAAAAGCTTGTATGTGTAGCTATATATTCCAGTGTATCATCATCTGACATATCAGTACTGGATGAAGCAGAACTGTATTTACGCATCAAACTTCCGAAGATCAGTTTGATATCAGGCATAAAGACATAATTTGAGTCACTTTTGAACGCTGTCGGAGAATCGAACAACACCTTTACATATCTGTCAACATCATCTGAATTAAACGTCTTCATCAAATCTTCGTATGATATTGACTTAACTGTCTTATTGACTATTTCAACCGCCAATTCTCTTTGTTTCAATTCAAACGTCCTAAAACTGGGAGATAACAACGGTTCTATTATTCCATGATATGCATCATCATTAACTGTCCTGACACTCCACACCAATCCGTCACGGTTATATATGCATTGACTGTAAGGATGAAGGCCATTCTGATGTATTGTCTCAGCATAATCCTTATTGATACTCTCCATCAACACACCTTGAAACAAAGACGACTGCAAATAACCTATCTTATCATCTCTTTGTGGTTTGAGAGCCATACTCAATTCAACTAACATCGACATATCTTACTCTACACCTCTGATTCAGCAAGTATTCTCAGGGCTTCATCACTATCCAGAATACCGTTGTCAACAACACCGTCAGTTGAAGTGTCCGAGACCAGTTTAGCTTTATCTTCATCAGCGGGTGCTGTATATTCACCTTCAATAAACATCTTATATGCTCTGTTAGCTATCGCTTTTGTCTCAGCAAAATCAAAGCCTGCATTTACAACTGCTCCGGCTACAGGAACAACCTTAACAAGATTGATCGCTCCCTTCTCACCGAACTTTGTCACGAGTCTGAATCCAACCTTCTGATTGATCTTAGTCAGGATCTTACCGGGCAGTTTCTCCAAGCCTTTCAACGCCAATTTGTTAGTAATATTCACACCTGCTTTTTTGATCAGCTCGGTAATCGATACTCCTGCCAGACATACATAAACAAATGTCTGAATCTGATCATCATTCAGGTCATAACCGCCCATATATGCAGTAGCAGCAATCATTCTCATCTGTACATATAAAACGCTGCTCAGATTTGCAGGGATAGTAACAGGCATAGTAATCAGTCCGCCAAATCCGGTAATAAAGCCTGATGTGGTACACTTAGCTACCTGATAATTCAGCATCTTCTTTGCCGCAACTTCGACATTTGGATTCTTCTTTAAATAATCGTCTGCGAGCCTCTCAATCGGAGGACTTACATTCTTGATACCTTTGACTGACTGAGCATAACAAGCATCAAGGACCTTCAACATGTCATCAGTGGAGAATAGTTTTTTCTTTTCCATACACAAGAATCTCCTTTTCAGAACATATAATTATTCTATACCATTCTGTCACATATTTGACCTGCGGACACTATTATTCAAAAAACATTTACACATTAAACGCCACTCAAATCCTACATAAATAACCGGGAGGCATCCCATATTAATGAGATACCTCCCCTGTCTAAACATCTATTTCAAACCCAATTCTTCACGTTATCGCAGCATCCAGCAACTTCTTCTCTATCCTTGCGGTAACAAGCAGGAAATACGCATCGTCGGCTGCCGAGAGCTTGCTCTCGTCGATCTTATCCATCTTATTGCTCCAGTCTTCGAGCTGTGAGAGCATGTCCATGTATTCGTTCATCATTTTGGCCATGTCGCCCTTGCCGGACTTGTACTTCTTCATGAATTTGATGTACTTGTCATAGAATTTCTCGTATGAATCCATCGTCTTCTTGAAGTCCTTGGATACAAGTGAATAATCACCGTCGGCAACTGCCTTGCGTGCTTTCTCGTCCTCGGGATCAGATGTCTCGGCAGTAGTCTCGGACGTTGTCGCTTCCGTGGTTGATTCGGTCGTTGTTGCCGTCGTGGTTGCGGCAGTCGTCTCTGTTACCGAGGACGACAGATTGGTAGCCGGTGTGGAGCTCGTGCCTCTTACCTTCGGCACAATAAAGAAGATTATCAGGTACGCGATCCATGCAGCAGCGATGATGCCGAGCTTGACCTTCCAGTTGAAAGTCTTGCTGCGAAGGACCAGGATCGTCAGCGGCACAGGGAATATAAATATCCAGCCGAGCGCCCACAGGATCATCCTGTTGCGCCGCTTTTTCTTGTCTTCCGCTATGATCTTCTCCTGCTGCTTGCGGTTGTATTTCTTCTCTTCCTGCTCGCTCTTGTAGCTGAGGATCGCTTCCACAGTGCCCTTACGTTGGTCATTCACAACATTCGTCTGATAAGTGTTGTTGTGAATGGTGTAATTTTGGATCGCTTTCGATATTACGAAAGGCGTTCCGCAGTACTTGCACACCGCTGCCTCCTGCGACGGGTCCACCGTCAGTTCGCCGCTGCAGTTAGTGCATCTGGCAGGCACAAGTGTCACGTTATCGGAGTTGTTTGCGGGACCAATAGATTCAGTATCCATATCACTGCCTCCTTATGTCTGATATTACTGATTAAATTATAGTTTTTGACGGTAACGATTTGGTCTGCGCGGTGCAGACATTTGCTCACGCAACCACTTGCGGTATAATCATGTCAGTCTATTCGAGAGGAGCATCATTCTGATGGCAAGAGTACTGGTCGGAATGTCAGGCGGAGTCGACAGCGGCGTCGCTGCATACCTTCTTAAGCAGGAAGGTCATGAGGTCATCGGCATCACTTTGAGGACATGGCAGGGCGACAGCGGAGAGGACAGCAGGTGCTGTGAGATCGATGACGCGCGGATGACGGCCGAGATAATAGGGATCAAATATCATCCTCATAACTGCCTGTCGCTGTTTGGCAACAGAGTGGTCAAGCCTTTCGTGAGAGATTACCTGGACGGCCTTACTCCCAATCCGTGCATCGAGTGCAACAAGTATGTGAAGTGGGACAAGATGATGGAGCTTACACATGTTTTCGATGCGCAGTACGTGGCAACGGGGCATTACGCCAATATAGTTAAGCTGGATAACGGCAGATACACGGTTAAGAAGGCACTTCATGCGGCCAAGGACCAGACATATATGTTATACAAGCTGACGCAGGAACACCTGAGCCATACGATGATGCCTCTGGGTACATATACCAAAGATGAGGTCCGGAA
The DNA here is from genome assembly GCA_002371375.1 of Mageeibacillus sp. UBA3708. Lineage (GTDB taxonomy): Bacteria > Bacillota > Clostridia > Saccharofermentanales > Saccharofermentanaceae > Saccharofermentans. Next base: position 528 of record DFIB01000227.1, on the reverse strand, counting down.
GATCGCCGCAGAGATAGGACTTCCCTGTGCCGGGAAAAGTGACTCGCAGGAGATATGTTTCGTAACGGAAGGCAAGTATCAGGATTTTATTAAGGAACATTCTGACCGTCCCGTTCCGGGAGAAGGCAGCTTTGTAGATTCTTCGGGAAATGTGCTCGGCACGCACAAAGGCATTTACGGTTATACCGTCGGTCAGCGCAAAGGCTTGGGTATTGCGCTCGGCAAGCCCGCATACGTCACTAAGATATCACCTGATGACAACACCGTCGTGCTCGGCACCATTGCTGACATCATGTGCAGTTCGTTCTACTGCAGAGAAGTCAACTTCCTGAGCGTTGACGACATTACAGGTGAACCTGTCCGCTGCTTTGTCAAAGCGCGCTACCACCAGCCCGAGAGACCGGCTTATATCAGGCGCTGTGACGATCAGCGCGTACTGGTGACTCTTGACGATGCGGTAGCAGGCGTGTCGCCGGGACAGTCGGCAGTATTCTACGACAGCGAAGGCTGCGTCATCGGCGGGGGCAA
>DFIB01000071.1 GCA_002371375.1 Mageeibacillus sp. UBA3708 | reverse complement strand
ATCAAGCCGGGAACTAAGAACGAGAGCGTGCATATTCCGGTCATCATCTCCAAGACAGGCCATTCCGAAGCGGTGTACAATGATTTCTACATCGGGGAGGGTGCGGATGTGTTGATCGTCGCAGGATGCGGGATCGACAACTGCGGTAATGTCGACTCGAAGCACGACGGTATACACAGATTCCATATCGGCAAAGGTGCCCATATCAAGTATGTCGAGAAGCATTACGGGTCCGGCACCGGTGAAGGCAAGAGGATCATGAATCCGGTTACCGAGGTATTCATGGAGGAAGACAGTTCCTGCGAAATGGAGATGGTCCAGATCAAGGGTGTTGACGATACGACCAGAGTAACTAATGCTACGCTGGCGGCAGGCTGCAAGCTGCTTGTAGGAGAGCGTCTTATGACCCACGATGACCAGCGTGCCATAAGCAAGTACAATGTTGAACTTAACGGCGCTGGCTCTTCTGCAGACGTCGTATCAAGGGCAGTCGCCAGAGACCATTCATATCAGGAATTCGAGGCTGTCATCTCCGGTAATGCACCATGTCACGGTCATTCGGAGTGCGACTCGATCATCATGGATGAAGGCGTGATACTTGCCGTTCCCGCCCTCAAGGCGAACTGCGTTGATGCGGAACTGATCCATGAGGCTGCAATAGGTAAGATCGCAGGTGAACAGATAATCAAGCTGATGACACTGGGACTTACTGAGCAGGAAGCAGAAGAAGAGATCATTAACGGATTCATGAAGTGACAAGTGATGGTACAATAACAGACAAGACAAAATACAGGAGAATCAGTAAAATGAGTATTTATCAGATCGCAGTAGACGGCCCCTCAGGATCAGGCAAGAGCACTCTGGCCAAGGGTGTGGCAAAGAAGCTCGGCATCATGTATCTTGATACGGGTGCGATGTACAGGACATGCGGACTTTGTGCAGTCAAGAATGGTATTGATCCGAAGAATGAAGAACAGGTCAATGCAATGCTGGATGATATGAAGATCGAAGTTAAGTTCGAGAACGGGATCCAGCACATGATCCTCAACGGGGAGGATGTTACGGGGCAGATCAGAACGCCTGAGGTGTCCATGGCCGCATCATCCGTAAGCGCTCATCCGAAGCTCCGCGTTAAGATGGTCGACATGCAGCGCGAGATCGCCAAGAGCCAGACTTTTGTGCTTGACGGAAGGGATATCGCTTCCAACGTGCTTCCCAACGCGAAATACAAGTTCTACGTCACGGCTCCCGCTGAGGTAAGGGCCGAGCGGAGGCTTGCGGAACTCAAGGAACTCGGAGATGAATCCCAGAGCTACGAAGAGGTCCTCGCCGATATAATCAAGCGTGACGAGCAGGATATGAACAGGGCCGTATCGCCGCTTGTTCAGGTGCCTGAGGCGGTTGTGATCGATACATCCAAAGTCGATATCGAACAGACGCGGGATCTCCTGATCTCCTACATCGAAGAGGTCAGATAATGCCTGTAACTACAGCCGGGTCATCGGGATTCTGCTTCGGCGTAAAGCACGCCGTTGAGACTGCACATAATATGCTTAAGGATAAGGCCTCCGGGAAGTATTCCGGAGACCTTGTCATGTTGGGCGAGCTCATTCACAACGAAATAGTATTGAATGAGCTTACCCGCGGCGGCTTTATCATCTGCGGCAGCGCTTCTGAAGTGCCGGAAGGAGCGACGGTTCTGATTAGAGCTCACGGTGTGCCGCCGTCCGAGACGCGTATCCTGGAGGATAAGGGGTGCAGTATCGTTGACTGCACATGCCCGTTTGTTGCCAAGATCCATCGGATAGTTGCCGGGGCCGCTTCTGAGCACAAAAATATCATCGTAGCCGGCGGCAAGGGGCATCCCGAGGTGCTGGGCATCTGCGGATACGCTGAGGGATATGGCGTGGGCGTAGCAGTTATAGGCAGTCCCGAGGAGATCGGGGGGATCCCTTTCGAGCTGAAAGACAGCATCCTTGTGTCGCAAACTACCTTTTCGGCTGCTGTTTTTAAAAATATTTGTGCAAATATTGAAAATAAGATTGCAAATAATTGTATTTTTGATACAATTTGTAGTACGACTGAAAATAGGCAAAAAGAAGCCGCATCATTGTCGGAGCAATCAGATGTGATGCTGGTCATCGGGTCGGGCAAGAGTTCGAATACGAATAAACTTTTTGACATATGCAGAGGTCGTTGTGTCAGAACGTATCTGATAAGTGATGTCACCGATGCGGCGGAATTGATTCGCGAAGGGAAGATAAAGCCGCAGGACAGGGTTGGTATCACCGCAGGTGCTTCGACACCGGAAGCTATTATTTTGGAGGTTGTTCAGACAATGGACGAGAATGACGTAAAGACAAATCAGGAACAGATCGATGCAAGTTTTGCTGAAGCCTTGGAGCAGTTGGCATCGGTCAAGAGAAATGCTGTAGTAAAAGGAGAAATAATTCGGGCAGATGCTGATTTTGTCTATGTTGATGTTCATGACAAGTCTGAAGGCAAGATTCCTCTCAGAGAATTCACAAATGATCCCGACTTCGATCTCGATAAGGCAGTCGAAGAGCATCAGGAGATCACTGTTGTTGTAAAGAGCATCAAGAATTCCGATCAGGGCAAGGAGATCATCCTCTCCAAGAGCCAGCTTGATTTTGAGAAGAATAAGGCTGCTATTCAGGAAGCATTCGAGAATAAGACACCTGTCGATGTCAAGATCACAAGCGTCGTTAAGGAAGGCATCATCGGTTCCTACGGCGGAGTTGACATCTATATTCATAAGACACAGATCGGCATGGGTAATCCCGGCGAGCTTAAGGACTACGTAGGACAGACACTTACTATCCGCATTACGAAGTTCGATACAGAGAAGCACAGATTGAGAATTTCCGGTTCTCACAGAGTTCTTGAGACAGACGAGCGTAAGGCTAAGGCTGAAGAGATCTGGAATTCAATCGAAGTGGGCAAGCACTATAAGGGTGTCGTAAGAAGTCTCCCTGACTTCGGCGCATTCATTGACATCGGAGGCGTTGACGGACTCTGCCACAACTCCGAGCTCTCATGGAAGCGCATCAGGAAGCCTTCCGAAGTTCTCAGTGTCGGCGATGAGGTTGATGTTTACATCAAGAGCTTCGACCGTGATTCCAAGAAGATCTCCCTCGGATACAAGAAGGAAGAGGATGATCCTTACTACAATATCGAAGAGAGAGTACCCGTAGGATCAACGATCAAGGGTACAGTCGTAAGACTTACCGACTTCGGTGCGTTTGTTCAGCTCGAGCCTGACCTTGATGCGCTTTGCCACGTATCACAGATCTCGACAAAGAGACTGGAGAAGCCTTCTGATGTATTGAAGGTCGGTGACGAGGTAATGGCTAAGGTTATCAAGATCCAGCCCGAGTCCAGAAGGATCTCTATCTCCATCAAGGAAGTTCAGCCCATTGATCCTGAGGACGTTCCTGAGGATGTCGAGGACGAGGCAGTTCCCGCTGCTGAGGCGGCTGAAGAGGCTCCCGCAGTGGAAGCAACAGATGCAGCAGCTCCCGCAGAAGAATAAGGATCCGGATCAGGTTCGTATAGGTCTGACAGCGAGTATTACAGAGGGTGTCCCAAGGTGATTGGGACACCCTTTTATAGTATGACGGGCATGTCCCGAACCTCGGGTGAAAGTCCCGAGGGGCGTAGTTGCCGACGAACCTTAAAGCGACTTGTAAGGTTTGTACCGTGAGGTACAGGC
>DFIB01000073.1 GCA_002371375.1 Mageeibacillus sp. UBA3708 | reverse complement strand
TCGACAGAGGTATCCATAACAAACGCGTAATCAGCAGGCTCGATCGGGCAGTAACCTTGAACGACAGATGACAAGCGGGACTGAGATGTTGTGGTCAGACTGATGTGTCTTCGGCCAGTATCGGTTACCTACGGCTAACATTAATCCTGTTTTTACCATGCCGGCGTGGTTCCGGAAACTTCCCCATTCTGCTTAACAAAAGTGTTTGTTTTTATAGAAAATGGGGAATAATAGCTATAATTCCCCATTTCCCTGAAAAATCAGGTAAGAATTTTGATTTTATGGGGAAGTATAAGTATAAAACTGACCGGTTGAATGCAGTCCCGGTAGACAAATATTATCAAGCTACCACCTGTGAAGCCCGCAGCGTACTTGCGAGCGGACTTCCGCAGGTTACAGCACCGGGTCAATCCCCGATGTCAGGCCTGTCCTTAAGCTTCTTCAGATAGACAACACAATACCCTGTTTCCGTAAGATTTTAAGATTTTTCCGTAAAATTACGGAAGGAACCCCCGATTCTTGCGGAATCCGCAGGATTTCAAAATTTTTCCGCAATTTTACGGAAACAGTGCCTGTTTTCTACGGAAACGCCCACGCAAGCGAATGCCACTGTCCCGGGAACTCAGTCACTTCCTAACGATATCTCAAAATACAAATGCGATTCTCTGTCGGACACTGGAGGAATCTCAATATAGTTACCGTAGAGCTTTGTAAGATATGCATCGGCATCACCGGGGCAGGGGCGGAGACGGCCCTCGAATTCCAGACGGGATGCGGGGAAGAAGATATCTCTTCTGCGGAGCTCGCCTCTGAAGTGTTTGCGTCCGGTGGGGACTGTGACCAGGGCCGAATCATTGTCGCGGCACTTTCCGTTCCATCTGTCGGCCCTGCAAGCCAGCTTCTGTAAAGGTAGGAAGGAGATCATCCGGCCAAAATGTATTTTCGCGCGGGTGGATGAGACGAGTTTTTTTTTGCCTGTTGAGACTGCGAACGGCAGGAGCGCCGACCTGTCTCTGTAGAATTTGCGGCAGGATGTAACGAACCCGTAGTACTGGCATCCCAGCATGTGGAAGAAGCGCAGCACCGGATTATCGTAGGTATTCTCGATAATGAAGACATCAATGGGGACTCCGCACCGGTCGTTCTTCAGGTCGTCCCGGGTCCTGAGGGTCGTGCCTGACAGCCGTATCTGAGGAAACAGTAACGCGTAATTGCCATCACAGCCGGGTGTGAGAATGTCGTATTTGGAGCCGAAGCCGGAACGGAGAAGCGGGAGAAGCCTCTCCCATTCGCCTCTTGTAATGTTGATATCTATATCATCATCCCAGGGGATAAAGCCCTTGTGTCTGACTGCACCGAGCACCGAACCGCCGCCGAGCTCGAATGTGATGCCGTTCGAATCTGCTACATCCTGTATATCGTTGAGCATTGAGATGAGGATCTGCCGGACGCGTTTTTTGTCCTCAGCCGACAGCGCCGCGCAGCCAGATGGTCCGGCCGTCCCGTGAGCATTGTCGTTGTCGGCTCTGCGGATAGCGTCTGATGTTCCGACGTCTCCCATCAGGAGTCCTCCGCCGCCCGGACGCAATCGCCATCACCTTCACCGCCGGCTTCAGCAGCGCAGCTGTCCCAGTATGTGATCATTGCACGGTACATATCCTCCAGCGTGTACTGCGGTTCCCAGCCGAGTCCTCTGAGCTTGGCGGACGACAGCCTCAGCTTTGTTGGCGGTGCGTACCCGAAGCTGCTCTTCTCCGGAATGTCGAACACCACGCCGATCCTGCCCTCCGCGATCTTCTCAGCGCAGAGCTGTGCCATCTCACGGATCGTCCGCGAATTGTCTTCGTTCGCCACGTTATAAGCTTCTCCCGGGACTCCCCGGGTCAGCAGGATCAACACCGCCGCCGCCATGTCTTCCGTGGCGCAGTAGTTGCCCACGGACATCCCGTCAGTGTGCAGGACGATATCTCTGCCCTCAATTATGCTCCTCGCGAACTGCGCGAAAACCCTTCCTTCCTCAGGACTCACACCCGCCCCGAAGGTCTGGGCCAGCCTCGCGCTGACGACTCTCACGCCGTATTCCGAGGCATATGAAGTGCACAGCAGCTCGCAGATCCTCTTACTCTCCTGATAGGAACTTCTCACATTGCGGAGATCCACATAACCGAGCTGCTCTTCCGTCACCGGATTCATGCTCTCATCGGTCTGCCCGTACACCTCCATCGACGATATGTACACCATGCCTTTGACGTTATTATCCCTTGCAGTCCTGAGCATGGCCGAAGTCCCGTTATATGCCAGTTCTATCGTCTCGACAGGACTGTTCACCATCATGGCTGATGACGTCACTGCCGCGCAGTGGATGATGTAGTCGAAGGACCCTTCTATTCCCGGGTAAGCGGGGGAGTGAGAGGGGGAGGCTTCAGCACCCGGAGATGCAAGGTCGTATTGAATGAGTGTGACGCCCGCCGCGCCGCCGTAGAGCCGCCTTGCCTTATCCATATTCCGGACGGCAAGAGTGATCCTGATATCTGCTCCGGTCTTCTTATTGGCATATAGCAGAGTTCTTGTCAAGACTGATCCGACAAGTCCCGTTCCTCCGGTTATCAGCACGCTCGAACCGCGGAGCTTGTCCCAGTCGACCGCTTTGTCATTTATTACTCTGTCAGGGGCAAAGGACATATCAGATCTCTCCTCTTCTCTTTGCATCAGCCATAGCCTTGAACACGATGTAATCCATTGGCGTCGTGATCTTTATGTTCTCAATAGGTCCTTCCACTGTGTGCAGTACCGCACCGTAGTGTCGCATAAGCATTGCCGAATCGATAATATAATCCGTCCCGTCCTCGAGCGATCTCCTGTGTGCCTCGAGGATATCTGACAGGATGAAGCTCTGCGGTGCCCGGGCGAGCCTGTATATGCTCCTGTCAGCCACCTTGAAGATATCGCCGTCGTCATCTATCTCGATCACTGTCTCTATGGACGGCACCACGGTTACTGCATTGCCGAATTCTTTTACCGCATTAATGTTATCGGTGATCAGCTTCTCATTGATAAGCGGCCTTACGCCATCATGTATCAGTACTGTCACTTCGTTTGCCGAAATATTATCCTCCCGGGCCAGGCGCTCGACCTCATAAAGTCCGAGCCGGATCGACTCCTGGCCCGTTGCACCGCCGGCAATCACGGATGTGACCTTGGAGATGCCGAACTTAACAAGCTGCTCCCTGAACGTGTCGATCCAGCTTTCCACCATAACAACGACGATAGTGTCGATCATCGGGTGCTTATCAAAGTGTTCAACAGTATGTATGATTATCGGCTTGCCGTCATACTCCAGGAACTGTTTGGGAATGGCCCCCGAATTCATTCTTCTGCCCACGCCTCCGGCAAAGATAAGTGCAGTGTTCATAGAGTCTCTCCGTTAATGATCTTCAGTATAAAATCGGCCGACCTCTCGGAGGCCTTGCCTTCCTCGTAGCATCCCTTGTCCTCAAGAAAAGCCTTCACATCGTTACTGTATCTGACCGCGTCAAATCCCTTTATCTGCTCAAGAAGCATATCCTGATCCTTTGAGATCGGGAATGGTGTTGTCTCGATCGGATAGTAGAATCCGCGCCCGCCCTGATAATACTCGAGATCGGGACAATACAGGAACAGCGGGCGCCCCGTCAGTATAAAGTCGTATGCCCAGCTGGAGTAATCTGTCATGCCTATGTCGGTTGCAGCCATCAACTGCTGCATATCCGGGTATCCTCCGCCGTTCTTGATCTTCTCGCCAAATTGTATCTGACCGGCCTTGATGCGGTCCTTGAAATGCAGCCTTACGATAACGACCCAGCTTCCGCCGAACTTCTCCTCCAGCGCCATCCTGATCTCCTCGAAATCAACATTGAAGAATCCGCCTCTCCCGTCATCTCTGAAGGTAGGTGCATACAGAAGTATCCTTGTATCCTCCTCAAGTCCGTATTTCTCATAGACCGCCGCTTTTGCTTCCCTGATCTTCTCATCATCGTAGAATATATCGTTGCGTGCGTGTCCGAACTTCAGGAACTTAACGTCCGGCCAGAATTCTTTTCTGAACACATCCTCCTCAAACTTGCTGTTCGTAATGCAGTAATCAGTGAGTTTGTTGCACTTGGCAGCTCTCCTCCGCCCCTTGAAATTCCCCGACAGCCTCTTGATCCCCATACTCCCGTGCCAAGTGTTGAAATACACCTGTCCCTTCTTCTTCGGCAAACCGAACCATACGCAGTTCAGCGCATTGTCTATCCATATTTTTGCCGATGCCTGTTCTTCGAACATCTCCATCGTTCCGCGGTCCACCGTCCTCACCCCGC
>DFIB01000202.1 GCA_002371375.1 Mageeibacillus sp. UBA3708 | reverse complement strand
CCGATCTTACCGCCCTTGGAATAGGGGCAGAGGAGGTCGATGACCTTGATTCCTGTCTCGAGTATCTCGGTCGATGTTGACAGTTCATCGTATGAGGGAGGCTGGCGGTGTATATTCCAGCGCTCACAGTGAGCTAAGGAAGGCCCTTTGTCTATAGCATCTCCGAGGACATTGAAGATCCTTCCGAGAGTCTCTTTGCCGACGGGAACGTTGATCGCTTTGCCGGTATCGATTACCTCCGTGCCGCGCTTAAGTCCGTCCGTGGAACTCATGGCGATACACCTTGCAGTGTTGTCGCCGATATGCTGGGCGACCTCAACTGTCAGGACTCTGCTTCCCATGTCGATCGTCAGTGCATTATCGATCGCGGGGAGGCTTCCTTCCTCGAATCTTACGTCTACTACCGGTCCCATTACCTGAGCTACTCTGCCGGGTTGTCTCTCTCTCATAGTCTTCTTCCTGCCTTAATTTCTTTGTATTTGTCTTTACCTTTATCTGCCGCTTCCTGCGACGATCTCTGTTATTTCCTGTGTTATTGCGCTCTGTCTTGCGCGGTTGTACTGGAGTGCCAGATCATCAATCATGGCCTGCGCATTCTTCTCCGCGGAGTCCATAGCCATTCTCCTGGCAGCTACCTCGCTGGCGAAGCTCTCTCTGACGGCCTCCGTAATGGCACCGGTAACGTACTCCGGGACAGCATGAGTAAGTACCGTGAGCTCGTCCGGTTCGAAGATCATGCCGGTTCTCTTCACGCCTTCATCTCTCGTAAGGGGAAGGATCCAGCGGATCTCGGCGATCTGTGTCATCATGTTCACATATCTGGTGCAGATTATGCCGAGTCTGTCGTATTCTTCTTTAATAAATCCTTCGCATAGTGTCCTCGTAAGTTCTCTTGCATCCTTATAAGAGAATGACTCCGAAGATACGAACTCCGATTCGGTCCTGTCGCAGATACGGCGTCCCAACGGGATGATCTCACATGATCCGTAATCTCTCAAAAGCTTGAAAACATTAGCATTATACCCGCCTGCAAGTCCTCTGTCTCCGGCTATGACGATGAGCTTCGTCCGCGGTGAATCCTCAGGTGTTTCTGACGTCCTGAGATAAGGGCTCCTGCGGCACTCCGGAGCAAGCGAGAGTTCCTTCACCATTGATTCCAATGCGCCGAGGTATTGCTTGGTCTTGTCCATCTCCTCATTGGCACGTCGGATCTTCGATGATGCCACAAGACCCATCGCTTTGGTGAGGTGTAGTGAAGAGTCAACGCTCTTGATCCTGATCCTGAGTTGCTTCGTATCTGCGCCCATTTACATCAATTCCTTCATCTCATCAAGGACTTTCCTGAGAGTCTCTATGTCGAAGTCTTCCATTTGATTCTGTTCGATTCTCTCAATGAAATAATGATAATCGGTATTCAGCTTCTCGTAGAGCTTCTGCTCATATTCATGTACGCGGCTGACGGGGTAGGGATCAAGGTACCCGTTGATGACGGCATAGACGATCGCGACCTGGCATCCCATCGAGATAGGGCTGTTCCGTTTCTGCTTCAGCACTTCAACGATCCTCTCTCCCAATGCAAGCCTTGCCTTGGTGTCGGCATCAAGATCCGAACCGAACTGTGCAAAGCTCTGGAGCTCCCTGTACTGTGAGTAGAGGAGCTTCAATGTTCCGGCGACTTTCTTCATGCCCTTGAGCTGGGCTGAACCGCCTACACGGCTGACTGATATACCCGGGTTGATGGCCGGCATGATGCCTGCGTGGAACAATTCCGTCTCAAGGAATATCTGGCCGTCCGTGATCGATATGACGTTGGTCGGGATATATGCCGATACGTCACCGGCCTGTGTCTCGATGATGGGGAGAGCAGTGATTGATCCTCCGCCGAATTCGGGGGCCACACAGGCTGCTCTTTCGAGGAGCCTGGAGTGGAGATAGAAGACATCTCCCGGATATGCTTCACGTCCCGGAGGTCTTCTGATGAGAAGTGACATTGCCCTGTACGCCACAGCGTGCTTGGACAGGTCATCGTATATGATCAGGACATCCTTGCCCTGCTCTCTGAAATACTCAGCCATTGCGCATCCCGAGTAGGGTGCGACGTACTGGAGAGGGGCGCTCTCTGATGCGGAAGCGGAGACGATTATCGTGTAATCCATCGCGTTTGCCTTGATGAGCTCCTGTGCCAGTGCAACTACCGAAGTGCTCTTCTGTCCGATGGAGACGTAAATACAGATGACTCCGCTGTTGCGCTGGTTGATTATGGTATCGATAGCGATCTCGGTCTTACCGGTCTGACGGTCACCGATTATAAGCTCACGCTGTCCTCTTCCGATCGGGATCATGGAGTCAATTGCCTTGATGCCGGTCTGCATCGGAACTGATACGCTCTGTCTCTCGAGTATTCCCGGAGCCTCCGCTTCGATCGGTCTCGTGCCTGAACTTGCTATATGGCCTTTGCCATCGATCGGATTGCCCAGGGCATCCACGACTCTTCCGAGGAACGCCTCTCCTACGGGAACAGACAGAACCTTGCCGGTTCTCCTGACCGTGGAGCCTTCCCTGATATCGTTCTTGTCCGACAGGATAGCGACGGATACCGTCTCGTCCTCGAGGTTCTGTGCCACTCCGACAGAGCCGTCATCAAATTCGAGAAGCTCGCTGGCCATGCATTCACGGAGTCCGTAAACGCTCGCGATGCCGTCACCGACAACTACTACCGTGCCGGTCTCGCTCATCTCTATCTTGTCGTGATAGTTCTTGATCTGTTCCTTGATGATATTGCTGATTACTTCGGGTTTCCGGTTCATTGCTCCATAACTTCCTTTATCTCTTTAAGGCGGCGCTTGAGGCTCCAGTCGAGTCTCTTGCCGTCCACTTCAACTACAACGCCGCCGATGAGGCGTTCATTGATCCTGTACTTGATATCAACAGTCTTGCCGAGCCTGTTCTCGAGTGCATTCTTCATGCCGGCCTTCTGTTCGGGTGTAAGCTCGACTGCCGTGTAGACAACAGCTTCCGTTCTCCTGGCCATATCAAGGTACATCTCCTCAAAAGAAGAGAATGCCTCTCCAAAATCCCTGATATGTCCTTTCTCGGTGAGAACGCACATGAACGACAGAATGTAATCGTGCACCTGCCCCTCATAAGCCTTCCTGACCAGAGAGACTCTCTCCCCCGAAGGGATAGCAGGCGAGAGCAGGAGTTCCTCATATTCAGGGGAATCCTGGAGGGATCTCTTCACGACCTTGAGCGAATCGTAAAGTTCATCCGGTATATTCTCGGTCAATGCAATCTCCATCAGAGCCGATGCATATTCTCTGCCTCTGCCGTTCATTATTCAGACTGTCCTATCTTCTCTATAAAATCGTCGATCAATTCTCTGTGATCTTCCTCGTTGATCTCTCTTCTCAGCATCTTACCTGCAAGCATCGAAGACAGATCAATGATCTCGTGCTTCATCTCGGAAGCAGAGTTCTTATACTCGAGTTCCGCCTCGAACTTCGCCTGTTCAACGATACTGTCAGCACGTTCCTTGGCCGTATTGATGATCATCTTGCTCTGCTTGTCCGCCTTGACGGTAGCTCTCTTGACGATGTCGCCGGCCTCAGCCTCTGCAGCGGACATGCGCTTGGTCCACTTGGTGCGCTCCTCCTGAGCGAGGCGCATCTCTTCCCTGGCGGCGTCGAGTTCTTTGGCTGCAAGAGCTTCCCTGTCGGCGATCATCTTCTTGACCGGCTTGAAAAGGAACTTCTTGAGCATAAGGAAAAGGATCGTGAGATTGCACAACGATATTATTATCTGCCAGATATTGACTGATATGATATCAAGTGTATTCATCGTTAATCTTGCCTTCCTTACTTGATCGCATTCATGAGAATGTCAACGAATCTTCCGGGTGCAACGAAAATCAGCAGGATCGCGATAACGAGTGCGTAAAGACCTGTTGTCTCTGCAACGGCGCATCCCATGAGCATTGTCGTCGTAACCGCACTTCTGCTCTCAGGCTGTCTTCCGATGGCCTCGCACGCCTTGGCAACTGCGTTACCTTCAC
>DFIB01000067.1 GCA_002371375.1 Mageeibacillus sp. UBA3708 | reverse complement strand
CCTTAACTCCGAAATAAAGCCTCAGCAGGAAGCACACAACCTTCTCGACGAAAGCTCTTGACTTGCCGTCCCCTCTCTTGACCCTGCGTCCGAAGATGGCGTCGTATCCGTTCCTCAGCTCCCAGAATTCCGTAAATTCGGCCGGATCGGTCTGTCCGTCGGAATCAGTCTGGAAGACATAATCTGCTCCATGCTCTATCGCATACTTGTAAAGCGCGATAACCTTGGGGCCGTGCTGCTTCAAAGTATCAGAATATGCCAAGAGCTGCGGATATCCGTTCTCCTTAAGGTCATTAATGATCGCATTGGTCTTATCCTGGCTGCCGCTGTCTGCAATGACAAGTCTTGAATCTGCAGATCCGAGGGACAGAACAGGATACCATTGCTTTATTACAGCCTCAATATTCTCTTCTTCATTGTATGCCGGCATCACAATATACAGTGTATCCATAATCTCACTCCTAAGCTTTGCTCTTTGTTCTGATTTTAACACATATCAAATATGCTGCGGCACATATTATTCCTGCAAGGCTCATTACCGCGCCCTTACCGATATCACCCGTGTATGCAAATCTGATATTATGATCACCTTCCGGAACATCGACAGCCATATACTGTATGTTCGCCCTTATAACTTCAGTCTCCTGACCGTCTATATATGCTTTCCAGCCTTTGGCGTACGGAACGGCAAGTACAAAGTATTCTCCCTGAGAATGAACATCAAAGCTGATCTCAGAACCCCTGCCTTCTATATCTATCTCCTGCGGAGCATTATCAAATCGTTCTTTCAGATGCCTTCCGGCCTCTTCAACATCGATGCATGAGATACTGTAGTCACATGTGCAGGGCAGATCATCACGAATGGTTATAACAGCTTCGTGAAGCGGCTTGTCATGCCATCCGAGGTTAATAACGAATTCATCTCTGCCGTTATACCAGTTGCTCTGCGTATAGTAATCAAAAGTAAAAGTCTCGTCTGTCTCCGGAAGATAAACAGAGAAGAAGACAAATTCATCAACAAGTTCCGTTCTTATATTGCTGATCGTAACATATGTCTCGCTGTTTGGTTTGCCCTCGAATCTTGCTTCTGTTACGCCGCCGTCTCTCTTGACCGGTGAAGACGCCACCTCAGTTGCTGCTATATCTGCCTGTATCCCTGCCGAAGGGGTATCTGACAGGACCATATATTCAGATATCAGCATCTGTCTGTCAACAGGCGTGAACCTGTCCCATTCATCCTTCCCCACAGCCTTGCCGTATGAATATACCAACCCGGTATTAATACTGCTCTGCATGATGTCATAACCGATATCCATATGGTCAATGACCTCATATCCATATGGCAACGGATCTGTTTGGCGTCCTGCAAGTGCATAGTATTTGCTTCCCGACAGGTTGAGCAATGTGTAGGAAGAGTCATATCCTGTGTAATAATACAGTCTGTATTCATCGGAAGCCACATCTCTCCTGAATTCGCCTACATAAGAGTTTGCATTGCTCCAGTAGAACTGGGTTGACGATATTCCCGCAAGAGGCGATGTGTTCTCCGTCAGTATGTTGCCTGAATACCTGATGGGACGCGTGCTGTCTTTGGAGGCGATATAGCTTGCCTCGCTCCCGTAATAATACAGATTAAGCCAGTCCGGGGCCGATAGCTGAACCATATACGGTATGAAGTAGATTATTATGCCCGACAGCAGCGAGATGACGGTAAGAAATGATACGGCCTTCGACTTATCCTGCCTGTTCTTAATAAAGCAGCATGCCGCGATCACCGCAAGACCTATTGCGGTTACCACAATTCCTCTGACATCCCTGATCACCGTCATATATATGCATGAAGCGGTTGTGATCAGGGTCAGTATGACCGCATCAGCCTTTCGAAGCGCGAGCAGATCATCCCAAACGATAATGAGCCCCATACCGGTTATCATCGGGAATGCAAAACACCACCTGTTGGAGGGATAAGCAAGTCCGTTGAACACCGCTCCGAACACCGGGAAAATAACAAACAGAACGCTCAACGCCAGGAGTACCTTGAGGAGCTTTGCCCTGCTCCTTACACAGATGAGATAAATAACCATGATCCCTATGGCTCCGAGACCAAAAAGCCTGTAGTAGCTCCAGTCACCGGTAAGCAGTGCTTTGGGAAGGGTGCTGTAATAATCGGAACTGTAGAATAACCCTATATTACTACCGTTGGAAATTCTGGAATCGGCGATAAAAACCTTGGCAACCGGCAAAAATAATATCCCCGACAGAAGAACGCCGGTAACGGCCTCGACAGCTATGAGCGCCAGAGTTGCCATCATCTCCTTAATCCTTTTGCCGTACAGGAGGACCAGCCTTACCGCCACATATACTACCGTGATCATGGCGATCATATAGAAGAAGTACAGGTTAGACAGCGAAGTGATGCACACTGCAAACATCATAACTCCGGGCTTCTTACGGCTGATTATCAATTCTGCGCCCGCCAGTATCAGAGGCAGAAAAACAGATGGGTTAAGGAAGAATGAATGTCTCCCCATTACCATCAATGTCCAGCAGGAGAATACATAGAGCATAGCTCCCAGAGCCACCTGAAGGTCTGATGATCTCTCCCTGAGTTTACCATCATCATATTTATTCACAAAAAAGATGAAAGAAAACCCGGACACGAATATCCTTAGGAGCACCGTGAATTCATAACAAAGATACATCAGCTCCTTAGGGAAAAATACACACAGAAAAGCAAAAGGATCGCCTATGCAGTAATAATGAAATGTCGATATGATGTCGCTTCCCTCGCCGATCGACAGATCCCATGACGGAATAGACAGATTGCCGTGAAAGATCCCGGATATTATCTCCTTAAGGTACTCGGAGTAATACGTAAGTGAGGACAGATACTGCGATGCACCGTCGTAAAGCCATACCAGCACCTTGCCGTCAAGGAAAACAAGTAATTTGATCACAAGAAGGAATATGAGCGCTCCGGCCGCATAATACAGCTTGGCCCTGTCTGATGTTCTGCCCGTCTTCTGCAATGGGACCTCCGGCGAATATGGATTATATCAGTGATTATACCATCTATACCCTGTCAGACACATATCCATTTTTGTCTATTGAGAGTGTTCTTATCAATGAATAACATATCGGTGATATCAAAAATAAGGAGTGATTCAAAATGATAAAAGAGGAATGGAAAAGATTGCTTCACAATCCGATGCTGATCATCGTGCTTCTGGCGATCATACTGATCCCGTCCATCTATGCAGGATTCTTCCTGGCATCGATGTGGGATCCCTACGGAGAACTGGATAAGCTCCCCGTAGCCGTCGTCAATCTCGATAAACCTGTGGAATACGACGGCAAGGAACTGACGGTCGGGTCAGACCTTGTGGATAATCTGAAGAGCGACGCATCCCTTGACTTCAGTTTCGTGAGTACGGAGGATGCGGAAGCCGGACTACGCAGCGGTAAATACTATATGGTCGTAACGATACCTGAGGATTTCTCGCAGAGCGCAGCTACCGTTACGGACAGCGATCCGCACAAAATGGAGCTTAAGTATGAGACAAACCCCGCAACCAATTACATTGCCATGAAGCTGTCCGAATCAGCAATGACAAAGATGCAGTTAAGCCTTCAGGAGAAAGTCACCGAGACTTATGCCAAGTCCGTTTATGATAAACTCGGACAGATCGGGACCGGATTCGGTGACGCTGCCGACGGCGCTTCAAAGCTGCTTGACGGCGAGAAAAAACTCACCGACGGTGTCAACGATCTGAACGAAGGCGCTTCGAACCTGGCGAAAGGGGCATCTGATCTGTCAGACGGAGCCTCCAAGCTCAAGGACGGCGCAGCAACCTTCAACAACGGTATCAAGGATTATCTTGACGGAACCACAAAGGTATATGACGGAACCCTGGCTCTCAAGGACGGCCTTAACGGTCTTCATGACGGAACAACGTCACTTGCATCAGGTGCCAGGAACCTTGCCGACGGAACAACGCAGCTCTCACAGGGCGCAGCCGTTCTTGCTGACGGTTCTTCTCAAATGGCGACAGGTGCTTCAGACCTTGCACAGGGAACAAAGCAGCTGGCAGACGGCGCTGCTAATCTGTCACAGGGAGCCGCTTCGTTGTCTCAGGGTCTTAATGATCTGTCGGGACAGGTGCCCGCCCTCGCATCAGGCATCAATTCCGTCGCACAGGGTGCGTCGAACCTTAACAAAGGCATTTCAGATTATACACAGGGAGTATCTGATACTCTTACGGGAGCATCACAGCTGAAAGGCGGCCTTGATAAGATGACACAGGGAACGGCTTCTCTCAATGCGGCATCAGGAAACATCAAGAACAATATTGATTCCCTGTCAGCCCTTGCATCAAATATAGCGTCATCGTCCGACGATCCCAATATAAAAGCACTGGCTGACGGGCTTGCAAGCCTCAAGAACGGTTATTCGTCATTCAATTCAAACATCGCCGGGATCGATAAGACTGTTCAGACACTCGATCAGGGCGCAGCATCTCTTGAAGACGGACTCAAGACTCTTGATAACAACAGTACTGCACTCACAAACGGTGCCATGGCCCTGGATAAGGGTGCATCCGATCTTAACAATGCCGTACCGTCACTGTCTGACGGGATCAATAAACTTGCAGCAGGTGCCACCTCCCTGTCCGAAGGAGCAACGGCACTCTCAGCGGGCGCGCAGGATGTCAACACGGGTGCCAATACAGTGGCGGGAGCTGCAGACAGGATAAGCAGCGGAGCAAGTAGTCTCGGCAGCGGAATCGCCGATGCTGAGAACGGTGCCCGCGCACTCGCCGACGGCGCATCACAGCTCAACTCCGGCGCGGGTGACGCTCTGAATGGCGCTTCAGAGCTGTCTGACGGTGCAA
This sequence comes from Mageeibacillus sp. UBA3708, assembly GCA_002371375.1. Classification (GTDB taxonomy): domain Bacteria; phylum Bacillota; class Clostridia; order Saccharofermentanales; family Saccharofermentanaceae; genus Saccharofermentans. Next base: position 12,361 of record DFIB01000067.1, on the reverse strand, counting down.
ATACTCTCGTGTCGAACAACGATAAGATAGCGGAGGGTGCAGCATCACTTGCTAACGGCGCTTCGAGCCTGAACACCGGAGCTGCAAAGCTCGATAAGGGTTCTGACAAGCTCAGCACCGGTACAAACACTCTTGCTGGATCCGTTCCCGAGCTGTCTTCAGGAACAGAGAAACTCCGCGATTCCCTGCAGGGAGGCGCTGACGAGATATCAGGTACCGCCAGATCTGATGCAAATGCCGCTATGTTCTCTAACCCTGTAGTTCTTGAAGAGACCAAACTGACAAATGTTGTGGACAACGGACATGCGATGGCAGCATATATGATGTCCGTTGGACTCTGGGTTGCCTGCCTGGCATTCTGCCTGATGTATCCTCTGACAAAACATGATAGACTGACTTCAGGATTCTCCTGGTGGCTGTCTAAGGCAAGTGTCCTCTACCCCATGGCCATCATCCAAGCCGTTGTGCTCGTAGGCATCCTTCATTTCGCGCTCGGCTTTGAGCCGGCAAGGATCGGACAGACCATATCGGTCGCATGCCTGACTTCTGTTGCATTCATGTCCATCATGTACTTTTTCAATGTACTCATGGGCAAGGTCGGAAGCTTCGTAATGCTGATATTCATGGTGCTCCAGCTCGCGGGTTCTGCAGGAACCTACCCCATCGAGGTATCCGGTCCTCTGGCAGCTGGTCTCAACAGATTCATGCCGTTCACATATACTGTACAAGCATTCAGAAGTGCCATAGGCGGAGGCGAGCCGTTCCCGGAGTGCATAGGAGTTCTGCTCGGTATATTCGCGGTATCTTCCGTACTTACAGTTATCCTCTTCCTCATCCGTGGCAGGAAAGAGAAGCTCGGTAAGACCGATCTCTATCACTGGATGGAAGAGAAAGGATTTGCCTGATTTCCCAATATCCTTATTTTTGGCGCTGTCCCTCCGGGGGCAGCGTTTTGCTTTTTGCCGCAAAAGCATTAAAATTAGTGTATGAACACAAAACAACTGATCAAGTTAACTTTCAGGAATATCCTTGAGGAGCGGCCCTTATCACAGGTTACCGTTAAGGATATTGTCGGCCGTGCAGGGATCAACCGCAATTCCTTTTATTATCACTATGCCGACCTCCCCACCCTCATTGAAGATGTGGTGTGTGAGGATGCAGAGCATATTTTCGCCGGGAATGAGAATATCGAATCGCTTGAGGAGTGTCTTAATGTGGCGGCAGAATTCGCGCTCACGAACAAAAAGCTGGTGATGCATCTGTACAACACCGGCAACAGGGATATCTTCGAACAGTACTTCCTCAGAATCCTTGAGCATCTGGTGCGCAGGTACCTTACAAAGCTCTGTGAAGGCAATAATGTATCCGAGGAAGATCTTGAGATACTGATCAAGTATTATAAATGCCTTCTCTTCGGTCTCATCGTCGACTGGATGTCTACAGGAATGAGCTCTAACATCAAGGATAACCTCGCAAGACTCTTAAAGATCTACTCCGGCATCCCTGAAGAGATAGTTAAGAGAGTCTCCCGGGAGTAATATGTCATACCTCGATCAGCTCATATTCCCTTGATCCGACATTGATCTCAGATGCACGCTCGATCGTATGGATCCCGTGTCTGGTCTCTATCCTCTCGACAAAATGATCGCGCCCCTTGTCCTTTGAATTATATACAAGATCAACACAGGCCTGATCTATGGCCACAGGATCAAGTGATACCAATATGCCTATGTCATCCATGCAGGGATCCTCAGCGATCGCACAGCAGTCACAGTCGACGGACAGGTTGCTCATAACATTGATGAACACCATATTCCCTCCGAAATGATCCACAACCGCACCTGCAGCTTCAGCCATTGACTCCAGGAAATGATCCTGCGGAGGAAGATCATCCCAGATAACATCCTGATCTTCAGCCTTCGTATATTTGCCTGCAGAATGAATATTGCACTTACCGGCAGTAGAACTGCACCCTATAGACAGTTGCTTCAGCGCACCTCCGAAGCCACCCATGGGATGTCCCTTGAAATGTGACAGAACAAGCATGGAATCATAGTTATTGAACGTCTTACCCATAATGTCTGACTTCAGGTGGACTGCATCAGGTCCGACGGGTATCTCAATGTCGGGACCTTCTGCATCCATGAGATCAACATCGAAGACATCTGTCCACTTGTGCTTCTTGAGAAGACGTCTGTGCTTTGCCGTAGTATTGCGTTCTCCGCCGTAAGCAGTATTGCATTCAACGATAGTCCCGCTCACGCGGTCGACCACAGGCTTCCAGAACTCGGGATGGAGATAGTTCTGATTACCGTCCTCACCTGAGTGCACTTTGACAGCTACCCTGCCCGGAAGATCTCTATCTATAATGTTAAACATCTCAACAACTTTTTCCGGAGTGATCGTCTTCGTGAAATATACTTTTGAACTCATATGCCAGTCCTCCCTTTTGCCATATATATGATTATAACCGAATTCAGGAGCCTGATAAAGAAAAAGCTCCGAACAAATCGGAGCTTCAGTGGAGCGGGATACGAGACTCGAACTCGCGACTTTCACCTTGGCAAGGTGACACTCTACCACTGAGTTAATCCCGCGTTAACAGCTTTATAATTATATGTTGGCATTATTCATTTGTCAACAGTAAATTCAAGATATGCACCATATTTGCAAGAATGAAAAGAGGTGCCAGTCGGAGGCACCTCTTTAAAATCGTTGTCTAAATCCTCTTATGATACTGTAAATGTCAATTTGTTACCGTCTGACGTTATTGTTCCGTTATCAAAATGAGGCACAAGGAAACCGCCGGAATATGTACACTTAAGAGGAGCATTAGGATCATAATAATTGTCATAAACCTTAATGGTGTAATTGATCATTCCTTTAGTAGCTCCGGAAGATGTCTTTGTCATATTAATAGTCTTATCAAATTCCATGGTAATCTTCCATTTATCTACCGGAACAGATTTACCCTTAGGAGTAACCTTCATCTGATTAAGATTTAATGTATCTGTTCCGCCCGTTCCCGATTTGGATAATACTGAGCCTGACACTTCCCATGTAAACGTGCCTTTTGCTAATCCTTCTGATTTCTGAACAGTAGAAAGCACGGAATTCTCAAGCCACTTGCCATAAAGCATCGCATAGTCAGCAGAGTCATCAGAATTATATGTATTCATATATGAATCCTTGATTCCGACTACCAAAGATACCAAGCAACCACTGACAATAGTAACAATCGCTATTGACAGCATCATCTCAATGAGAGTAAAACCTTTTTTGCTCTTATTCTTAATTCTCATAGATTGCACCCTCTCTTATCAATTATTACCTGAAGACTCTTCTGTCGAAGTCGAAGTTGTAGTTGTAGCAGCATTAACCTGCTTTACCTTAGTTACAGTTACCGCGCCAGTAGAAGGATTGACAGTCTTTCTGCACCACCAGTATGTACCGCTATATTTATACACTCTAAGTGTCCCACGGTCTGCGTCAGTTGTTGTATCAGTGATGTAATTAGGGTAATAGTAGAATGATGATCTGTTATTGGCATATGTTCCGTCTGCCTTCTCACCATAATTCTCAACCTGACTGCGATATCCGGCATTTTGTGCTGCGATAGCACCGCCATTCTCCCTGTATACTTCAACATTCATTGTTTTGTAGAGGGAAGGGTTATTGAATCCGCTGTTTGTCCTGGCAATTGTAATCTTCTTCGTCTCAGATCCTGCCTTGCCCATGTCCTTATAAGCATCAAAAGCTGAACTTGATTTAGTAGCAAGTTTACTCAGTGCATTCGAATAATTTGTGGCAGCAGAGGAAGCATACACAGATGTATGATATGAATATGACATAGTTGCGGCAAATCCATTCATCATCATAGTTGTCAGTATAAGCATAATAGCAACGGAAAGTATTACCTCAAGCAAGGTAAAGCCTTTCTTTGTAGCCCTCTGTTCTAACTTAAATACTCGTGTCATATCATCCTCCTCAGAAACCGTAAGCGCTTAACTTATTCTCTCTTACGCTGATATTCTCTTTCGCGCTGGAAACAGCATTCTGAACGGAAGTAGAAGCAGCTTTCTGACGATTCAATATATCTGCAACGCTTAATGCCGTTACACTGGCCAAAATAATAATGATCGCTATAACCAAAACGATCTCGACCAATGTGAAACCTCTTCTGCTTTTTATCAGTCTGCGCATACAGTGCCTCCTGAACAATATTTTCTTACTTCTAAATTATACTTGCTGCATTTCATTTTTTCAACACAAAATTAACAATTTGTTAAAATTTGTTTGAACGGCAACTATAGATAAACAATCCTTCAGAGTTGTGTCTGAACTTCCGCATCAATTGATGATATTGACCAATTGTGAAGACTTACTGAGGATGCAGCATTCTTCGCTCTGGTAAGGAATGTACCGACAGTGAGAACAAGAACTGAAGCTAATATGACAATAATTGCAATAACAAGAACCATCTCAATAAGTGTATATCCGGCTTTGCCTTTACAGATCCTCTTCATTTACTTGTCCTCCTCATATATTTATATACCTGATTATACCACTTGTTTTAAAACTTGCAATAATTTCGCCATATTTTATTCACATTTTATATTATTATTTCATAATTTATCAAAGCCTCTCAAGCGCGGATCAAATCCTATATAAAAGAAACACGGCGGATTTGCATCCGCCGTGCTGTTAGTCAGAGTTGATATCTAACTATTAGAGCTGAGCTGAAATCTCTGCATCAACAGAAGAGATTGACCAGTTGTGCAAGCTTACAGAAGAAGCTGCATTCTTTGCTCTGCTGAGATATGTTCCGATGCTGAGTGCGAGAACTGCAGCGAGGATAACGATGATAGCGATAACGAGAACCATCTCAACGAGTGTAAAGCCCTTCTTTGTCTTCTGAATCTTCTTCATGATAATTTCCTCCTTAAAGGTTTTATTGAGTTTGTAGCTTTATTATAACACCGCTTTTCAAAATTGCAACACTTTTTCACAATTTTTTCACATTTTTTCAAAATTGTGTATTAAGCGGCATTATTGGCGTTCTGATCCTGGTTTGCCTGAGCAGCATCTGAATCACCTGCAGGTATGCCTCCGCCTACGATCGTCTCAATGCCCTTCTCAGCAATAAGCTTTGTGAATCTTGCATTGGAGAGATAAGCTGCGAACGGTCTCTCATAGAATCCCGATACCTCAGATGAGTCAATGATAACACCATTCCACAAGCTGTCAGGATTATCAACCTTATAAGGCATACCGATAAATCCGCCCTTGGTATCAACACCTGTGTCACCTGTCCATGCAGCATAGATAGTATTCTTGTGTGCATCAGATTCTTCAGATAATCTGTTCGTCAGATCAGCGCCAAAGAAATCAACAGATGCTGATAATGTCATGTAGCCGTGTGTTGACTTGGCACCGATGTCTGTAATCTTGATACAATCAGGGTCAGCAGCCTCGATCTTCTTAAGAGCTGATATAAATTCATCATATCCGTAATGATTCTCAGCGTCATACTTACCTGTTGCTGCTATCATCTGATTAATGTATGCAGCATTAGGCTTGCCGTCTTCACCCTTGTTATTGGGATTAAGATTATACTGCGTAACCTCATATCCGTCTGTTGTAGCATATTCAATGTTGATCCTCTTGCAACGGATAGCATCACTTGAGATGGATCCGTCAGCCATTACAACTGCCTGCATATTAACATCTTCTGAGTCAACTTTTGCAAGGAAAGGCATATTTGATTTCTCGAGCACATCCAGGACATATCTCTCGGCATTCTCTGTCTTAAGGTCGCTGATGAATGACTGCTCTATTGCTACGATGCTGTCTCTGAGCGTTGCAATGCTGGATTTTGTATCTTCATTTATCTTCTTAAGAGCATCCAGATCGGCTTTACGCTGCTCGAGATTCTGAAGTTCAACCTGCAGTTCCGCATTCCTGTTGTTAAGAGTTCTAATTCCGAATAAATAAGCAAGAAGAGCTATAACAACCAAAACGAGGATATACATTATTGTCTTCTCACGTAATGATAAGTTATTCATTATGTGTTACCTCCTTCTTCCGGTGCAGCCTCGACCAATGAATAATACAACTGAATCTCAATCGTACCCTCAGTACTGTAAGCCGTGCCATTAATTACATTTGCATCAACAATGCCCTTCAGTGTATCAGGTGCAAGAGTTGACTTATTGATCCTTACTTCTGTAAGAGTATAAGTCTTATTGCTCTGTGTGAACTTTGCAACATCCTTGACTTCATAAGGATCGCCCTGCTTAAGAGGAACCGGCTTATCCACTGCAAGCGTCTCCACCTTCTGATCATTTGTCTTCAGGAACTTGGATACCTTCAGGTAGATATCACGTGTCAGGGCACCGTCAACGATAAATGAATAATAGTTATTGATTGCATTTACTTTACCGTTTGCCTGAATAAAGGTATCTACCGTACCGACTGTTGAAGGATCAACTCTCTGAACCGTAAGTGTTACAGGTGTTGCAAAGAGTCCTGTTTTATTGAGCATCTTAACAAGATTCAAAGCACTGTAATAACTGAAAGTATAACCCTCAATATGCATCGTATTCTGATTGATATCATAATTATCAACATAGGAATCTGAAGGGATGGAACTCTTGATCAGGTCTGTAAGGTTAACGGCAACACTCCTTGTCGTGTCAACCTGACCTCTTAACTGTGAAAGTGAATAAAAGTAGTTGTTGTACGAGTTCATCTGCTGCGTAAGCTGCTGTGATTCGGCATCAAGGTTCTTATACTCTTCACTGTTGAGAATAGTATTAAGCTCATCGATCTTAGACTGAGCAATCGAATTGCGGATTATACCCCAAATGATAACACCGACGATCAATGCAACAACAACGATACCGACAACAACGCCGTATCCGAGCATTCTGGTCATCTTTGCCGCTGATGCAGTAAATTCGGCAAAGAAGTTCAGATCGCTCTTATGAATATCTTTCTTTGATCCTAAACTTGGCATTTTATTTCCTCCTCCTTAATCTTCTCGAATAAGTGCACCACAGCAGTTAACAAACTGGGGAAGCATAAAATCTTTGGGACCTGCGACTGTGCTCAATGTATTCAGGACTTCTACCTGTGTACCAAGCTGTCTTGACAGTTCCTTGTCGATCTTCTTATATCCTGCACCTGAACCGTAAAGGAAGCATGTGCTTATGCTGTCGATATGGAACTTGGAGATTGAGAACTGTGCTGTTCTGTTAACAGTCTCCACCAGGCTCTTAAAATAAGCATTAACAGCACTCTGGAGAGAAGGTATCTCTGCAACTGTCTCATGCCATACATCAATATCCTCGATAGGTATCATTGATTCAGCATCAGACTTCGTGATATTGAGACGTCTTGCAAGTGAGGACTGGTTATCTGCGCCACCCTGCATCTTCTTAACAGCCTCGGCTACCTGTCTGATATTGGCATGACCGAAAGCAAGTCTCCTTGACAATACGGGGAATCCCTTATCAAGAACAGTAACTGTTGTAGTAGCACCTGCAAGTTCTACAAGGAGCAGCGTTGACTGTGCGATATTTACATTACCATTGATGATACCGGATGAGAAAAGCTTCCTGATGGCATTAGGATTAACATCCATTGCCATAGGAGTGAGATCCATGTTCTTGAGAAAATCCCTGTACTCAGCTATCGTATCAACAGGTACTGCTGTTGCCCTGATCTTGTACTTGGGAGCATTTGTCTCCTCATCAAGTGCTGTTCCGTAGATGATGTAGTCAATGTTCATCTCACGGTTATTGCCCTGACCCATTACCTCGTACTTAACCATATCCTTAAGCTGCTCGGGCTTAGCCTTAGGAAGCTCAAGGTCTCTTGTGTGCATGAAAGCACCTTCTGTCGTGATAATAGCTCCCCTGTTCTTGATGTCAAGTCTTGCGATTGCATGCTTCAGAGCCATTACAACACCGAATGAATCTGCTATAGCTCCGTCGTTGATAGCATCATTCTCCAAGGGAATTACGCCAACCTTCTCGAGCAAAACAAGACCTGTCTTCTTGTTATATGAACCAACTGCAACCTTGAGATCGGAGCTGGAGCAGTCTATAACAAATTCAGATGAAGCCTTTCCAAATGATGAAAAATCCATTATTTATCTCCTTTCAATAATTAACATTAGATGAACGATGCCATATTGAAGATCGGGATAGCAATACCACCGACGATAAGACCGACGATGACAGCCATAACGATAATCATTATAGGTTCAAGAGCTGCAGTCATTTTTGTTGTTGCAGCGTCTGCTTCATCTTCAAAAAAATCTGCCGCTTTATCAAGAATGGTATCGAGAGTACCGGATTCCTCACCGATTGCGGTCATTGCGTATACCATTGGAGGGAACTCCTCAATATTCTTGATCGACTTGGAAAGTGCAGCACCCTTTCTGATCTCGAGTCTGGCATCAGCGAGCTTCTTCTCAAGAATGATATTATCGAGAGACTTCTCGGTAATCTCAACAGCCTGAAGAATTGAAATACCTGACTTGAGGAGAGTTGAAACAGTTCTTGTGAACTGAGCAGTAGCAGTCATCTTCGTCATGTTGCCCACGATTGGCAAATGTATCATGAGAAAAGCCCACTGATACTGTCCTTTCTCGGAGGCTCTCCATAGCCTGAATCCGACAACCGCACCGACTACAAGTGCCGCATAGATATACCAGAATTTGGTGAGTGAGTCAGAGATGGCAATGATCACCTTCGTAAGACCGGGAAGCGTACCGCCCAGGTCAGCGATCGTTGCAGTGATACTCGGAACAAGGAATGTCAAAAGACCCCAGGATACCGCGAATGTAACGAAAGCAAGGATCTTAGGGTAAACCATTGCAGAAGACAGCTTATTCTTGAGCTTCTGAGCTTTGATGAAGTGCTCGGCAAGTCTCTCCATAACCTCGTCCAAACGGCCTGATTCCTCACCGGCAGCAACCATGCTGACCATGATGTTAGGAATAAGGCCCTGCTGTTCCTTAAATGCTTCAGACATCGTACGACCGCCCTGGATCGACTCGTAGACTTCACCGACGATGATCTTGGAATTCTTCGTATCAACCTGCTGATACAACATGTCCAAAGCTCTGACGATCGTAATACCTGCTGCGAGCAGGGATGCGAGCTGTCTGGTGATAAGAACGAGTTCTTTTGTCTTAAGCTTCTTCTTGCCGCCGATATTAAGGAAACCGGCACCCTTATCAAGCGAGAGCGACGCAACAAACTTACCGTCGGCACGGAGCTTCCTTGACGCGTCCGCCATACTGGCAGCATCAATGACACCGGTAGACGTCTTGCCTGCAGCATCGATTACCTGATATTTAAAATTAGGCATTTCTTTATCCTCCTCCTAAATTTTGACAATAGTTAATAATTAACGGAAATCGAGGTCTGCAAACAGAGGGCTGTTAGCAGGTCCGCCGACATTGTTAATGTATCTCTTCAGATCATCGGGGAATCTGCACCTTGAGATGGCAGTCTCTCTTGTGATGATCTTCCTCTTAACGAGCTCTGCAAGATAAAAATCAAGAGGACACATACCCATACTAAGGCTTGTAGCGATCGTACTGTCGATCTGGTATGTCTTACCTTCACGGATATTATTACGGATAGCGTCATTGGCGATCATAATTTCAAATGCGGCACAGCGTCCGCCACCTATCCTGGGAACGAGAGTCTGACAGATAACAGCTACAAGTACCGTACCGAGCTGAACTCTTACCTGATCCTGCTGGTGGGGCGGGAATACGTCGATGATACGGTTGACCGTATCAGCTGCAGATGATGTATGGAGTGTGGACATAACAAGGTGTCCCGTCTCGGATGCCGTGATAGCCGTACTGATCGTATCAAGGTCACGCATCTCACCTACGAGGATGATATCAGGGTCTTCACGGAGAGCAGCTCTCAAAGCGTTCGCGAAAGACAGAGTATCCTCGTGGATCTCTCTCTGGTTGATCATGGCCTCACCATGCATATGGAGATACTCGATAGGTTCCTCAAGGGTAAGGATGTGACACTTCTTAACGCTGTTTACATGTCCGATCATTGCGGCAAGCGTTGTTGACTTACCCGAACCCGTAGGACCCGTTACAAGGATCAATCCTCTTGGTCTCTCGGCCAACTCCTTAAACAGGGCGGGAAGACCTAACTTCTCACATGTAGGGATCTCGTTGGTGATCGTTCTGGCAGCAAGTGCATATGAGCCGCGCTGCTTGTAGATGTTGCATCTGAAACGGCTGTAATCATGAACGACAAAGGAGAAGTCAATCTCGCCTCTCTCGTTCAGATACTGCTGTCTTGACTTATCGATCATCGACTTGCAGAGATACTCAGTATCTGCCGGTGTGAGGATCTGCTTGCTCAAAGGCATAAGCTGACCGTCAATTCTGATCATCGGCGGCAATCCTACCGTGATGTGCGTGTCGGATGCGCCCCGTCTGACTGATTCAGCCAGGATGGCATCCATTGTCAAAGTAAAACCTTCTTCCACTTTTATGTTACCTCCTTTTAACCATCAATTGAATATGCGACTCGGTTCATCTCTTCTACTGTCGAGATACCTTCAAGAACCAAAGCCTTTGCCGAATCAAAGAGCATCTGCGTCCCTTCTGATACAGCCTGAACTCTCATGTCTTCCTCGGGAGCTCTCTTCTCAAGCAGGAGCTTCATTCCCTTTGTCATACAGATGATCTCATGTATAGCAATACGTCCCTTGTATCCGGAACCGTTACAATCGGTACATCCTTCTCCCTTGTAAAGCTTCTGACCGGGTTCGAGCTTCAGCTGCTGAACGTCGAATTCATCCGGTTCATAAGCCTTACGGCAATTTGTGCAGATCCTTCTGACAAGACGCTGCGAGATAACGCCCACAACAGCCGTAGATACCATGTAAGGCTCGATACCCATATCGATAAGACGGTTGATCGAGGATACGGCATCGTTAGTGTGGATAGTACTGAAAACCAAGTGTCCCGTAATAGCAGCTCTCATCGCGATCTCGGCGGTCTCACCGTCACGGATCTCACCGACGAGGACTATATCAGGGTCCTGACGGAGAATAGAACGAAGACCGCTTGCGAATGTCATTCCTGCCTTTGCATTAACCTGTACCTGGTTAAGTCCGGGGATCCTGATCTCGACAGGGTCTTCTACTGTGATGATATTAACTTCAGGAGTATTCTTCTCTGAAAGAATCGTATAAAGAGTTGTTGTCTTACCTGAACCTGTAGGTCCCGATACAAGACATACACCCTGCGGCACCTTGATGATCTTATCAATAAGAGCATTGTTGTGATCACTGATACCGAGGTATTTACGGTTGAGGTTGCCGTCGTTCTTGGCAAGGATACGGATAACCGTCTTCTCACCCGTAATACATGGAAGTATTGATACACGCATGTCCACGGGTTCGCCGTTGATCTCGGTTCTGATACGGCCGTCCTGAGGGATACGCTTCTCAGCGATGTTCATACCGCCGAGGATCTTGATACGTGTAGTGATAGCGTCCTTTGCGGCAAGCGGGTTGCTCATGACTTCCTGCATGACACCGTCGATTCTTATTCTGACACGGACACGGTCTTCCATAGGCTCGATATGGATATCGGAAGAACCTGCCCTGATAGCATAATCTATCATTGAATTAACGAGCTTAACAACAGGTGCAGAGTTAACTGCTTCCGACAACTCGGAATCAAGACCGTCAAGGTCTGATGACATGTCGATGCCGAGTTCCTCCGCTGCCTGTGCGGCCTGCTCTTTACCGTAATTAACCTTGACGGCGTCGAGGATCGAGGTCTTGGTCGCAAGCATTGGTGTAACATTATACCCGGATCTGAAAGCAAGATCATCCATGGTAAGGATGTTCATGGGATCATCAATGGCGACTACGAGGTTGTCACCGTCAAATCCGATCGGCAGTACGCAGTTATCAACGCAGTACTTCTCATCAAACAATGCAGTTGCTTTTGGGTCAATGTCGATGCTGGTCAGGTCAATGATAGGATAATCATACTGGCTGGACACGGCACGGAGAATATCAAACTCCGACATTAAGCCCATCTCGACAATTACCTCACCGAGTCTCTTGCCGGTCTCCTTGGAATTAGTCAATGCTTCAGATAACTCTGCAGCCGATAGGAAGCCGCTCTCGATAAGGATATCACCTAATCTCTTCATATTTCCTCCCGATTCAAGGCACATACGCCTGTTATAGAAGGCGGACACAGCACACAGATGATCCATAGCGACACCTATGCACATTAATCGAGCCTAATATTTATCAAACTATATAACAATATGTCACAAAAAACAAG
>DFIB01000229.1 GCA_002371375.1 Mageeibacillus sp. UBA3708 | reverse complement strand
GCACGCAGACTAAATGTTCCTGTAACAAATTTCTCGGAAAAATCGTAAAATCTTGCGGAAACAAGTTTGATGGTCACTCCGGGTATTCCCGGGAGACTTGACTCACCGGTAATAAAGCCCGCAGATCTTATACTCCGCGGGCTTTGTTAACTCATCTGCAAAACACTTATCAGACTAATCCGGGCGCAACATTACCTGTAATGTTCAGATCACCGCCAAGAAGCGAGCCGCCGTCCTGACCGTCGGTTCCTCCTGACTCGTAGATCTTCTCGAACTCCGGTCCGTCAACGGTATTCTTCTCGATGAGGCGTGATGCAAGAGCTTCAACGATCGCACTCTTGTCGCGGAGGATCTGCTTGGTCTCCTCATAACACTTGTCGATTATTCTCTTGATCTCTGCATCGATCTCAGCTGCGGTGCTGTCTGAGTACCCCTGGACCTGCCCGAACGAATAACCGAGGAACACCTCGTCGTTATCGTCACCGAAGACCATATTGCGAAACTTCTCTGACAGACCGTACCTCTTGATCATGTTCTTGGCAATGCGGTTGCACTGCTGGAGATCTGAGGCGGCACCTGTGCTGATCTCGCCGAGGAAGATTTCCTCTGCAGCTCTTCCGCCGAGACTCATCTTGATCGTGTCAAGGAGCATCTTCTCAGTATAGAAATCCGTATCCTCGATCGGCTTATATGCCGTATATCCGCCTGCACCGCCGGCGGGAATTATCGTGACTCTGTCAACCTTCTGGAAATCAGATGTTGCCTTGAGAACCACAGCGTGGCCGGCCTCGTGATAAGCCGTGAGCTTCTTGACCTTGTCAGTCAGCTTTTTCGACTTCTTCTCGGGACCCATCTGAACGCGGAATGTCGCATCGGTTATCTCGAGCATCGTGACTTTATCGAGGTTCTTACGTGCGGCCAGGAGAGCAGCTTCATTGAGAAGGTTCTCCAGATCGGCTCCCGTAAATCCTACTGTGGACAAAGCTATCTCATGGAGATCGACATCGTCTGCCAGCTTCTTATTGCGTGCGTGGATCTTAAGAATCTCCTCACGCCCGTTTGCATCAGGCATATTGACCATGATCCTTCTGTCGAATCTTCCGGGTCTCAGTAGAGCGGGATCCAATACATCCACGCGGTTGGTGGCGGCAATTACAATAACATTCTGATTAGGAGAGAATCCGTCCATCTCAACAAGGATCTGGTTCAGTGTCTGCTCTCTCTCGTCCTGTCCGCCGCCGAGCCCTGCGCCTCTCTTACGTCCCACTGCGTCGATCTCATCGATAAATACTACGCTGGGCGCTTCCTTCTTGGCATCGGCGAAGAGGCTTCTTACACGCGATGCACCTACACCGACGAGCATCTCGACGAAGTCGGAGCCTGAAATATAGAAGAACTTAACTCCTGCCTCACCTGCAACAGCCCTTGCCAGAAGCGTCTTACCTGTTCCCGGAGGCCCGTAGAGCAGAACGCCCTTGGGGATCTTGGCACCAAGCGCCTGATACTTTGCAGGATACTTAAGGAAATCAACGACTTCCGCAAGCTCCTCCTTCTCCTCATCTGCACCTGCCACATCGCCGAAGCCGACCTTGATATCGTTCGGATTGGACAGTCTCGCCCTGTTGTTGCCGAAGCTGAAGACGCTGTTGCTGTCCTTGGCAGTTCGCGACAGGCTCATGAATACCATGACTACAATGACGAGTGTCGCCACGAAGAATGCAATATTGATGAGCGTTCCCCAATCGAAAGGCTCGGTATAGTCATAATTCTTGATCTTCCCCTGATTCTTTGCCGTCTCAAGCTTATTAACGAGATCATCCACGTATTCTGAGGGAATCTGCTGAACAAGCTCCTTGTTGATCGAGCTGCCCTGCTCCTTGTAGACGACCGTAACCGTTGTCCCGTTCACCGTGACATCGGATACCTCGTAATTATCGCTGTTGATAAAGCCCATGACATCCGAGAGTGTTGTCGTCTCTCTGTTGCCATAGTTATTACCGAATACCATTACCGAGAAGGCAACCAAAATAGTAAGCAGGAGCGCGTAGAATATAAATCCGCCCCCCGGTCTGTAAGACACATTGCCTTTGTTCTTGCCTGGTTGTTCTGCCATCTGCTACCTCACAATCCTAACGTCTTTATAGTTCCTGAACTGTCCGTCAAGGTCCAGTCCGTAGCCGACGATGAACTCGTCGGGAATAACGATGCCGCAATAATCCGGCACCAGATCATTAACTCTTCTGTCCGGCTTATCAAAAGCTGCGCAAAGCTTTACTGACTTTGCTCCTCTTTTGTAAAGCACATCCTTCAGCAGCGCCAGTGTACGCCCGGTATCTATGATATCCTCGACTACGAGAACATCCTTGCCTTTGACGTCAACCGTCAGGTCCTTCCTGATCTTAAGCTCGCCTGTCGACTCAGTGCCGACATAGCTTGATACCTGCATAAAATCAACATTGACCGGCATGTTAAGGCGTCTGGTCAGATCTGCCGTAAAAATATAAGCCCCTGTCAAGATCCCGATGACGATAAGCTCTTTGCCCTCGTAATCGCGGTTAATGCGTGAGGAGACGTCTTCAAGCATCTTCTCGATCTGCTCTTGTGTGATCATCACTTCAGAAGTATCAACAGCCATACATCATACCTCGTCAAACCTGATCTCCAGGACCTTATCGCAGGAAGACGCACAGCGTTCCCTGGATAATCTGCTAACAAATCCTCTTCCGTGTCCTGCCCCGGGAATATAGCAGACAGTATCACCTGCCATGACCCCCGTAACCTTACTCCTGACCTGCCCCGGCACCTTAAGATCGGTAAGCAGACGGCTTATCTGCTTGGACCCCGATCCGCCTGCCTTGGCAAACTTCAGGCTTCCCAGATCATTCCTGACCACGATATCTCCCGATATCATGTCTATCGGGCAAAACCACGATTTATCATTATACTCCAACTCATCACAATTCTCAATTATCCTTGCCCTTATTTGAATACATGAATTAGGTATTTTTGCTGTAAAACCGTCCTTCAATTCATCCGGACCGATCCTTATGTCAAATCTTTGGTCTGATAGGACAAAGCCCATTCCGGATACAATGGCAGTCATCATGGCATCCATTCTCTCACTCTTAACAAATCCGAACAGCCCGTTCCTCTTAAAGCAGACTATCCCCCACGGCATTGCCGCCGTCACCGGAACGTCCGACTCCAGCACCTCCTCGGCACTTCTCAGATTCACATACTCAAAATCCTTGAGAGTCCCCGCAACATACAGGAACAGATGCCTTATAACACGTGATCTTACCGCTTCATGACACTCACGGAGACCTGCCGCGTCAAGTGTCATTTCCTTGCCCGGGCATATCTTCAGCCTGTCGAAAGCCTTATATGTCTCGGATGCAATATAATCCGAATCGACCGCCAGAAGTCCCGACGTATCTCTGATCGCCTGTTCTGGATTCTTGACAGCCACCTCCGCGATCTGCGGGATTATCCTATTGCGCCAGATATTGCGGGTGTGATCGAGCTCGCTGTTGGTTATATCAACACAATATTCACTTCCGCCGAGGAACTCGATTATCTCCTGCTTTGTTACGCAAAGGAATGGTCTTATGATGTCGCCTGCCTTGGCCTTGATCCCGGTAAGGCCTTCGAGCCCCGACCCTCTGAAAAGGTTCATCAGGAAAGTCTCTGCCAGATCATCGCCGTGATGAGCCGTAGCGATCACATACTCCGATCCGTCTGTCTCCAGTTCCGCCCTGAACTCCCCGAAAGCCCGGTATCTTACTATCCTTCCCGCCTCTTCAACGGTTCTGCCTGTCCTTGCTGCTTCCCGGGCAACATCAGCGCTTACGCATCTGAGCAATACTCCCTCTTCCCCGCAAAGCTTCCTTACAAAAGCTTCATCCGCGTCGCAGTCTCCCGGTCTCAGATTATGATTAACATGAAGCGCACATATCCGGCCCTTGTAGTCACCGCTCTTCTGAAATGACAATAATACCTTCAGCAAAGCCACCGAATCAGGTCCGCCGGACAGTCCGACGATCACACCGTCATAATCGAGAAGTTCATTCTCACGGCAATAAGCCAAAACCCTGGAAGGCAGATCCATAGATCAGTCCATCATTCCTTCAGGGAAGCCGTCGTTGCTGTCGTTAAAGAAATCATCATTATCTGGATTCTCACCATTATATTCCGGCTCTTCCGGCGGCTCGTACGCCCCCTCGGCATAATCATCCTGCTCAAATGTGTAACTGGCAGAAGCAGAATCACCGTCCGTAGTCCTTGTATACGCGGACTGCCTGGCATTCGGTTCCTCCTGATTGCCGTTCTCATCCGGTTCGAAGAACATGGTCCTTCTGCCCCACCATTTGAGCTTGACCACACCGGTCTCACCCTTACGGTTCTTGGCAAGGATGATATTGGCATCATTGATCTCCTGCTTCTCTTCGCTCTTGTCTTTGTTATAGTAATCGGGACGGTCGATGAAGATAACCGTGTCGGCATCCTGCTCGATCGCACCTGAATCCCTCAAGTCAGAGAGCATCGGCGTATGATCGGTCCTCTGTTCAGCGCCTCTGGACAGCTGCGACAGTGCTATGACCGGGACCTCCATCTCCTTGGCCATCAGCTTCAGCGATCTGGAGATATCCGCGATCTCCGACTGTCTGTTCGCCCCTGCCCTGTTCGTTCCTGCACCCATAAGCTGGATATAATCGACTATTACCAGACCTATCTTGCCCGAAGCCTTAAGCTCCTTGAGCTTGGATAGCATGGTCACGGGAGTAACATTCGATGTGTCATCAACATAGATCTTGAGATCCTGAAGATCCTTGATCGCGCTGAGGATCTGATCCTGCACCTCCTGGCTTACGTTCGCCGACTGAAGATCTCTGGCAGTTGCCTTCGTGCGCGCCGCCAGGACTCTGTTGCCGATCTCGGCCTTGCTCATCTCGAGAGAGAATATATTAACGGGATATCCGTACATCGTCGCAACATTGGTCGCGATATTGATCGCGAAGGCTGTCTTACCCATACCGGGTCTTGCAGCGATTATGTTAAGCGAACCGGGGGCCATTCCCCCCATCTTCTTATCCAGCTTCAGGAAGCCGGTGTTGACGCTCTTCTTGACTTTGCCGCTGGCGACATCCTTGATGTAATTAAGGGTGTCCTTCACGATCTTGTCAAGCTTCTCAAAGCCGACCGTATCGTCCTCTCTCCTCATGGAGGACAATTCAGTTACTGACTCATCTATTATTGAATCCGCACGCTGCCTTCCTGATGCAGACAACTGTGCGAATCTTGTGAAAGCCATGTTGATCTTGCGCAGTCTGCTCTTCTCAACAACGCTTCCGATATAATCATCAATATTAAGCTGTACCGCGACCATATCCGCAATACCGTAAAGGTATTCTCTTGTACCGGCCGCGTTGATCCTGCCGTTATCCTCCAGATAATCGGCTATAGTATATCTGTCGATCTTACGGCTCTCCATGTACATTGACATGATGTGCTCGAAGATCACCTGATTCCTGCTGTCGGAGAAATCATCCTTCGTCAGGTTCTTTGCACTCTTCTCAAGTGCCTTGTCATGTGACATGCACAGACAGAGAACGGCACGCTCGCTGTCTACATCCACATTCGGAACGGGAGTCGGATCTATGAGATTGTCTTCATATACCCTGTCATCCATAGGATCACACCGTGGTAACGTCTACATTAACTTCTGCAGATACCTTGGGGTGGAGCTTGATCCTTGCGGAGAAGACTCCAGCTGCTTTGATGGGACCTGACAGCACCACCTGCTTCTTGTCTGTATCAAAGCCTGCGGCGGTGAGAGCATCGGCAATATCAGCTGCCGTTACCGCTCCGTAGAGCTTGCCGCCTTCGCCGCCCTTCGCCTTGATCGTGAATGTCTGTCCGTCAAGCTTGCCCTTAAGTTCCTGAGCAGCAGCAAGGGCTCTTCTCTCATGCTCTGCCTTGGCGCCTGTCTGGAGCTTGACTTCATTGAGGTTGGAGGCAGTAGTCTCTTTTGCAAGCTTCTTCTTGAACAGAAAATTCCTGGCGTAGCCGTCACTGACATTTACGACATCATTTGCCTTACCGAGTCCTTTGACATCACTCAACAATATTACCTGCATACACTTATACCTCCGATAAAACTGTAAATAAAAGGCAGCTCCCGTCTGATAGCCCGGAAGCTGCCTGATGCTCTAACTTAAACGTTCAAAGCAATTCTTCCATCTGCCTTGATTATTCTGCAGTATAAGGAAGAAGGGCAAGCTGGCGAGCGCGCTTGATCGCCGTTGTAAGCTCACGCTGATGCTTAGCACATGTGCCTGTCATTCTCTTGGGGAGTACCTTACCATTCTCTGTAATGTACTTCTTGAGATTAGCCTGATCCATGAAGTCGATCGTCTCAACCTTGCTGGAGCAGAAATTGCAAACCTTCCTGCGCGAACGTCTTTGTCTCATATTGCCGGAGAATTCTCTGCCGGTCTTAGGTGCTCTGTTCTCTGCCATTTTGTAATCTCCTTTGATTAAAGTTCGAACGGAAGAGTACCACCATCGCCTGTGCCAAATGCATCATCGCCGTAATCTGCGTCGATAGGCTTCAACGGAGCGGTGGGTGCACTTGCAGCAACTGAACCTGCTGCAGGCTGCTGTACGTCAGGAATAGGGGCGGAATTCTTGTTACCTGCCGATTCGACAAATTCTGCCTCATCCACCAGAACTTCGGTCACAAATCTCTTCTGACCGTCGTTGCCGTCGTAGCTTCTTGTCTGAAGGCTTCCGACGATCCCGATCCTGGATCCCTTGTGGAAATACTGGCTGATGAATGATGCTGTCTGGCGCCATGCCACACAATTGATGAAATCAGCCTGTCTCTGTCCGTTGGAATCCTTGAACCTGCGGTCGACAGCGATCGTGAAGTTCACGAAGTTCACCTGACTTGTGGTCATCTTCGATTCAGGGTCTTTTGTTAATCTTCCTACGAGTAATACTTTGTTCATCTTGTACCTTCCTTGTCTTACTGTGAATTACTCACCAATGCGGACAACAAGGTAACGAAGAACGCCGTCAGTGATATTGAGTACACGCTCGAACTCGCTCGGGAAATCACCTTCGGCTGTGAAATTGATCTGAACGTAGTATCCGCTTCTCTGATCGTTGATCTCATAAGCCAGTTCCTTCATACCGATCGTATCGAAAGCATCGATCGTAGCGGATGATTCAACCTTGGCCTTGATGGAATCTGTCAGAGCAGCAATCCCTTCATCTCCCAATGAGGGGTTGAGGACTACTACAGCACGATAATTGTTAGCCATGTTACTTTACCTCCTTCCGGACTTATCGGCCCGCCATCGGTGTGACGAGCAAGGAACACTGCGCAGACGCAGTGCAATAAAGGATAACACAGATATCATCTCAATTCAAGTTACGTTATTGTCAGCATCCAAATTAAACTTACGTTGTGATTATAGCATGGATTTGAACATTTGTTTAGTATTAATCCCCTTATTTGCAAATTGTAATATTTCGGATTGGAGATTATATTGGGACTCTCTATCTAGTATAATAGTTAATATAGTATTTTAGAGAGGAACCCGTGGTTCGTGCGTCATGTAATCACCATTCTTAAGTGGGAGATAAGTAAGATATTGTCGAGCTGGCAGAAGACTCTTGCCATCTTTCTCATTCCTGCCGCCGTCATGGTAGGAGCGATCAGCCTGTTCCCCAAGCTCCTCAATTATCTGACGACCGGGTCTTTCGGTTCGGCGAGAGTGATCGTCCTTAATGCACCTGACAGTTTCAGGGAGTTTGACGGCAAGATGGATGATCTTTTCTCCTATCAATACCGCGACGGAATACCGGGGAATGAATACGATGCTGTCAAGAACGGGGATCTCATCCTTGAATTCACCACCGGATCAGGCGTGCCTTTCGATGAGGCCGTGAAGAGGAAATACGTTGACCTTTATGAGAACGGCGTCAATTCCGAGCCGGATGCATTCATGACCGTATCGTATGATTCAGCGAAGATCACGTCAGTTTCCAAGGCAACGCAGCTGCTTAATGATGTCGGGAACTCTTATCTGTCCTACTTGAAGGACAAATACTGCTCCGGATATGAGTCGTACAGCGAGGGATCTTTCACGGTGGATGATTTCAATCCCATCACAAAGATACTCGATCACAGATCGCAGGCAAATACGCAGGCTTCGCGGGTCATCCCCGGGATAATGATGGTCCTGATGTACTATTGTGTCTATTCGCTGACACTTGACATGATCGCGATGGAGAAGAACAGAGGATTCCTGAACAAGCTGATAATGACTCCGGTGCATCCCAGCAAACTGCTTGCCGGCAAGGCTCTTGCAGTCAACATACTGGTAACGGGCTCATCTCTTGTGACGTTCTTCTTTCTGTTTTTGTCATCGTGGCTCAACAGGAGCAATGACGTGGGGTCGCTCCTCCCTTTCGGGCTGCTGCTGATGCCTGATCAGCTTCTGTATCTGATAGTATCAATACCTGCATGTGTTTTTGTGCTGACAGCTTTCTGCTTTATAGTAGCTCTTACCCTGGATAAGTTCGAGGATACGACGGCTAATCTCCAGATGGTATTGCTGCTGCTCGTAATAGGCTTTTTTATCAGGATGTTCGTGTACTGGGCACCGATCGGGCTCGAGTACGCGATACCCGTTCACAACACCATTGTTCTTATCAGAGATATATTAATGTCCGAAGTATCGCTGTTCGGTGTGATCTTTGTCATCATCGAGAATACGGTAATCGGTCTTATCGTTATGAGTAAATGTGCAAAGAGAATCAGCGGAGGTCCAAATGATCGAAGTAATAAACGTCAAAAAAAGATATTCAACTGAGACTATGATCGTCAAGGGCGTATCATTTACGGTCAAGCCGGGCATCATCTACGGTCTTCTGGGGCCCAACGGCGCCGGCAAGACAACGCTCATGCAGATGATGGCCACCCTTCTTAAACCTACGGAAGGCAGCATCAGGATATGCGGGAAGGATGTATCTGAAGATCCCATCGGAATACACCGTCAGATCGGATTCCTTACGACCGAGGTCAAGCTCGATCCGCTATCAACGCCGAATAAACTTTATGATTTCTTTGCGGCGCTTTATGATCTCCCGGAGGAAGGAATCTGCGAGCGCAAGGCCAGGGATTTTGACAGGTTCGGGATCACGCCTTTCGCGGATAAGAGGATCGTTGAGCTGTCAACGGGAATGAAGCAGAAGATATCGATCTGCATATCGCTTATACACGAGCCGCCCGTCATCATTTTCGACGAGCCGACGAACGGCCTTGACATCCTGACATCGAAGCAGGTTACGGATTATCTTAGGGAGCTTGCCAAAGAAGGCAGGACCATAATAATGTCCACTCATATTTTCTCGCTTGCGGAGAGTCTCTGTGACGAGATCGGCGTTCTGGTTGACGGGGCGATCGTGGCATCGGGATCTGCTGAAGAACTCTGCAGACTGACAGGCAAAGATACATTCGAAGAGGCTTTCTTTGCGCTTTATGAAGCAAATCACAAGGAAGGGGCGGCAAATGCGAGGTAAGGCGTTCAAAGCACTGGTACGCAACGCTTTCCGCAAGAACGGGTCAGGCGGGGCAACGGCATCACTTCCGGTGGGAGTGGCACTTCTCCTGTCCGGAGTTATTGTCTTCAGCCTCATACTGGGGGCATGGTTCAGCTCATTCTCATGGTGGTGGCACAGATTTGACCCTGTTCCTACTGTCATATGTGTCAACGCGCCTCAGAAGTTCAAGGAATACATAGATGATATTAATGCACGTGACAAGGCAAAACAACAGGAAGAGTTTGCGCAGTTCGTCTGGACAGAGCATGAATACGTCTTCGATGTCGCTCATTTTGCCTCAGTCATGGATGAATACAATTCCAAACTTACGATCGTCTTCGACAAAGACAGGGACGTTCTTACCTTCTACCCTGCCAAGGACCTTGGCAACTACGCCTGGAAAGAGAATGTCAGGTCATATATCCTGAACGGTTATTCGGATTACATTACGCAGAACACCGGAGTCGACGAGTCTTCCGATGCCATTGTCATTGAAGAGGATGCCGTTATGCCTCCCGACAGCGATGAGACCGATCCCGTGATCAAAGTCCTCGCGTTCATGCTGATACCACTCGTCTTCTTTATCATCGTGCTTTACACCTCAATGAGCAAGGGAACCAACATAGTCGCAGGTGCCAAAGAGCAGAACACATTCGCTGCGATCCTTATGACGCCGGTATCAAGGACTTCAATTATCCTCGGCAACGTCACCGGCGTCTGGATATCATCTATGATACCTGTACTTATCGTGTCTGTTCCTCTCCTGTTTATATCTCCGTACCGTGCGGGAGCTCTCCCGTCAGTCCTCATGATGACGGTTCTTGCCTTCTTCGTGGCGTCCGTCGTTATCCTCATCTCAGTCATGAGCAGCAATGTCATATCAGCCCAGACGGCTTTCCTTCCCGTATTTCTGATATTCATTGTCCTGTGTATCACATGCATGCAGAATCCGGAGGAATACTTCGGCATCTACGAATACATGCCTCTCTACGGTCAATATCTCGGCATCGCCCTGGCTCTGACTGAAGGCGTATCATTCCTGCCCGCGCTGGTCAGTTCAGTACTTACGCTCCTTCTGGCGTTACTGGCGGTCTATGTCTCGGTAAGGCTTCTGGGCAGTGAACGCTTCACCGTATCAGTCATGTCTGTAAGCGACAGAGAGCTTATCAAGGCCCGTAAGGATGCAAAGCGTGCCTCAGGCAGGGAGTTAAGGCTCAAGACCCGCATATCTGTATACGGATATAAACCGCGCAGCCGTATGAACCATGTCAGCTTCAGCATCAGCCAGGTATTAAGGCCTCTGATGCTCCTGTCACTCTTCCAGCTTATTGCTCTTATCCCTCCTCTTCTCATGACAGACGGTGAATACCTCACGCAGGTAATGTACAGCCTCAAATCAGTCAAAAACGTATCCGATGTTCTGTCATCAGGCGCAAAGATCATAGGCGTGCTGATGAGTACACCTGCATTTCTCATATCCATGGGAATGGGCTACGTGTTGATCGACATATATTACTGTCTCAGAGTGCGCCTGTTTGAGCGCACAAGTCTGAAATCGGGATTGGGCTTTGCCAAAGAACACATCATAAGGAGATATATCACAGGTATCATCACTGGCACTGCCATGATCGCATCTGTGTTCGCTATCCTCCTGGCGACAGGGCAGATCATGGTCACAGGGTTCGGAATTAATACATCTTCACTTCCGTTGTTCTTCTCTTATATCTTCATGTGGCTCTTCCAGGGCGCATGCGAAGAGATAATGTTCCGCGGTTACATGATACCGCGCCTTGCCGCCAGATACGGCTTTGTCCCCGCAGTTGCAGTATCTTCCCTGCTGTTCTGCTTATTCCACGGAATGAACCCGGGATTTGGCGTGATAGCATTTATCAATCTTATCCTGATATCAGTGCTCTATGCTCTTATCGCCTACTATGGGGGCAACATCTGGATTGTGTGCGCTGCGCACACATTTTGGAACTTCACGCAGGGCAATATCTTCGGGCTCGAGGTGTCCGGCAATACAGGAAATGTATCCGTAATCCACACCTCTCTCGGCGAAAATGCATCTGACCTTATCACCGGCGGCACATTCGGTCCCGAGGGCGGGCTGGCAGTTACTGCAGTAACTGTTATAGCGATAGTTGCCGTTGTGTTGATATATAGGAAGAAGTCTTCCGTTAAGAAATAAATTTTATTATATACGTGTGTTATAATAATCTTACGACCGCCCTCATGTATTGGGAGCTCTTTTGATGGAGGTTTTGCCGTATGAAGAACAAAAAGATCCTTGCACTGATACTGTCATTTACGATGATCATCGGAAGTCTGCCGGTTACAGTCCTTGCAAATGAGACTGAAGGACCGTCAGATCCTGAGCAGGTTATTGCCGAATCTCAGGAAGATGAACAAAGCACACTTCCGGAAGCAGACGATACAAATGCTCCTGACGACACTTCTGAGGATATTCAGGAACCTCCTCAGGATACGCAGCAGCCGGAAGATGAAGAGGAGCAATCACAAGTCATGGAAGCTGATACCATGAATGCTCCTGCTTCTGTCAGCTATACAGAATACGGATGGAATGAGAATACCAAAACTCACACACAAACCCTGAAGTCAACATACGATTATACGGTCGTAACATCCGATATTATGAACAGCTATCCGGATGGTCTGACAAGCGGTGATTATGTCGTAACGTCAGACACGGCAATAAGCGATTATGTGTATGTCGCCAAAGGCGCGACCGTCAACCTCATCGTAGATAAAGGAGTGACCCTCACCTGCAGTCAGGGCCTCGGCTGCGGTTATAACAAGAATAATCAGTATGCTTCGCTGAACATTTTCGGCAGCGGCAAGATCGTCGCCAACGGCAAGAAGTACGCAGCAGGCATCGGCGGAGACAGGAACGAGACCAACGGCAATATCACCATCCATGGCACGAACGTCACAGCCACGGGAGGCACTTACGCTGCAGGCATCGGCGGCGGAGATGAGGGCAAGGATCCCGACGGCACAACATCTATCAGGATCTACGACGGCACCGTCAACGCCACTGGAGGCAATGAAGGTGCTGGCATCGGCGGCGGCAACGAGCAGCCGGGCGCGCACACATACATCTACAGTGGAAATATCACCGCCAAGAGCAAAAAGCTCGGTGCAGGCATCGGCGGCGGTGATGAGGAAGGAACGCTCGGTATCTTCATCTACGGCGGAGAGATCACTGCAACAGGCGGCAATCACGGTGCCGGTATCGGCGCAGGAGAAGGCGGCGGCAACCTGCGCAAGGCAGAAGACGGCGGCGGTATCAATATCATGGGCGGCAAAATCACTGCAACAGCCGGCAGCGGCGCTGCAGGCATCGGCGGCGGCTTTAACGAGCACATGAGCGGAGATATCAGTATCAGCGGTACCGTAACGCTGACAGCAGAGGCAGGTGAGGGCGCCGCAGGTATCGGTGCGGGTTCCATGGACGGAAGCTGGTTTACTCATAAAAGCGATATGAAAGGAACTATCCGTATCGACTGCACCGCTCAAAGTGTGATCTTTGTTTACGCCCTCCCTTCGGAGCTGGTACGTGAACACGATTATATTCAATATACATATGTTAAAGAATACCGTGGCTACAAAGGTGCGGGAATAGGAGCCGGCTGGGGCGGCAATATGACAGGCAAAGTCTATATCACAGGCGGCAATTTGAATGTTTACAGCGGCGTCGGCGGAGCAGGTATAGGCGGCGGTTTTGAGAATTCCAAGGCCGGCGGCGAGGGGAATGACGTTTATATCGGCGGCGGAGACATCACCATAACTGCGGTTTGCTATAATGATAATGGCGATAATGAGAGCACCTCTAATCACGCGATCGGCCGCGGCCATTGTGACAGTAAGGATGGCTCGGTATATATCCACCCGAACAATAATACAACGGGTAAATATATGCGCGTCGTCTATACCGAGTTCGACAAGTATATGAATGATGACCCCAAAGAGACCAAAACGGCAAGCGCATCAGACCGCTCCAAAAAGTGCCACACCAAGTCAGTTCTTCATATCACCAAATGCGACCACAAAGACCATAACGGCAACAGCGGTCTGTCTTATACAATCGTCGGAGATATGCACAAATATAAATGCAAATACTGCGGCTACGAAGCTACAGAGAGTCATTCGGGGAACGACTGCATCTGCGGTTGGAAAAGGCCGTCATGCACCGTAACTTTGAGTGAAGACAATACCGCTTTTGAAAGTACTTACACCGTTGCGGCAGGTTCTGATTTCGTTCTCCCCGAAGGAAATGATTACGATTACTTCAATTTTACCAACAGGTTCTCCGAATGGCGGTACAACGGTCAGTCCTATGCTCCCGGTGACGCTGTTACTGTTAACAGTGACATAACGATCGGTGCGATGTACGATAAAGCATATTACGTAACGATCAAAAGCATTGGCATGACAAATGGCACTGTCACGGCCGATAAGAATATGGCAACAGAGGGTGAGTGGGTAGTTGTTTCTCCGCAGCCCGATGATGGCTATCAGGTCGATTCAGTCACTATATCAGGAGACGTATATACCACTGACGGCTACGACAACTACTATGAGAAATTATCACCCGGTGAAGATGGAAGGTATTCCTTCCGGATGCCCGCCGGCAAGATGAACGTATCTGCGGAATTCACAAAAGCTCCTAATTATATAACAATTGGAGAAGTTGAGAACGGAACCGTTACCTCGGATAAGGCAGAAGCAGAAGCCGGAGAGACCGTCACGATCACTGCGGTGCAGGATCACGGATACTATCTTGATCAGCTCCACTGCAAGGCGACGGACGGAACGAGGATCGACCTTACTATGGTTGACGATAATCATTTCACTTTTGTCATGCCGGATATGAGCGTGAATGTCTCGGCAGAATTTGAGCCTTTTGAATACATGGTTACATTTGCTAAAGGCGATGACAGCGCCGCAGGAGACATGGAATATGTCTCAGTTCCTTATGACACCGATTATGTATTGCCTGACTGCGGATTTACCGCTCCTGATGGAAAAGTATTCTCAGGATGGACGGTAGACGACGGAACTGAGATCAAGTCTGCAGGTGATACGGTCACTATCAAGGATAATATCACTCTCACTGCTCACTACGATTATTCTGCGGCGCTTAAAGGATATAAGCTCAGCCTTGACGGAGATATCGGTGTCAATTTCTATATGGAGATTGCCGGTGATCTGATCGATGATAACACGTATATGTTATTCAATGTATCCGGTGCAGGTGCAGAATATCAGACACAGAAGGTATACCTTACTGATGATTCAACAAAAACGATCGGCGGTGTTACCTACTACGTTTTCAAGTGCCGCGTTGCAGCCAAAGAGATGACTGCAGCAATTACAGCTCAGCTCTACAACGGAGAGAATACTGCAAGCGCTGTATACACATATTCGGTTAAGGATTATGCGGAATATATTCTTGCTCATGCTGATCAGAGTGCTGAGTACGGCAAGGCCGCCCCTCTTGTTAAGGCGATGCTGAACTACGGTACCGCGGCACAGGATTATTTCGGTGTTAATACGGATGATCCCGCAAATGAAACAGAATATATGACTGCCATAGAAAAAGTTGTTAAATCAATAAAATCTTCAGATATCAATGCACCGGCATCTGTCATTCCGGCTCTGCCGGAAGGTGTCTCCTTTGACGGAGCATCAGTTTCTCTGAAGTCCGAGACAACATTGTCACTTTACTTTACGAGCGATAAGGATCTTACATTCAGTTGTGACGGCGGTTATACTGTTGATCCTGTCGAAAGCGGAAAATATCAGATCGCAAGGATCAGAGGCATCAGAGCTGAGGATCTGGATAAAACGATCAAACTGACTGTGACTTGCGAAGGCGCCTCATTCGATATTGAATACAGTGTTCTTAACTATTGCAAGAACGCGCTGGATGGAGCTCATCCGGAACTGGAGCCGATAGTAACAGCATTGTACAGATACTATGAGGCTGCTGAGGCTTATAAGTCAAGTAATACTTGATAAGTATTTAAAGGATTATTGATTCAGCCCCCGGAGCGAAAACTTCGGGGGCTGTTTAATAGGCTGGTTAAAATGAAAGTGCGAATGCCACGTAAAGATTTTTACCTGTTTTGTAAAGATTATCTTTTCTTTTAATTGGCTGCGTACGCAGTAAACTTGTGAATCTGAATCAATTTAGTGGAACATTTAGTCTGCGTGCGCAGTAACTATGTGAATGAATCCTGCTTTACCGGAACATGTTTGCTGAAAAACGAACATTACAGTACAGGAATATAGATACATCCGTTCTCATGTTTGAGGGTCGATCAGGCCACCTGTCGAATAATCAACTTACGACTTCAATGTATCTACATTTTGCAAAAACCAAATAACCAATAAAAAAACGTGACCTGTTATAACAACAGATCACGCTTTTGGCTCCTCAAGTAGGACTCGAACC
>DFIB01000228.1 GCA_002371375.1 Mageeibacillus sp. UBA3708 | reverse complement strand
CTGCATGATCATGTAGTTGAATTCCAGGAAGCTTAATCCTTTTGCCATTCTCTGTTTGTAGCACTCTGCCCTGAGCATGTTGTTTACAGAGAAATGAGCACCTACTTCACGGAGAAGATCGATGTAGTTGAGATTGAGGAGCCAGTCGGCGTTGTTGACCATGATCGCCTTATCTTCACCGAATTCGATGAATCTCTCCATCTGTTTCCTGAAACAGTCGCAGTTGTGCTGTATCATCTCGGGCGTCAGCATCGACCTCATGTCTGTCCTTCCTGACGGATCTCCTATGTATCCCGTGCCGCCGCCGATCAGAACGACCGGACGGTTGCCTGCCATCTGAAGCCTCTTCATGAGACAGAGAGCCATGAAGTGACCTACATGAAGTGAATCGGCCGTAGGATCAAAGCCGATGTAGAACTTTGCGCCGCCGTTATTTATAAGGTCCCTGATTTCCTTCTCATCAGTTACCTGTGCTATAAGACCTCTTTCCTGGAGTTCTTCGTAAATACCCATAATATCCTCCGCAAATGATTATCTAGGAGATTATACTCTTTTTCTAAGTGTTTGAGCAAAAAACATTGAAGTGTAACACCCGTTTTTATAAAATTAAGCCATCTGGAGAAGGCGGAGGTGCAAATGCTTAAGTTTTTTGGAAGAGGATCCGCTTTCGCGGATGAACATAACAGCGCATTTTTTATATCCGGACAGGACCTCATACTCATCGACTGTTCGATGGATGCTTTCCACAAGATCAAGAAGATGGATCTGTCCGGCATACACAACATCTACATCCTGGTAACGCACACGCACGGGGATCACATCAGCGGGATCGCCATGCTGATTGATTACGAATACTTCATCAAGCAGATCCCGGTTACCGTGATCGCGCCCAGTGACAGGGTCGCGGAGGATCTCAGATATTATCTTCACAATATCGAGGGATGCGGTGATTCGTGGTATGCGGTCATAACTGCTGACCGGATCAAAGCGGAATGGTTCGAATGTGCCGTTCCGACACAGCATACGGACGAGCTGGACGGTAAGTGCTTCGGATATGTGCTGAAGGTCGACGGCAGGAGAGTCGTATATACCGGCGATACAAGGGCCATGGAACCTTATGAGCAGTACATAACCGGGGGATCATACCTTTACATGGAGATCTCCGCACACAGGAGCAAGGTGCATCTCTATGCTCCCGATATGATAGACTACATTAACAAAACCACGGCGAAAGGGGTCAGGGTATTTCTTATGCATATAGACGACGAAGAGAGGATCCACGAGATGACAAAGGACACGGACGCGGAGTTTGCTCCCCTCAACAGCGGCTCAGAACAGGTATTGGGAGAGATTTTCGACATAAGTGACAAGCTCTACAAGGAGATGTGCTCCAATAAGGAGAACGATCACGCCACATTGTTCAGATATCTGACAGAGCTCGGCAAGACTATCGTCGGCTCTGACCGCGCCAGCTTCTGGAAGTGGGACAAGAACCGCAAGGAACTGTGGACGACTTCCGCGACAGGTGTCGATAAGATAGTTATCCCCGACAATACCGGCCTTGTTGGCAAGGCACTCAAGCTCGGTCAGGTTGTGGTTACCAACGATCCCTATAACGATCCTGACTTCAACTCGGCTGTTGATAAGAAGACGGGATATGTCACGAAGTCCATCCTCGTGCTCCCCGTTGCGGATATCTACGGCAAGTTCATAGGAGCATTCCAGCTCATCAACAAGCTTGGCAACGGAGGCAGGTTCGATCCTGTGTCAGACCCGCGCAAGCTGTCACTTCCCGCGCTCATCTGCGGCATCGCGCTCGAGTCCGAGACATTCCTCGAAGACTCACACCATGACAAGCTTACAAAGCTCAAGAACAGAATGGGATTCTACAGTGATTTTGCAAGGAGATTCAACAAATATCTGACAGCCGAGGCTGAAGGTCCGTTGTCAATGTTCATCTGCGATATCGATAAGTTCAAGAGCGTCAATGACACATACGGTCACAACGCAGGCGATGAAGTGCTTGCATTTACGGCAGATCTCATCAGGCAGGCATGTACGGACAAGGATACCGCATACCGCTGGGGCGGTGAGGAATTCATCATGATCATGGCTGACACGACGCTCGAGGAAGCGGCCGCAAAGGCTGAAGCTCTCCGCAAGACTGTCGAGTCTTCGGAATTCCCGGCTGACGGAAGGAAGATACACTGCACCCTGAGCTTCGGATGCACGACTTTTGATAAAAATAAGACCATCGAAGAGAATGTCAGCGTTGCCGACGGTCACCTCTACACCGCCAAGGAGACGGGCAGGAACAGGGTCATCTGGCAGTGATGTTCCGTGTTATGAACTGACCTGCTTTCCGAGGGAAAACGGCTTTTCTTCCGAAGAAATTGGTTCTTCACGGAATCCGTGGGATTGTTCCCAAAGGAACAGCACGATGTCGTTAAGTTAAGGAAAAGTTGATTTAATTGGCTGCGTACGCAGTAAACTTGTGAATCTGAATCAATTTAGTGGAACATTTAGTCTGCGTGCGCAGT
>DFIB01000154.1 GCA_002371375.1 Mageeibacillus sp. UBA3708 | reverse complement strand
TATTATCATTTCCGCAATGACAATGCTCCCGTTCTTCAGATGGAGACAGAGGACAGATTCTTCTCTTTCAGCGTTAAGACCGATTTTACCGGAAGCCATCACAGATTCGATCAGTGCGGGATCGTCATGTATCTTGATTCCGATAACTGGCTCAAGGCTTCTGTGGAATACGAGAATGGATCATTTCAGCATCTCGGCTCCGTCGTGACCAACCACGGGTATTCCGACTGGGCAACGACAGTGATCCATGCTGATGTCAAGACGATGTGGTACAGGCTGAGCCGCAGGGAAGATGATTACTGCATCGAGTGTTCAAGAGATGGTGTTGTCTATGAGCAGATGCGTGTATGTCACATGTGGGAAGGTGCAGGACGGATAAGGTTCGGGATATATGCGTGCAGCCCCGAGGATTCTTCTTTCGATGCGGTGTTTACGGATATGGAACTGACTGAGTGCGCGTGGAAAGCACATGACGGCCAGCAGCCTGATGAGGATTGATGCCTGATAACGGTTACTCCTTGAATCCCAGGAACTCCTTCAGTCCTGCAAAGTTCCTCATGTAATCCCTGTCCAGCCCGAAAGCGCCGGACAGCAGCTCGCCGTTCTTCTGCAGGAATTCCTCGAATGTTCCGCTCATCATGTCAGGGGAGAAGAAGAACGTCCTCGACCCGCCGGCAGACCTGTCGCCGGCCTGTACAAAGGCAGAGTAACCGCCGAGCACATGCGATCTGAATTCGAATCTCTCCAGATGCCAGCCGTGGCAGTCGACACCGTAATCGGGACGGACGTCGAAGACCTCCTTAACATCATTCGCCCACTCGATGTGCGTCCTGTGATCATCGACTATCTGTTCGACAAAAAGCTCCCCGTCCCATCCCCCGGAATAACGCTTAGTCTCACTGTTATCCCAGGTGTAATACTTGACGAATTCCTTTCTGCCATTAACATCCTCTATGGCATAGCTGTAGTGCTTATTGAGCATGTCCCTGCATGCCCAGGGATATGTCTTCTGAAGTCTCCTTACGGCTTCATCCACATACTTGTCCGCATCCGTGCCCAGGAAGAAACGGTCCTTGCAGATAATGAGCGGAACCTTCACCTCTTCATAGCTGATCCCGCCGTGCATTGATCTCCACGGCTCCTCATCTGTATATTTTATCGACAGATCACCCGTGGCGATTGCCAGATAGTCACCGAGCATATCACGGAACTCCGGATGTTCCTGACCTGTGCCAAACAGCCTGCGTTCAAGAACTTCTTTCTTTGTGAGAAGCTTAAAATCATCACCGTAAGCTTTATTGAACTCCCTTACGAAATCTCTTTTGCGCCCTTTCTTCACATGGAAGCTCATTACCCTCGGCTCCAGGGAAGGAAGTCTCTCAAGACAGTCAGTTATCGCGGGGTGATCTTCCAGCGGCGAGATCCGCGTGTTGATATGGCCGTGGTCGGCAGTTACGATCAGCAGGGTGTCCTCCATCTCCTCCGCGAACTCCGTGACCTTCCTCTCGATATCTCTCACACACTTGCAGACCTCATCAGAACCGCATCCGTATTTGTGAAGAACGTCATCCGGTGACGGCCAGTAGGCATATATGTATTTGTGTCCCGGTTCACTGCAAAGACTTCTCACCCTGTCCAATACCTTATCGAGTGTGTCAGGATTCGGCTCGGCGAAAGGGGAGGCGGCATATGCCTTAACACCGGCATCCTTAAGTCTGTCGATCACACTCCTGTACGGCGTATATTTCCATGGAATGTTATATACAGCCGCCGGTTCCGTTGTGTTCTGAATCACGTTCCCGAAGACAGTAACGTTTTTGTCAACATCCTTATAGTAATTGTCCCATCCGAGCCAGGCATGCTCACACGGCTGAAGTCCCGTGAGAAGAGAAGTCGTTGCCGGCACCGTCGAGGACAGGAATACCGAATCGATCGTCTTGACGACATGACTTCTGAACGTGCTGCCGCTTTCCAGGCTGTCTCTGATTATCGAACTTCCCATGCCGTCCGCCACAAACAAAACAACATTTTTGTACCCGCGGTCAAGATGCTCATCCAGTGCAGGCAGCGTGTCACCGGCAGTCTCCGCCCCGAAATACTTCAGAATGGAATTCGGGATGTTTGCAATGCAGTTTTTGTAGTCAGGAAGTTGAAGAAACATGTGCTCATCGACCTTTCCGGCATCAAATGATACCGCATACAGTATAGCATAAGGGGTTGCCTCTCAGTGAACTGATCACCTTTGAGACAACCCCGCTTTATTCAATATGCTAATTCCGTGTCTGCGCCGGCATCCTTGTCTTGAATCCCCGTTCCGTCAGATAATCATATACTTCGGAGAAGTCGTCAACGTTAATGCGGATAGCGGTTATGTCCTGAGGAATGGGACCGGCGGAAAGGGCAACGTCCACATGGAAGCCGTTGGCATCTTTCATTCGTACAACTGTGAAATCGAATCCTGATGCAGCAGTCCCTTCAGGCTGATGACTCTTCTCGAAGCCGAGTTCCTCAAACATTTTGACGATAGCGTCCTGACGTTTTTTTGCTTCTTCAAGTTTCTGCAGTATATCGCCGGTGTTAACTCAGGGTTAATTTTCTCTAAATAACCGTCACATTGAACACATCATATCGTAGAAACCCGGAATGACCGACGTCGCGAAGATGATGCCTGAAGTCGCCACATCTATCACCGCATGTCCGACCATGATCGGCAGCGGATTTCTGTTCCTGCGGTAGTGGATGCACAGGAACACCGTAAGCGGGAGGAACGACAAAAATCTGTAGATGATATACCTCGCATCAAGCAGCGTCGGAATGAAGCAGTGCTGCAGTGCAAAAAAGAATGCCGGTGCAATAATTGCCGCATACTTGTTCCTGATCAGACCGACTCCGCACCCAAGATACAGTGCGTCTTCGGCAAGCGCTGTCGTCACCGGCAGGACGATGAGATTTATCACGGCGAGCACCGGATGGATCGGCGCGATTATGGCAGGAGGGGTATACATGAACTTACCGTAGCACAGGAATCCCGCGGTATACATTAAGCCCATGCCGGCGAGCAGTATGATCATGATCATACCGGCCACCTGTCCCGGTCTTGTCTTACCCTTCTCGTAGTTGATGAGCTTGAGGAATCCTCCGTCCTTCTTCGTAAGTATCAATAGCGCCAGGATCAGAACTATATTCGTCAGACTGGCCACGACTGACCAAATGCTGCTGATGTCCTCCAAAGTCTTGCCGGTGACGGCAGATGCTATGATAAAAACAGCTGCAAAAACGACACACCTTACCGGCAGCAGATATGCAAGTTTCTTATTCATTTATACCCTCCATCAGCATAGTCACAGTGTCTTCAATAAAACGTCCGCGTTGCTTCTTTGTCTTAAGGCTATATCCCGTGATCTCCTTCGCATTTTCTCCTGCCAGCAGAGCAGTCTGCATCACGGATGCCAGCGCGAAAGCAATATGTCTCTTCTTCTGTTCCGGCATATCCCCCCGCAGCGCCAGCATGAATCCCTTCTGCGTCATAGCCGAATTGCTCTCAGGCGAATAATCCTTGAAGTCCGACAAAACCGATATCTTCACCATCGAATAATTCTTGTACACAAACTCGAAAGTCTGCTTCGCAAACGATATCAGTCTCTCCTTATCCGTCAGCCCGTCAGGCGCCGCATAATTCGTCTTGCCCGGCGCCAGACCTGCCAGCGTCATGCTTATCATCCTGTTGCAGCAAATTGTTATGAGATTATCCTTGCTCCCGAAATGATAGTTTATAAGTCCCAGTGATACCCCGCTCCCGGCAGATATCGCCCGTGCCGTTATGTTCCTGATGTCTCCGCCGGCATCCTCTATCAGTTTGATGGTGGCGTTGATTATCGATTCCGCTGCAGCGTCGTTGGTATTCATGAGTTCGGGTCTCCTTTGAACGGTGTTCAGTTGATTATACTGAACAATGTTCAGGAATGCAAGTCAACGCCCGCAGCTGACTTGCTCGCTATAGTCCTCAGTTTTGGCGCTCGCGTGTTGTTGAGTTAATCCTTCAGGTGATCGTCCCGGCGCCAAAACCTGCGGAAGTCCGCTCGCAAACAGCCGCGGGCTTCGCAGGTGGTGGCTTGGGTGACAGGGTCGATCAGATATGAGAAACCTGTTTCCGAAGGATTTAATGATTTTTCCGAAAAATACTGGATATTGCGGAAACAGGAATTGAAGGATTGCCGTTTTTCTGCGGAAACGCTGATCTCGCCGTTGCGGTTAGACTGATGTGTCTTCGGTCAGTATCGGTTATCTATGGCTAACATGAATCCTGTTTTTTACCCAGCCGGCGTGGTTCCGGAAACTTCCCCATTCTGCTTAACAAAAGTGTTTGTTTTTATAGAAAATGGGGAATAATAGCTATATTTCCCCATTTCTCTGAAAAATCAGGCAGGAATTTTGATTTTATGGGGAAGTATATAACTGACCGGTTGATGGCAGTTCCGGTTGACTAAT
Source organism: Mageeibacillus sp. UBA3708 (assembly GCA_002371375.1). GTDB lineage: Bacteria > Bacillota > Clostridia > Saccharofermentanales > Saccharofermentanaceae > Saccharofermentans. Next base: position 22,657 of record DFIB01000154.1, on the reverse strand, counting down.
AATGATCAAGTTACTCACGTCACTCTGCGAAGCCCTCGACTGCTTGCGAGCGGACTTCCGCAGGCACCCCGGCTACACTTCGTGATCGCTCAATGCCCTGTCCCGGAACTACTTTGAGCACGAGCGGGTATGCATGCAAGAGGTTATGCTCACGCTCAATCCCGCGAAGTGCGACTGAGTTCCGGGACAAGGCATTGAGCTTCATAATCCACCCTCACCAGTGCTTTCCCGTTCGGAAGGTCTTCGGATGACTGTAACACCAACGAATATCCGATACTTCTCATGAACTCCGTAAGAGCATCCGCATCCATCTGATGATGGATCTCATCCAGTCCGTCGAACACATGCAGATACGGGGAATCCGATACCCACTGTGATTCGTTTGTATTCATCTGGATCACACATGATACGTATGCGGGGGAAACGTGCCTGACAGTCTCGCGGAATGCGTCATATCCGGTATATTCGATCAACAGATTTGCTATAACCAGATCAGCATGAGGAAGCTTATCGCTGTCTCTCGTGAGATCAAGACAAATGCACTGCAGAACGCCGTCAAGCTGCGGATATCTTACTGACACTTCTTTGAGATAGTCAGCGTTTACATCGATACTGTATACCGCGGAGAACCGGCCGCAGGAGATGTGTTCGAGACCGTTACCGCCGGCAACGCCGAGTATCATTACAGTTCCGGCAGGGTATGAATCGAACTGGGACTTCATCATGCTGTTCATTACCTGAAGCTGCATGACGGAGTCCAGACTCATGTGGTTCTCGTAATCGCTCAGATCTATATCCTCCCAGGGATTTCGCATGGGATTCCTCATTGGATTCCTCCTTATTCTTTCAGCAGTTCCCAGAAGCTGATTGCGCTTGCGACAGCGACATTAAGTGAGTCGACACCGTGGTGCATGGGGATCATGACACGGTAATCGCTTGCTGCAATGATGTCTTTGGGCAGGCCTGTTCCTTCGGTTCCGAGCAGGACGGCCAGGCGTTCGTTGGATCTGATCCCGTCGTTATCGATACTGACAGAATCTTCTGTCAGGGCCATTGCGACAGTCTTGTATCCGTGGGAATGGAGCAGGCGTATCAGGTTGGTGCCTTCTGATTCGCTGCGTGTCGTTCTAACCCAGGGAATCTGGAAAACGGTGCCCATACTTACGCGGGCAACGCGCCTTGTGAGCGGGTCAACGGAATTGTGTGTGAGCAGTACTCCGTCCATCCCGAGTGCTGCTGCCGATCTGAATATAGCGCCGACGTTCACCGGATTTACCACATCAGTCAGTACGGCGATCCTCTTTTTGCCGGCGAAGAAGTCATCAACCGCCATTTCCGGCTGCCTTCTGAGTGTCATCCACAGACCGCGTACAAGATGGTGTCCGGTGATATTGGTCACGACTTCACGAGGAGCCACGTAAACGGGAAGAGATTCCAGAACAGTACTGCCGCAGTATTTGCCGACCGCAGTAAGTACGAGAGATACCTCCGCATCGAAACGCTCCGTCTCGACGAGCATCGACAGCGGTTCGTAGCCTGCCTCCAGAGCTCGAAGTATCACGCTTGCAGTCTCTGCAAGGAGGATCCCCTTTTCGCGCATCTGCGGTTCGGTGACCCTGGCGAAAAGGTCCAGCTCAGGAGCGTCAAAATCATTTATTGTGATAAGATCCATAATGCGTCACATCATTTCTGAATGTGGTATCACCTCCGTAACAGCATACATAAACTGTTATTAAGTATCTCTCAAATCAGAATTAATTGCCAATGGAATTATCCGGTCACCGGTTCATCCCAGTGCGACATCCAGTGCCATCATGAGGCTGAAGCCTGCCGCAAAGGAGATTACTCCAACATTCGAGTGTTTGCCCTGTGACATCTCGGGGATGAATTCCTCCACGACTACGTACAGCATCGCGCCCGCAGCAAATGACAGCAGGTAAGGCATGGCGGGGACTATCAGTGCCGATAACAATATGGTGAGTGCTGCGGCAATAGGCTCTACTGCGCCTGACATGGCGCCCAGTACGAATGCTCTCGGTTTGCTTTTGCCTTCGGAATACAGAGGCATTGATACTATCGCGCCTTCCGGAAAGTTCTGGATGGCGATACCGAGTGCAAGAGCCAGTGCTCCGCCCGACGTGATGTTGGCCGACCCGTTTACAAGTCCTGCGTACACGACTCCTACTGCCATTCCTTCCGGAATGTTGTGAAGGGTGACTGCGAGTACGAGCATGGCAGTCCTTGTTAATTTGCTTTTGGGGCCTTCCGTCTGATTGATCCTCACATGAAGGTGGGGGATGATGTGATCAAGGAGGAGAAGGAACAAGATCCCGGCCCAGAACCCTATGAAGGCTGGCGCGAAAGCAATTCTTCCCATGCCTTCCGACTGCTCAATGGCAGGTACGATAAGGCTCCATATCGAGGCGGCGACCATTACTCCTGCGGCGAATCCGGTCAGTGCACGCTGAACATTCTGCTTCAGATCGTTCTTGAGCAGGAAAACGCAGGCGGCACCTGCCGTTGTGCCGATAAAAGGTATAAGAAGCCCTGTTATAACGGTTTGTAACATTGTTACACCTTCTCTTATGCATCAGATCTGCTTGGCGGGAGCATCCCGTCAATTTGTGTTAGTTCACACTAACGTTATCATGCGCAATAACGAAAGTCAATGATTCCGAATGTATACCGGCGGCGCTATTGTTTCGGGTGGACAGATGATGATATATTATGAGCATGAGATACGGTAACATAACGAGAGCGAGATTCATCTCAAGACCTAACCGCTTCATCGCCGAGGTTGACACCGGCGGGAAGACCGAGACAGTCCACGTGAAGAATACCGGGAGGTGCCGGGAGCTCCTCATTCCCGGATGTGAAGTGTGGCTTACTGCACCCGGCACGGAAGGCCGAAGGACTAAGTACGATCTTGTTGCCGTCCGCAAGAGTAACGGTCTGCTGATCAACATCGACAGCCAGGCTCCAAACAAGGTAGCTTCAGAGTGGCTTGATTCGCAGGTTTATTCGAAGGTGGTTCCCGAGTACAGATACGGCAGCTCCAGGATTGATTTCTATATGGAACGTGACGGCAGCAGGTATCTGATGGAAGTCAAGGGATGCACACTCGAAGTTGACGGTACCGGATACTTTCCGGATGCGCCGACAGAACGCGGTGTCAAGCATCTGAGAGAACTCGCCAAAGCGGCGGAGGAAGGGTATAACGCCATACTTGCTTTTGTGATCCAGATGGACGGAATATGTGAAGTGAGGCCTAATGTGGAGATGCATGAGGAATTCGGGACAGCACTTGATGATGCCCGCAGATCCGGTGTCAGGGTGTTGTTTATCATGTGTCACGCCGAGCCTGATCTTCTGACTGCAAAAGAGGCACGGTATGACGAATGACAGGCGAAGGAAGACAGAGATCACCGCGTGCATAATCTGGATCATATTGCTGATCTTTGATGCAGTTTCCATCCCGTTCCTTTACCTCAGGGGAATGCTGAGCGGAATGGAGCTTGCCGCTATGATCGTTCTGTCCGTTCTGTTCTGGGCCGGAGGACTTTTCCTTGTGATCCGTACGTACAGGAACCATATTAAGCCGGCAGGATCTGATGAGAAGACAGGGCAGACTGACCGGGAGAGATATTTACAGAAGATACACAAGCGCAGAAAGGGAAGAGACATGTTCGAGGTCTGTGATAATTACCGCAGGAGTTATTTTGTCACCCTGTTTATCATTCTTGGAATAGTGTTACTGATCCTGCCGTTTATGTTCATACTGAAGTTCAACGAATATGATAATCTTCACATTCCGGTGTGGGTTGCTTTCCCGATATCGGCGCTTGTTATGGGGATAAGCATTTTTGCCTCGCGCAAGATGGATCTTGTCTTCTGTTCGAGCACTCACCTGAGGTTCGAGATCAGGAAGAATGGGCTGGACGAGTTCTACGTGAATACTGATTTTATGATGGCAACATACCACAATCTGCTCAAAGGCTTTATGGCAATAGGACAGAGCTACTATGTGATATTCATGCAAAAGTTCTGTTATGTCGGAGAGATGAATAAAGTTACCAAAGCTGTCCGGTATTCAAGGGAGTACAAACTTAACGGCACCAGGATCACGCGGTATTTCGTGATGATCTCGGAACAGGGAGGAGCTTCATGCAGATTTGCATGTGCCGGTGAGATATCAGCAGACATGATCATCGCGGAATTTGCTTCCGCAGGGATCGAGACGGAGGTTTTGCCGGTTGAGAGGGATCCTCATCGGTAAGTGCTATAATTCAAGAGTAACGTTGATCTTTTGGGAGGATATGTCTATGAGCAAGGTTCTTTTGTTGAACGGCAGCGCACATCAGCACGGGTGCACAGCAACTGCGCTTGATGAGATGATCATGGTATTTGAAGCAGAAGGAGTTGATACTGAAGTAGTTCAGGCAGGATCTAAGGATATCCGCGGATGCATCTCCTGCGGCAGATGCAGTGAGACCGGAAGGTGCGTTTTTGATGATCTCGTGAATGAGATCGCACCGAAGTTTGAAGAGGCGGACGGCCTGGTTATCGGAAGCCCTGTATATTACGGGTCTCCGAACGGCAGCCTCATATCACTTCTGGACAGATTATTCTACAGCACGCCATTCTCCAAACATATGAAGGTCGGAGCCGCAGTAGTCAGCTGCAGGAGAGGCGGCAATACAGCCAGCTTTGATGTACTCAATAAATACTTCACCATCAGCGGGATGCCTGTGGCATCTTCAACGTATTGGAATCAGGTGCACGGATTCTCGGCAGAGGATGTGAAGAAGGATGCCGAAGGTCTTCAGACTATGAGGAATCTGGCACGGAATATGACCTTTATGATGAAAGCTTTCGCAGATGCGAAGGAGAAGTACGGCTATCCGGAAGTGGAGAGTAAGTTCTTTACGAGTTTTCCGGACGGCAAGTGAACGGCGATCGCCGGAAGCTTTCCTTCGGCGTCTTTCGGCACATACATATCAGCCGCCAGCGTGATGCCGTATCTGTTTACGAATGTAACCTTGCTTCCTTATATATTTTTGCCAAGCTTATAAGCCTCATCCAGCGCCTTGTGTTCCTTGATCTCACCGCGTTCGTTAACACCGCCGGCGAAGACCTTACCTCTGAATGCCGCTTTCTCAAAGCAGTCCACCCAGCCCTGTACGCCTGCCACGGCTCTGCTGTCCACATAGTCCTCATCCTCTGCGGCAGTTGAGAGAAGATATACATCTCTGAATTTATAGTCTCTCGGATAGAGTGAATTCGCACGGTCGATCATAGTCTTCATCTGGCCGCTCATCTCGTAATAGTAGATCGGCGTTGCCCAGACAATGACATCTGATTCGAACATCTTCTCCGTAATCTCATCTGCATCATCCCTGATGACGCAATGCCCCTCATTCTGACAGGCGAAACACCCGGTGCAGAAGGCGATCTTCCTGCCTTTCAGTGATACGATCTCAACTTTGTTTCCTGCTTCTTGTGCGCCCCTGGCAAAATGTTCTGCCAGCATGTCAGAATTGCTGCCTTTTCTCAGACTTGTCTCGATTATTAAAACTCTCTTAGCCATAGTATCCTCCTATTCGATGCTCAGTGTTACCGTAACGTCGCCGTTTCCGAGAAGTTTTGTCAGTTCTTCCTGTGTCAGGTTGATCTTCCCGAGTCTTGTGTAAGCCCAGGAATTGCTTCCGTAGAAGACTACAAGCTGATCGCCTGAATACAGAACGATGTCGCCCGGGTGTGTCGTTGTCTGCCTGTCATTACCGGTGATCCTTCTGCCGATGTGACCGACCTGTTCAAAGCCCCCGTACATCGACATGGATATCGTAAGTCCGGACCGGGATAAGTCCTCCAGTTCCCTGACTGAACCATTGTCTTCCCAGGTTACATTGACGGGGGTATCATCTATTCTCATTACCAGTTGTTTATCCATGCTGCTCTCCTCTCTGATCTCCTCTGTCGTCAACTGAGTTTCCTGATGAGATACCGATACGGATTTATCTGACTCTTTACCGGCGGCTCCGCAGGCGGAACAGGCGAGAAGCAATATATTGTCCTGACCTCTTCATACCGTTACTCTCCCGATGCCTGCAATTCCTTTTCTGCACGTCTGATCATCTGATCGATCCTGTCTACCTTCCTCTGACTCTCATGCATATCCTCTACGAGCCCACAGCGGAATCTTCTGAGATATCTGATCAGTTCTCCGGTCTGCCCGGATTCATAAAGTTCCGCGGCGGTCATCTTCTGATCAGCACTCAGGCCCAGCAGGGGGAGATCATCGATCATATCTCTCAGTTCCATATCTTTTCCTCCCAAAGAGGTGTTTTTTGTTGCCTGACTTCAGTATATTGGATTGACAAAACAAGCGCTAATGAATAAAAATAATATCGTGATATTCCATATAAGAATATCATGGGGAGGTATCTATGGAGATCAAGAATCTGCGCTATTTTCTTGCAGTTGCCAGGGAAGAGAATATGTCGCATGCGGCAGAGATACTGCACGTGACACAGCCTACATTGTCCAAAGCATTGAAGTCTCTTGAAGAGGAACTCGGCAAGAAGCTCTTTACAAGACGTAGCTTCTCCATCAAGCTTACAGATGAAGGCATGCTGCTCCGCGACCGTGCCGAAGACCTTATCGCAATGGCTGATAAGATCGAGCAGGAGTTTGTATCCCTCGACGACATAACAGGCGGAGATATCTATCTGGGACTGGCGGAATCATATCAGATCAGACTGCTTGCGCGGGAGATAAAGAAGCTCAAGGACCGTTACCCTTCATTTACATACCATATAACAAGCGGCGATACTGAACAGGTTACGGAGAAGCTTGACAAAGGGCTGCTTGATTTTGCTGTGATATGTGAGACTCCGAATAAGGAAAAGTATGAATATGCAGTTTTCCCGAGTTCTGACAGATGGGGAGTTGTAATGCTCCGGTCCCATCCACTGGCAAAAAAGAAGAGTATCAGGGTCAACGACCTCATCGGTCAGCCGCTCTACTGCTCGGAACAGAGCTGGAATATCGAGATTCCCGAATGGGCAGGAGAGTATTATCATGAGCTCCATCTTGAGGGGTCATTCAGACTGTCCTATAATGCTTCGATGTTTGCCAAGGAAGGCCTCGGAATTCTCCTCACATTTGAACATCTTATTGACTGTTCAGAAGAGAATGATCTTGTGTTCAGGCCGCTCTCGCCTAAGCAGGAGACAAAGCTGTATCTGATATGGAATAAGTACCAGACATTTACACCTATAGCGGGAAAATTTCTCGAACAGGTAAGGAACTCGTTCAGTTGAGGCAGGTTGGCAGGTCAGCCGACGGCTGACCGGATCGACCGCCTGAATCCTGTTTCCAAAGGATTTTAATATTTTTCCGAAGAAAATTCGGAAGAAAACTGAAATTCTTCGGATTCCGCAATAATCTGAGATCTTTCCGAAATTTCTTCGGAAGGAATGCCTGTTTTCTTCGGAAACGGTGAAGGAAGGTGTGAGTGAGCATGAGGTAACAGCAGCAAGCAGTCCGGCATGTGTTCTCTGTACGCAGTGTAAATGTTCCGCTAAAAATTTTACCTGCACAAATAGTCTGCGTACTAATCACATCCTCTCCCAACACTCCTTCTCCCAACACATCAACTTTCTGCTACAATATAACTAACCTATACCATCGAGGATAAAACAATGGAAACAACCGCACCGATGAAAGTTCTTGCATTTATCTCTTTCTTTGCCATCATGGTATCTTTCAGTATGCCGTCGCTGAATCCTGTTATCCGGATAATATTGGGTTTTACAGCCGTTATCTGCAGCATCACACTGATAATACTTGTCATAATCGAATTGAACAAAAGACAACGCAGATAGCAGGTGCTACGGAGCCTTATGCATCACAATTTTCTCTTTGATCTCGATCAGACACTTCTTGATTTCCACTCGACTGAGCGCAAGGCGCTGGAGATTGTTATCACTGCGTGTGGTCTTAAGTTTACCGAAGACTGCTATGTTCATTTCAAGGAGCTCAATAAGCGGCTCTGGCTTGAGATAGAGAAGGGGACTATATCCAGAAAGGAGTTGTTTATCAGAAGGTTCACGGACATATTCGAATACTGCGGAGGCGGCAGCCGGGATCTCGATCCGCTCAAGGTCAACAGTGATTTTATTTACACAATGTCCCGGAACGGAATACTGATGGATGGTGCACTCGAGTTCATGATAAAGCTGCGTGAGGGTATCAAAGATGCAAGATGCTATATTATTTCAAACGGTGCGACGGTCAATGCCGAGGGAAGGATCAGATCCACGGGGCTTGATAAATATCTGGAGAAGGTCTATGTCAGCGAATGGATGGGCGTTGCCAAGCCGTCGGCGGAGTTTTTTGATATGGTGCTGGAAGGGGTAGGTGAGCCTAAGGAGACATGCATCGTCATCGGCGATTCGCTCACATCCGATATGCTCGGCGCTCAGAATTCGTCACTTGCCTCCGTGTGGTTCATGCCGCAGGGAGACATCGAAGCGGCGGTGAATAAATATGATATTGATTACTGTGCTTCTTCATATGATGAACTGTACGAGGTCCTCAAGAAGTGGTCATCCGCAGATCACATGATGTGACTAAAGTCATATAGACAATCTGCCTTTTCTCACTACAAGACATGATCTCCTGTTGGTATTATCATGGCAGATGAAAACCAAAGGAGATTTTGTAATGGAAGTAATCTTAAGGACAAAAGACCTTACCAAGAAATACGACAACAGGATAGTCGTTGATAATCTTAATCTCGAGATCCGCAAGGGTGAGATCTTCGGCCTGCTGGGTCCGAACGGCGCCGGCAAGAGCACAACGATGAACATGATCTGCAACATAGTCCGTCCCACTCTCGGAAGCGTCGAGTTTCTTGGCAAGGACATGAAGAAGAACAGCCGCGAGCTCCTCAGAAGGCTCGGATTCATCCCCCAGGATCTGGCGATCCACAACAAGCTCAAGGCATGGGAGAATGTTGAGCTGTTCACATCACTGTACGGAATCAAGGGTGCCGAACTCAAAAAAGCTATCGATGAATCACTTGACTATGTGGGACTTCTTGAGAAGAGGAACGAGTATGCCGGTAAGTTCTCCGGCGGCATGAAAAGGCGTCTCAACATCGCATGTGCGATCGGTCATCACCCGGACCTCCTGATATTTGATGAGCCAACTGTAGGCATAGATCCCCAGTCACGCAACTTCATCCTCGACAAGATCAAGGAGTCCAACAAGAACGGCACCACGGTCATATACACCAGCCATTACATGGAGGAAGTTGAAGCGATCTGCACAAGGATCGCGATAATGGATAACGGCAAGATAATCGCTTCCGGAACATCCGAAGAACTGAAGAAGCTTGTTGTCGATGACACATCCTCCATCACACTCGAGGAAGTATTCCTTACACTTACCGGAAAGAAACTGAGGGACATCTGATATGATCTTTTATGTTATCAAGAATTATGCAAAACTGATGTGCCGCAGCTCGATAAACGTGATACTGCTCGTGGTTACGCCCATCATTCTGATAGCGGTACTGTCCTCGGCCTTCAGCTCGCTGATGGCATCGTATGAGGAAGCGGGAGATTTCAAGGCCGGCTACAGGATATCTGACGGCAGCCCGATGGCTCCGTACTTTGATGAACTGAAGAAAGCGGCGGAGGACAGCGGCGTCAGCTTTGTTGAATACGCTGAAGGCGACGCAGAAGAACTGATCAGAAATGGCGATATAGCGGGCTTTGTTGAGCTTGGTGAAGACTCCTGCTCAATCATAAAGAGCTCTGAACATGAGACGGAAGGCAAGATACTTGAGTACATGATGACTTCCTTTGAGAAGAACATCGAGACAAATATGCTTGCTTACCGGAATGGTTCGGCAGTGCCTGACGTCGCTCTTACAGTCACCCGTCCCGAACACATGCCGGCTGTGAATGCCACTGATTACTATGGTATCGTTGAGACGGTTTACTTTCTCTGGTGCGGGATCGTATGCGTGGCAGGTATAGTCAATAACGAGAAGAAATTTAAGATAATACAGAAGTTCCGTCTGGCAGGCCTCTCCGAATTCAAGATCTACCTGTCCAAGTTTATTCCGGCAACTGCAGTCGTTGCGGCAGGGATCGGAATGGCTGCCGTCATCTCCATCATGATGTTCGGTATCCGCTGGGGCAATATTCCTTTGTCCGTTCTGATCGTTGCGATGATGATACTGGCAGCGATCGCTATGGGCCTGATGATCTATTCGATCACCGACAATATTGTTCTGACGATCGTCCTTACCTTCGGTATCGTCTGGTTTGCCGGTTTTGTCGGCGGATCATTTGAGACCTACCTGTTCTCGGGGCACCCTGAGTATCTGAAGAAACTGTCACCCATATATTACGGCAACAGGTCGCTTGTCGAACTGTCCTCGATGGGCAGGACGGATTATGCCGGCAAGTCCATACTGATCTCCGCCGCAATGACAATAATCTGCTCGGCGGCAGCCGTGCTGGCAGGCACAATACGAAAGAGAGGCAAAGCATGACAACATTGATCAGATCAACATTTAAACTCCTGTTCAGGAATAAGGCCTTCTGGTTCTTCCTCCTGATAGCACCTGCGATATCCATCCTGATCATGAACGTTGACATGAACTATTCGATAGTCGACACTCCCTCGGAGAGACATGAGATCGTTCAGATCGAAGCGGATGAGAAGGTCGCATATTACGGAGGAGCTGCTTCTTTCGCCGTGAAAGTATATGATGCATCAGGAAGTGAATTGAGCGGGCTTCTTCTTCAGGACCTGGCCGGTAACGGAATGTATACGGTCTGCCGGGCACAGGTTCCGGACATGACTGACGTATCTCTCGGGGAGCGTATCAGATATGATGCGATGAACGACAGGATGGGCGCGGTTCTCTACATAAGCCCGGATTTCGATGCGCTGGTAAGAGAAGGCAGGACGGGTGAAGCGGTCAGGATAGCAGTGCTGTCCGACGATTCGAGATCGGAGCTCTTTGTGAACGACATAAAGCTCGAGCTCGGCGAAATGATGCTTGCCGGCGACGTCAGCAGTATCAGCAATGTAAGAGACAGCCTTCCGCGCAAGGAAACCGTCAAGATCGCTGCTTCCGGTGAGCGTGAACTGAGCCGTGAACAGGAGAATTCCAAGATGAAGATGGGGTATGCTTTCTCCATCCTGACGTTCGGCTTCGTCTTCTGCGGAGTATTCGTCGCCCATACGGCGATCGAAGAACAGAAGAATATGGTCCTGACCAGGATCCGCCTCACCGGCAGCAGAGACATCAGATACATCATCTCCAAAGCTGTCTGCGCAGTCATCGTCTCGGTGATGATCACGGCGGTCCTGGCTGCCGGACTTGCATTGACAAAACCGGATATCGCTTCGATCGGGCTTCCCGGATTTGTCCTGATCGTCTTCATGATTGGAATAATATTCAGCATAACAAGTCTGTTCCTCGGAATGATCTCCGGAGAGGTAATGTCATCCAATTTTATTGCCTTCACTATATGGTGCATGTCATCACTTTTTGCAGGCCTCTATTTCCCGCTGGACGACAGTTCTAAGCTTATCAAGGCAATCTCGCTGGTCATGCCCCAGCGCTGGTTCATGGAGGGCGTTGAGATGATCCTGGTCAAGGACAGCAAGGCATTTGTATATCTTATCTGTATCACAGCCGCATACTTGATGGTAATATTAAGCATAGGCAACGCCGGCATAAGACTCAGGAAGCAGGAGGCATGAATCTCATAAAGGAGCGTCATGAACAGCAGGGCTAAGAATATATTCTTTCCGGTAACGAGAATAGCTTTGATACTGACCTTTATGGTCTACTGTTGTATACAAAGCTTAAGTGGAGCAGGGGTATCGTATCTGATACTCCTGCTTGCCGCTGTTTATGTGAGCGTGATGGTGATTCGCGAATCGTTCCCGGGAGTGACCGGGGTCATTCTTTCCGTGGAGGGAGCCGTCATCATGGTACCGCTGTTGATCATAGGGGGCAAAAGCTTCATCCCGCTCCTGTTCCTGACAGTGCTTGAGGTGCTCTCCGCCTTCAAAGCCGGTCTCAAATGGTATCTGATCCTTATACCTTGTGCATTGATCCCGGGTACTGAAGAGTCTGCAGCAAGAATAATCATATGCTCCATAACGGCTCTGTTCTATATCCAGAATAATCTTATCATCGAGCCGTACAAAAAGCAGATGTTCGAGGATACCCTCAAGGAGCAGGGACTTAAGAAAGACATAGAACGCAAGGAGTATGAAGCCAGAGCCGAGCTCCAGAGGAACATGCTCATGGCGGAGAACCGGTCCCTTGAAGAGAGAGCCTCTCTCTCGCAGACGCTTCACGACAAGCTCGGTCACAACATTAACGGTTCCGTCTACCAGCTTGAAGCCGTGAAGCTCCTGATGCGTAAGGACCCTGACCGGTCCGAAAGCATGGTACAGGGAGTCATCGATCAGCTCAGAACGGGAATGGATGAGATAAGAGCGATACTCCGCAAGGAACGACCCGAGAAGAAGAGACTGGCGATGCTTCAGCTCGTCGACCTGTGTGAGGACTGCCGCAGCAAGGGCGTTGAAGCAGAGCTTAAGACCGAAGGCGATATGTCGCTGCTGTCTGATCAGCAGTGGGAGATAATACTGGATAATGCCTATGAGGCCATATCAAACTCAATGAAATATTCCAGATGCAGGCACATAAATATCAAGATAATTGCCATGAATAAGATGGTGAGGTGCAGCATATCCGATGACGGAATAGGCTGTGATAATATAACGGACGGAATGGGCATAGCCGGAATGAGACAGAGGATGCGTTCTGCCGGAGGAGTCCTGAGCTTTGAGACGACTGCCGGCTTCACTGTCAATATGCTTATCCCGATGCAAGGAGAATGACATGGACAGGATAAAAGTAATTATTGCCGACGACAGCGACTTCGTAAGAGAAGGAATGAAGATAATACTTGAGACAGACGGAGGCTTCGATGTAATAGGGTGTGCCGCTGACGGACAGCAGGCTCTGGCCATAGCACGCAGGGACCGGCCCGACATTTTCCTCATGGATATACAGATGCCGGTAATGGACGGCATAGAAGCTACGAAGATCATTGCCGAAGAAGGACTCGGCAAAGTGCTTATACTTACCACTTTTGACGATGACGACCTCGTCCGCAGGGCACTGGCAAACGGCGCATCGGGATACCTAATCAAAAATCACACTCCGGAGCATCTGAAGCAGACCATAAGGTCAGTCTATAACGGCGTGGGCGTAATGGAGGAGACTCTTCTCGGATCGCTTACCGAAAGCAGTATCCGCGCCGGCAAAGGCTTTGTCAGCGACGGCTATACCGACAGGGAACTCGAGATCGTCAGGGCAGTAGCCGACGGCCTGTCCAACAAAGAGATCGCCGCCAAACTCTTTATCTCTGAGGGGACGGTCAAGAACTATATAACAAATATCCTCGCCAGGGAAGGACTGTCCCACAGAACAGCACTGGCTGTTTATTATCTGACGGGAAAGAAGTAGGGGAGAGTCAGGTAGTGCGTGGCAGCTTGGGTGGATTGAGTGACGTGAGTGACGGGAGTGGCTTGATCGACCGGAAGTGTTGATCGACATGCATGAGCCATCCGGACCTAATCCCGTTTCCTTGCGGAAACGGTGCGGGACATATTGTTAGTCATCCCACCCTGTTGTATCCGTTTTTATGCACCGGCCGGCTTCCCGTGCAGAGATTGTCTCTACATTCCTGTACCGGAGTGATTGTTTTTACAAATTGTAGAGACATTGACCCCGGATGTCTCTACATTCCTGCACCGGTATGTTCTTTTTTACAAAATGTAGAGACATTGACCCCGATTGTCTCTACATTCCTGCACCGACCGGCTTCCCGTGCGGTTTTACGGATACATTACCCCCGGATGTATCCGTTTTTATGCACAGACCGGCTTCCCGTGCGGATTTACGGATACATTACCCCCCCGATGTATCCGTTTTCCTGCACAGACCGGCTTCCCGCGCGGATTTATGGATACATTACCCCCGGATGTATCCGTTTTTATGCACAGACCGGCTTCCCGTGCGGATTTACGGATACAATTCAAAACCGGAATTCTCTACTTGCACAGTCACGCAGTATATCATTGACTCCATACGGGAAACACGATGTTGTCCAGCCCTGATAATATGGCTGCCTTAACCTGATTCCCGAACACATCCGGCACCCGGCAGCAGATATGCCCGTTCTGAATCCCTGTCATATCGTGTATAATCAGGTCAACGGGGCACTTCCATCCCGCGGCATTTCCATCCCGCGGCACCTATCTCGCGGCACTCATCCTGCGGTACTCCTCTCACAGGGTACCGCAGCCGGCCTTTCGAGATGCTGAATACCCCGGGGATCAAGATAACGGACATGGATACGATAAATGAATGATACAGCAATGAATGCGGACAGGCAGGCCAAAGCCGAGGAGAGCATAAGAAACGGATTCCACAGGCAGCTGATGGAGCCTTTCGCGAGGGCGTGCAGAGATTATCAGCTGATAAGTGAGGGGGACCGCATCGCCGTTTGCATCTCCGGCGGAAAGGATTCCATGCTCATGGCCAAGCTTATGCAGGAGATACAAAGGCACCGCAAGGTTGATTTTGAACTGGTTTTCCTGGCCATGGATCCCGGATACGACAGGGAGAACAGGGACCTGATCGCACGCAATGCGGCGGATCTCGGGATCCCTCTGACTATGTTTGAGAGCAGTATTTTTGATGAGGTCAATAAGGCTGATAAGGGCAGTTGTTATCTCTGCGCCAGGATGAGGCGGGGACATCTGTACAGCAAAGCGCGCGGGCTCGGATGCAATAAGATCGCACTCGGTCATCACTACGATGATGTGATCGAGACTACGCTGATGGGGATGTTATACGGCGGTCAGATACGCACTATGATGCCTAAGCTCAGGAGCAGGAACTACGGGGGGATGGAGCTGATACGGCCCATGTATCTGATCAGGGAGAAAGACATATGCGCATGGAGGGACTATAACGGGCTGCACTTCCTGAGATGCGCTTGCAGGGCCGCCTCAGAAACAGACGGTGAAGAAGCTTCAGGCACATCGTCCAAAAGGCGGGAGATAAAGAAGCTCATCGCGTCGCTCAGGGAGATCAATCCTTCAGTTGAGGCCAATATATTCAGTAGCGTTGAGAATATAGATCTGGATGCGGTCATCGCTTACAAGAAGGACGGGAAGCGGATCTGCTTTCTTGATGATTACTGATGTGAACAAATCGTAAATGCAATCCTCCCGGATAAGTTATATAATATACAGACAAGACAGCGGAGGTAGCAGAGTATCATGACTTCCATAATCAAAGAGATCAGCGTTGAAGGCAAGGAGAGGATCGGCGGAACGATGCTCGGAGACATGTACCGTCTCGATGATAAGAATATTGTTAAGTTGTTTTCTCCTAAGGCAAGTTACGATCTTTTTATTGAGCGTGACAATGTGAATGCACGCAATGCCTTTGCAGCCGGGGTTCCTGCGGCTGTTTCATATGAGGTTGTCAGGGTAGGCAACAGATTTGGCAAGATCTATGTAATGAACGACTGCAAGAACCTGGTCGACCTTATCCTGAGCGACAAGGAGCATATGGATGACTATATCAGGCGTTTGGCTGATGCAGTCAGGAAGATACACAGCATCAGAGTCAGCCCTTCGGTGTTCAGGTCTGAGAGGGAGCACTGGCTGAAGAACATATCCGAGAACAAGATCTCGCTGAATCCCGGCGAGAAGGATAAGCTGATGGCGATATTCGAAGAGATTCCGGAGACTGATACTTTCCTGCACGGCATGTGCTATATAGGTAATGTGATCGTTCAGAATGACGAATATCTTTTTATCGATCTCGGCAATGCGGCCATGGGGGATCCTCTTTTCGACCTTACTCCGATGTACAGTCTCTTCCGCAATCACGGCAAATATGCGACTCCGGAGGCCAGGAATGGCCTGCTCAGCAAGTTCACATATGAGGAAGCCCTGAGGATCTGGAATGTATTCATCTCGTCGTATCTCGGTACTGAGGATCACGCTATGATCGTGGCCAAGGAGAAGCAGATCAGAACTCTTGATCTCGCCATGAGACTTTACAGTCATCTTACTGTTCCCGGAATCCTTTCCGAGAGGAATATCGAGGATATCAAGGAAGAGCTTTTCGAGTAGCTGCCTGTCTGAATAGTATGATCTGCAACTGAAATTAACACAGACTGCGTGCAAATGTCCGCTTTGGTTGGTGGACTGCCTTATTGTGCGCTTCTATAATTGTGTTAAAACAAGTTGCAAAGGTGGTATAAGTATGAGGAAACACTATTTGGACAACATCAGGTGGATAACGGTTGTTATGGTCGTGATATACCATGTTTTCTATATGTACAACAGCGAAGGTATCGCAGGTGTAGTCGGGAAGATCACCGGCCTCGACGTGCAGTATTACGATGTGATCATGTACATCATTTATCCCTGGATCATGCCCCTTCTCTTCACGGTCTCGGGCATCAGTTCCAGACTCTATCTCGACCGGCACACATCAAAGGAATTCATCAGGAGCAGGACGACAAAGCTTCTTGTTCCGGCCACGGTCGGTCTGTTCGCATTTCAGTTCATTCAGGGCTATGTGAACGTAAGCATAGCAGGAGCCATAGACAGCGCACAAATGCCGTTGGTCGGCGTTATCATTGCCACCATTGCCAGCGGTATCGGCGTTTTGTGGTATATACAGTTGCTTTGGCTTTTCTCGATGGCACTTGTGCTCATCCGCCGGATCGACAGGGACCGTCTTTGGAACGTATGCAGGAAGACCGGGATCGTCGTGATCCTCCTGCTGTCAGTTGCAGTGTGGGGAGCGGGACAGATCCTCAATACGCCGGTAATCGTCGTGTACAGGTTCGGACTGTATTTCCTGATGTTCCTGCTGGGATACTTCGTTTTCTCACACGATGAGGTCATTCATACCCTCGAAAGGTGGTTCCCTCTGTTCTTACCGGCGTCGATCATTCTCTGCATCGTTTTCTGCCGTACATTCTTCGGGTATAATTATGCTGATAACCCGGTCTACAAGACACCGCTGTTCCTGGGTTACGGATATTTTGCAAGCCTGGCGATGCTTGGCGGTATGGCAAGATTCGGTGATTTCAGCAACAGATTCACGGAATGGATGTCTAAGAGAAATTACGGACTCTACATCTTCCATTATCTGGGGATCTCATCGGTGGCTCTGTACCTGGCGAAGCCCGGCTTGATCCCGCCCGTTGCCGCATATCTGCTAAGTGCCGTTGCGGGATTTGCAGGGGCTTATCTGCTCAATGCAGTTATATCAAGAATACCGTTCTGGCGCTGGGCTGTACTGGGTATCAGCAGACGAAAGGAGAGAAAGGATGCTCAAAGATAATCTCATTCAATTGCGCAAGCTTCACTGTATGACCCAGGAGGATCTGGCGGACATCGTCGGGGTCACAAGGCAGTCGGTGGCAAAATGGGAATCGGGAGAATCGGTTCCGGATCTTGAACGGAGCAAGCTCATCGCAGATGCTTTCGGGATATCACTCGATGACCTTGTCAACTATTCTTCCGAGGAGAATCTTGGTCTTGATCTTCCTCCAAGAGGCAAGCACCTGTTCGGCGTTGTTACGGTAGGTGATAAAGGACAGATAGTCATCCCCGCCAAAGCACGTAAATTGTTCGATATAAAGCCGGGTGACCAGGTTGTCGTGCTCGGAGACGAAGGTCAGGGCATCGCGATCGTCAAGGCTCAGAATTTCCTTGATCTGGCCAACAGGATCAGGAAGAACCTTGGAGGGTGACAGAACAGGCAATCGGTATTATCATCTTCTCGATGAACTCCACCCGGTCGAATATCCGGGGCTTGAATGTGCCTGTCATTCCGACTGAGATCCCTGTCTCCTTATCGGTGTAGATGATGTTGCCGCTGTCGCCGATGGCACAACAGACAGATCCTTCATCATGAGGCATGTACCACAGGTATCCGTAGTTCATGTTCCCGAACCGCTCGCCGAGCTTCAGATGAGTTGTTGTCATGTCGTTCAGATACTCCGACGGGATGATCCGCTTTCCGTTATACATTCCGCCGCCTGCGACAAGTTCTCCGATCCTCGCGAGATCTCTTGCGGATGAGCACAGACCCCATCCGGCCGTCACCGTGCCCTGCGGATCCGAATACCATTCGTTCTTCCGCGGGCACTTGTTCATGAAGAAATCGAACTGGTCCTCCTTGGAGCTGTCCCCGTGTATATAATGCTCCGGGATTCCCAGAGGCAGGAACAGATACCTGTTCGCCAGATCAATGCATTTGATTCCCGATGCCCTCTCAATTATTCCGGCGAGTATCTGTATCCCCAATGTTGCATACTTGAACTCGCCGGTTATTCCCCTGCGTCCGCCGAGGTAATCAAGTGCGGCCAGGGTCCAGTCTCCGGAGGTGCAGATCTTTGTCCACGGCTCTGAGCTGTACTTGTAGGGAGCGGTCATCGTCAGAAGGTGCCTTACGGTAACGTCATAGATGGTCTTCTCTCCGCGTTTGACCGTGTAATCCGGAAAAAAATCCATGACCTTCTGCTCAACGCCTGTGATGTATCCTTTGTCTATTGCAATACCTGTAAGGAGCGACATCACTCCCTTGGTCACTGAATTGACGTTAACGGAGTCATCCAGCTTATAGCCGCGCCAGCAATCTTCATAGACGGTAACGCCTGACCTTACCACGCATATCTGGCAGATGTTGCTCTCGTTGCCTGTGCTCTCATCAATAAACTCATGAAGCTGTTCTTTGTTCATACAATGCCTTCTCTCATGTGGGATTCGGACGTCCTGATATGAGGCTAATATGATTAAAAATTGTTTTCAAGTCTTTTTTTGTTCACACATACCAAGGCACATTGACATGAATCACTATAAATCATATCATTCATCGTAATAAGGGCAGGAACCGGCGGAATGCGCCCACGGTTTCTGCGGATAATGGAGAGGTACGCTATGACGCGCAGAGAGTCCGCGATGAATAATTTCAAGCAAGGGTACAACTGTTCGCAGTCTATAATGCTTGCCTTTATGGATCTTCTTCCCGGTGATGAGGAGACATTGATGAAGCTTGCATCTTCTTTCGGAGGAGGTATGGGCAGGTTGCGCGAAGTGTGCGGCTCGGTCACGGGGATGTTCATGATCGCAGGTCTCCTGTACGGCTATCCGGGCAATGAGACAGGTGCACCCAAGACTGAGCTTTATTCAAAGATCCAGGAACTTGCCAAAGAGTTTGAGGAAGTGCACGGTACCATCGTGTGCCGCGAGATGCTGGGGCTCAGCGTTAAGCATGATGCTCCTGTACCTGAGGCACGTACTGAAGGTTACTATAAGAGAAGACCGTGTGCCGAGATCATCGGAGATGCTGCAGAGATACTGGAAAAGTTTATCAGCGAACATCCTCCGAAGCAGGACTGATAAGATCATGAAGATAAGAGACAGATATTACTTGAACTTACCTGTTGTTCATCAATAGATTAATACGTGCCACCCAAAAGAAAGGGCCCGGAGATTGAAGCCCCGGGTCCTTTGTTACGACTTGTAATTGTCCTTATCCTTCAATTGCAATAGTTGTATTGGAAGGAAGTTCTTTGAGTTCTTTCTTCGGAATATTGAGTTTCAGAACACCATCTTCGAACTTTGCCTTAACATCCTCAGTCTTTACGCCGTCGCCAACATAAAAACTCCTCTGCATAGAACCTGCATATCTCTCCTGACGGATTACCTTACCATGCTTCTTTTTCTCATTGTCATGCTCTTTTGAAGCGCTGATGGTGAGATAACCGTTCTCCAGATTGATGTTGATCTGATCTTTCTTAAATCCGGGAAGATCCATATCCATCTCATAATCTGTCTCATTCTCGTGTACATCACACTTCATGAGGTTCTGCGCATGTTTTCCGTAAAGCTGCTTGTCGATATTGGCAAGCTCTCTTGTAGGGAAACCCCAAAAATCATCAAACAAATCTTCTCCAAATAAACCGGACATCAACATACTAATCATCTCCTTTGAATTGTTGTTATCCGAGCAAGAGGTGGAGGTCTGATCTCTTCTTTGATCCTCGTTCCTTTGTTCTGACTACATTATAGTCCGTCAATTAGCACTCGCAAGAGGTGAGTGCTAATTATTTTTGACCATCTTTGACTTTCATTTTTGTGCATTTTTAAATCCTCCACTCTTGGCGAAAGGGGTTATAATAATAGGGGATGTGCAATAATTATCCAATCAGCTTCAACTTCAGTTGTGCTCTCTGCCCGATCTGTTCCTTAGTGTAGATATAATTTGCCGGCGGATTTTAATTTGTATGGTTTGGAGGATTCTGATGATACAGGCAAAAACTCAGATATCAGAGAGTTTGCGGCTGAGCGTTCTGCTTTCATTCTCCGGGGGACTTCAGGATGCATATTCATACAATGTCAGGGGCGGGGTATTTGCAAATGCCCAGACCGGCAATGTGGTACTGATGAGTCAGAGTTTTATGTTGGGCGACTGGGATAAGGGATTAAGCTATATGCTCCCGATAATCTCCTTTGCCGCAGGTGTATTTCTTGCAGAGAGGATAGAGAGCAGATTCAAGAATTACAGCAAAGTGCATTGGAGGCAGATTATACTTCTCGTAGAGGTGTTCATGCTGCTTATTGTGGGATTTCTGCCTTCCGGATTAAACATGCTTGCAAATATCATGGTATCTTTCTCCTGCGCAATGCAGGTGCAGGCATTCAGGAAGGTTCATGGTTACGGATACGCCAGTACAATGTGTATCGGGAATCTGCGCAGTGGCACGGAAGGACTGTCCCAGTACTTCAGAACGGGTGAGAAGGAATCACTTTACAAGGCAATGCATTTCTTTGCCATAATCTTCATATTTGCAATCGGAGCCGGAGTTGGCGGAATACTGTCTGCCAGGATTGGTGCGGGAACTATTTGGATCTCATCAGCGATTCTTCTCCTGGTTACATTGATGATGACAAGCGATAAGGCAAAATGACCCGGCTCCGAATAGCCGGATAGAAAGCAAAGAAAAATCAAATAATCTTTACTTTTGTGATATAATCACACGTGTTCGGAGGAGTCAATCGTGAAGTACAGTGTTGATACTTATCGTCTATATCTCAGTGAGAAACATTTCCATTATACTATGAGGATCAGGGTTACAATGAAGGATGAGATTGACCCTGATATCCTGCGCATATCTGTCAATGAAGCAATAGTCAGATATCCTTATTTTGCAAGGAAAGTGACAGTCGATAATGAAGGCGGTTTCCTGCTGGAGCCGAACAACAAAGATATTATGGTGTTTCCTGTTGACGGCAGAGCCAAGGATCTGTGCAGCGGGGAGGTTAACGGGCATTTTTGTTACGTCGAATATGAAGGACGCACCATTTACTTTAACATCAGTCACAGCATATGCGGCGGTAAGGGCGCACAGCCGTGGGTTATGACTAATGTATATCAATACGTGAAAAATAAATATAATATTGAACCCGACGCACCGGGAATACGTAAACCCGGAGACAAACTTCTTGAGGGAGAGGATGTGGAACCGGCACTTGATATGCTTCCGGATGACGGACCTTTGTTTGAACCGGAATCCAAGAATCCCTTTATGATGTATGGGGATTACATTAATGGTATGATCAATCCCTTTGTGAGAGAAGCAAGCTACCGCTTATATACTTTCAGGCAGGAAGATATTGTCAGGTTTGCCAAAGCTAATGATGCCAGCATACAGTCATTTTTTACTGTTGCAACCGCAAAGATGCTCGATAAGGTCCTGCCTGCAAAGCATAAGGTGATCGGTGCCAAGATCGCGCATAATCCGACTGAGGAAATAGGCCTTACATATTCCCACCAAGACCTGCTGTCGCAGATATATATTGACTATGACAGAGATATGCTTAAATGGGATATGGATAAACTCGGAACAATGACAAGGGGACAGATTCTTTTGCAGAAGGATCCTACGGTAAGTGGCCATCAGTTGAGACGGATATTTGCATATTATGACGGAATAGACAATGAATCCGGTCTGAAAGCAAAGAAGAAATATGCCGCTAAGAATAATTACGGAACAGGTAAGGGTGCCCGTAAGAATACATTTATATGTAATTACAGCGGCCGTGCGGACTGGGGCGAGATCGCAGACTATGTTGAAGACTATACCATAATTGTCGAGGGACATATCGTTTGTGAAGTGACATCATTAGGAGACAAGATATTTTTTATGCTTCCGCAGGTGATAAGGACCGGTAAGTATGCAGAAGCACTGAATGAGGTATTTAATGAAATGTCCATTCCGTTTGATGTCCGGGGACCATTTCCCAAACTTCTTCCAAGGCACAGACTGCCGTCATAAAACTTTTGGTTCTTCACGGAATCCGTGGGATTGTTCCCAAAGGAACAGCACGATGTCGTTAAGTTAAGGAAAAGTTGATTTAATTGGCTGCGTACGCAGTAAACTTGTGAATCTGAATCAATTTAGTGGAACATTTAGTCTGCGTGCGCAGTAATTCTGTTCCG
>DFIB01000196.1 GCA_002371375.1 Mageeibacillus sp. UBA3708 | reverse complement strand
AGTCCGCGAAAACTGCGGAAAACTACGGTGTTTTCCGCGGATTCGCAGATATATAGAAATCTTTCCGCGAAAATTGCGGAAGGAATGCCGTTTTTCCGCGGAAACGCTGAATGCAGACAGTTAGACAGAATGCCGGCAGCAATCCTTCCGCGGAAAGATACAGCATCGACACATCATCCCACCTGTTCCGTGAATAACCAAATTATATGACTGCTCTCAGTTCCAGGACAGTAAACGGAAAATGATAAGATCCTGTAATCACTCCCAGTCGTCCTGAACGGAATTGGCTTTCTTTATACCGATGCTGCCGCCGACGATCAGCGTGATGCCTACAAGCAGCAGGATGAACATGAACAGCATGATGCCTCCGACAGAACCAAGTATCCTCGAGGCAAATATCTGTACGACCTTCTCTTCTCCCTTTGCACTTGCTTTGGCGGCACTGAACAGAAGATATACCAGGAACCACAGTATCAGATTACATGATTGTGCAGCCGTCATGGAGATACCAAAAGCTCTCACGGGTCTGAACCTGTTCTTGTGGATAAGTATGAGAATAACAATCATTACAAGCGTTGCAATCCCCGAGATGAGCATAGCTGTTGAATTGCCGGCTCTCAAATCATCATATACACACAATACCTCGTATGTATCACTATGCTTAAGTTCGGATTTTGCCTCTTTTATCTTGTCCGAGAACATCTCGTATGTCTCTTCCTTGGCTCTCTCGATAACGGACTCCGGAGGATTATATCCGCGGAAGATAACACCCTCATAATCGTCAAATAATTGATATACCCTGTCCTTATCGACCTTGGCATCGTTATTGAGGTACAGATCCAGCATCTCATCCATAATGATGTCAATAAACTCATCTGTCATCTCTTCACCTGCGATGGTGAGATCAATGCTGTCAACCTTCAGGAAATCCTTGACATTTATATCGGCCTCATCCTTCAATGCTTCTTTGACTTCATCGCTCGCAATTACATCATGCCAGAAATCACCGCTAAATATGGTAATTCCCAGAGCAACCGTATTGATGAACAATCCGATTGTAAAAAAAGCAATGATCGCGAATGTAATCCTCAGTGCCGTAGCGGCACCGCTCTCAGGAATCTGTTTGCGAGTGTTGTAATTATTGTTGTCGTTGATTATGTATATGTTATCCATACGTCAGATTATACTACAACTAATAGGTAAATTCATACTGTTCATCCCCGCCGTCCCTATAGTAACGGATAGTATTTGTTCCATAATCGGGATTGCATGTCACAGCCGTCCACAGGGCATCGAACCGTCTGCTGTCAGCACTGTATTTACCGCTGTCGTCAAATATATTGGCATTGCCGTAATTGAATACCGCAGTATTCCATCCGCCCTGATCGTGCCTCTCTTCATCAGTCATGCCGAAATACCGGAATGAATCGGGGTCGTTGATCCCGTATGTGGGATCGATGTGATAGTATTCACCATCCAGCCTGGCAAATGCCCATTCATGCGCCTCATTGATATCATTAAGCGAGCCGCAGGTAGTGCAGTCGACATGTGCCTGCAACAGGATATATGCGTATGCAGGTGCAATCTCCTGGCAGATACCTTTATGCTCCATAAAAAGCCTGTAGGATGACAGACGCATGCTATCGTCTACTGCCGCATCGTAATCATAGGAGTAGTGCGTTATAAAATAATCGTATACTGACAGCGCTTTATCCGTGTCATCATATCCCGGCTTGATACACTCTTCAAGTATCGATACCGTAAGCGTCTTGAACTCCTCCACCTTCTGAAGATACTGTTCTTTGGGCAGACTGTAATTAATATGCGCTTTGCCGTCCTTTACCGTCCATCCGTCGCCCATCAGTTCCACGAGAGGAAAGCACTGGTGCGCAATTGTAAATACGACGGTATAGAACATAACATCATCTTCGCAGACAAACTCGTCTTCTCCGGCGAGCATTGCATCGCACAGACTGAAGAAGGATTCCTTCGTCTTACCGTCGAAGTTCTCTTCATAGATCGAAGGATAGACATGAGGATCGAACTCAATTACATATGTTGTATCCGGCTCATCTGAAGATGAACCGGATACAGAGATGACTGATGTCTCCTGTTCCCGTGAGCATGAAGACAATACCGAGGCTGCCAGAATGCCTGACAGTATGATACTGACGATTCTCTTCATGAGGCGGTAACCTCAATGTTCTTTACATCTTTGTGCGACCAGTCGTTGCCAAGGTTCATGTTCTGCCAGTCTGACCTGTGGCAACTGAAATTGACAGTCAGCGTGTCGCCCTTGCCAAGGCTTCCCGAACCGGGTGTTATCGTAAGACACGTATCCCTGTCCTGTCCTGACGCTGATGCGAATGAACCTTTCACTCCGTTTGTAAGTGCCGTGTATTGCCCGTTTGCCGCATTGATCGCCGCATGATAGCAGTCGAATACGAGCTGCCCGTTACCGTCATTGGTCAGGTAATACTTTATCTTCATCCCGGACAGTTCGACCGCCGCACCGTTGTTCTTGATCTCCAGAGTGCCTGCTATGGCATTTGCCGAAGTCGAATTATCGTTATATGTCATCTTGACGCTGAGGGAGCCTGATGTTGCCTGCCCGCTTCCTCCGTTCTGCGCAGTTGTCTGTGATGTAGGCGCGGTGCCGTCAGTGGGATTCGCCTGTCCGCCTGCAGATGATCCCGAATTCGTTCCGGCATCGTCGGGAAGCATGCCGTACACTACGTTGCCGTCCTCGAGGAGTACGGCGCCCGACGCGTTATTGAAAGAATAGTCATTACTGTTATCCCATACGCCCGAAGGACTTATCATCCTCACCTGGATCTCGGACTTGTGCTGCGACTGTCCGCCGGGATACAGAGAATCGTCATCAAATACCACCGACAGATAATATATATGGTTCTTCTCATTCCACACCTTGAGTCCGTCTACTCTTCCGGACTGCATATAATTAGTGTTGATCGTCACTCCTGACGCATCACCGCCCGTCTTATAGATCTCTGACAGGTCAACAAAATACCGGAACTCCAGGTTACCGGCTGCCCTTGCCGGCCACGCCGTCTTGTTGTAGATGACCGCCTTTATCTCAACGAAATCCTGACCCTCTACATTGACACCGCAGTCCACGGAATATTCATCCCCGGGAACTTCCTCCACCGCACCGAAATCGATCAGCGTCTTGCCGTGATACTTGGAGTACATTGCTGCCAGAAGACCTGTAAATCCTGCATTATAGTCGCACGCAACCTCGTTTTTGTTATAGTCGCTTACAGTGTCGGTATAACCGTCGGACGCGTCAGGTCCTCCGACGAGAGCGCCGTACAGTGTATGTCTTGCTTCACCCGGCTCGTTCATGTTATCGCAGTACGATCCCTGACTCGTTCTGTGATGAGGGTGCTCCGGAGGATTCTCACCGAATCCCACAACATATGACCTACCCGAAGAGCCGAGCGCATAATCTGCCTGGCTCACAGCGAAATCCCAGTAGACCGATGCCTTGTCTGAAGGGCAGCCGTCCCACCTGCTGTACACTGCCGCAACGAAAGCGGTAGTCGTTGCATACCTCAGCGATCCCCACTGGTCGAGCCATGCAAGACCCTTGGGAGAATACGTGATCTTCTTGCCGTCAGACGTTCCGCACGACCAGTAATCCAGGTGGTGCTGAACTTCATCTTTGTATGTCTTCTCGCCCGTTATCTTCGCAAGCATCACTGCCGCTCCGATATGAACATCATCCCAGCACATGGACCAGTCATAGTCATGACCGGCCTGCGTGAAGCATGACTTTGCATTGTCCAGATACGACTTATCGTCCGTCGCGAGATAGAGCCACGAACCTGCCCATGCCAGCTCGTCGTAGAAGCCGCTCCACGAATTATAGAATCCGTTGGCCGCAGTATATCCCGAATCACTTCTTGTGGAATCGGCAAACTTATATAGGCTCTTTGCATGTTCAAGGCACTTTGCCGAGTACTCCGGATCTATATCTTTGAACACTATCGATGCGATGGCAAGCGCCGCAGACGCTTCGCCGGTCACTGCGCTTCCCGGCTCGCTCTTTGTAACCTTGTAGGACGGTCTGTTCATCGTCATTACCTCGGCAGGTCCCCACCATGAGTGGTCCGCATTGCCGTCCCCCACCTGATAATAGAATACTTCCGGTTCGGGGTGGCACTTGATAAGGTAATCGCATACCCACCTGATATCACCCAGAATGTAGTCTTTCTGACCGCTCTGCTCATATGCCTCCTGATCCTCGTAGAAAGACCATCCGAGCATAGAGGCTGAATATGCCATGGGAAGATTGAACTTAACATTATCGCCTGCGTCATACCACCCGCCGGTCAGGTCAACATCATTGTCCGCACCGTCCGTGAGCCCCGAATCTCCGCGCCAGTTGCACCTGACATTCTCAGGGAGCTTGCCGCTCCTCTGAAGCTCGTAGAAAAGAAGAGACTTCTGCAGTGCTTCACCGTAGTTGTACTTGCCGGTCCCTTCCGTCCCCTCGTATCCCCTGCCTTTCTCAGTAAGGCCTTCCACGCTGTGCTCACCGCCCGTCTCACTGCTTTCGGCGCTGCTCTGTGAAGGCTCCGTAGCAGATTCCTGCGCAGTATCTGACGGATTGTATATGCCGCTCTCAATACCGGTATCACATGATGCCAGAAGAGACGCTAAAACTGTTACCGCAGCTGTTGTCCTGATAAATTCTTTCATTGGTGACCTCCACGAGAATGTTAGCAACATTATACGACATATTCGCGATATGTTATCATTACACTATGAATAATAAATCTTTACATCAGAAGCTGGAAGAATACTGCAGATCCGGGTATCTGCCGATGCACATGCCCGGCGGCAAAAGGCGCACCGGCATTCTCGCAGGTCTCGATATCACCGAGATCGACGGGTTCGATAATCTTCACGACCCTCGCGGGATCATCGGGGATCTGGAGGATGACATTGCCGCGCTCTGGCACGCCGATGAAGCATTTATATCGGTCAACGGCTCGACTGCAATGATAGAATCCGCGATATGCGCATCTATGAGATATTGCCCTGACGGCAAGGTGCTCGCGGCGTCCAACTGTCACCTGAGTGTCTGGCACGGCATCGAGATGGCGGGATGCATGCACAAGGTTGTTGACCCGTCATGCGGCAGTGCTCCTTTCGCGATGGAAGTGAAGCCTGAAGATATTGAGAGAGTTCTCAAAGAAGACACGTCAGTCAAGGCTGTGGTGATCACTTCTCCAACTTACGAGGGGATCATCTCGAACACACGGGAAATATATGATATTACGCGCAGATACGGCTGTGCGCTGATCATTGATGAGGCACACGGAGCACATCTGGGGCTTGATGATTACTGGGGGCAGGAAGCATGCGGTGACATCGTCATCAAGAGCCTTCACAAGACGTTGTCAGCGCCGACGCAGACAGCCGTAATGCTGAAGTATTCCGGCAGGATAGATTCCGGGGACATCAGGCATTACATTGATATTTTTGAGAGCTCATCCCCGTCCTATCTGCTGATGAGCGGTATATCTGAAGCGGTATCACTGCTGGGTCAGGCATATGCGCTCAGTGAATGGGAACAGGCCGTATCAGAAGCGGAGACAAAGCTTAAGCAATTGAAGAATATCAGATTGTTTACTGCCGCCGGCAAGGACAGATCCAAGATCGTACTGGTCTGCCGCGGAAGACAGCTTGCGGATATTCTCCGCGCCAAATATAAAATCGAGACAGAAGCTTCTTTTGATACACATCTGATCGCCATGACGGGAATCGGGGATACAAGGGAGTCGCTTGCAAGATTCACGTCTGCACTGACTGAAATCGACAGAGAACATCCGGAACTTGCCGGAGATGAAGGATTCTGCTTCACACCGCCTGTTCACCTGCCTCAGATGTCCCTGGCTCAGGCGGCAAGACACCGTATTCTGACTGTAGGTATAGAGGATGCGGAAGGCAAAATATCAGGCGGATTCATATATGATTACCCGCCCGGAATACCTGTTATTATGCCCGGAGAGTTGCTGTCCCGGAGCGTTGTGGAACGATTGAGCCAAAAAGGAATAAGAGATGTATCAGTTCTTGACCTTGAAGTCGAAGGTAACACCTCTGTCCTCTAAGAAATCCTTCAGTTCATCGATACTGCTGATCTCCTGCTTCTCAATATGAGCTGCGCGGTCATTCACAGGATAATTGCTGACATCGACATATGCGCCGTGAAGAGCATAATTGAAGAAGCTGCCGATGAAGCCGAATACCAATATCATCGGAAGAACTATGAATATGATCACCATGATGAGTATCAGGATCGACAAAGCCGATATTGCGATACCTGCGATGGCCATTCCCTTGCCGTTATCATTGCTCTTCTTCACTCTTATGACACCTGCGATGGACAGTGCCAGACTGACAAGAGATACTGTTCCGCAACAGCATACAAGAGAGACGATGGATGAGATCAAACCTGCAAGACAAAGGGGATCTGTCTTGGCGCCGGAGACATATGACTGTTCATTCACGGTATCAAAATCATCAATATTATCCATAATTCCAACCTCGTCGCTAAGTGATGTGCCGGACATCCGGCGGACAAGTTGATTATAGCATTATTTGACATGATACGCTATTGCAAGTATAATTTGCGTGTTATTTATAAATACAGGGAGGCTTATATCATGGATAGGATCGTTACCGTTACAACACGTGATCTTGAGAAGTCTTTGGCAGAAGGCGGATGCGGCGAGTGCCAGACATCTTGCCAGTCAGCTTGCAAGACAAGCTGCGGCGTTGCAAATCAGGCTTGCGAGAAGAAGACAGAAGAGTAATTACAACAGCTTACTATCGTGAGGCTGTCTCGCTAAGAGGCAGCCTCTGTTTTTGGAGGGAATATGATCCACTGCTATCAGTTTGACGACCTTAATATAGTCCTCGATACATACTCCGGCTCGATCCACATGGTCGACCCGGTCGCCTATGATATTATCAACATGTATGAAGATACTCCCCGCGATGAGATAGTTAGAACGATCCTCGGTAGATTCGGCGGCGATCCTTCCGTTACAGGGGAGGATGTGAACAAGTGCATCGACGACATCCAAAAACTCAAGGAAGACGGCAAGCTCTGGGCTCCCGACAAGTATGAGAATGTCGCCCTGAACTTCAACAAAAGGCGCATCCAGATCAAGGCACTGTGTCTCCACGTTGCCCACACGTGCAATCTCAACTGCTCATACTGCTTTGCAAGTCAGGGCAAGTATCACGGAGAACGCGCACTAATGTCGTATGAAGTCGGTAAGCAAGCGATCGATTTTCTTATCGCCAATTCCGGATACCACAAAAACCTCGATGTTGATTTCTTCGGCGGCGAGCCCCTGATGAACTGGGATGTGGTCAAGCAGATCGTTGCTTACGGCCGCGAGCAGGAGAAGATCCACAAGAAGAATATCAGATTTACGCTTACGACGAACGGAGTGCTGCTTAATGATGAAGTCACCGATTTCTGCAATAAGGAGATGCACAATGTCGTTCTTAGCCTTGACGGACGTAAGGAAGTGCACGACAGGTTCAGAGTGGATTATAAGGGTGACGGATCATATGATAGGATACTGCCCAATTTCAAGGCTTTCGTGAAGAAGCGCGGTAATAAGAGCTATTACATGAGAGGCACGTATACACACTTCAATACGGATTTCCTCAAGGATATCCTTCACATGGCTGACATGGGCTTTACGGAGCTGTCGATGGAGCCCGTGGTGACTGATCCGAAGGAGCCTTCCGCACTGAATGAGGATGACCTGCCCGTTCTCTATGAGCAGTATGAGGAGCTGGCCCGTGAGATGATAAAAAGGCATAAGGAAGGCAGAGGCTTCACGTTCTATCACTATATGCTTGACCTGACATGCGGTCCCTGCATCTACAAACGCGTCGCGGGATGCGGCTCCGGCACAGAATACCTGGCCGTAACGCCCTGGGGAGACCTCTATCCCTGCCACCAGTTCGTAGGAGACGATAAGTATAAGATGGGTGACATATGGCAAGGAGTCACCAATATCTCCATGCGTGAGAAATTCGCATCATGCAGCGCATACTCAAGACCCGAGTGCAAAGATTGCTGGGCAAAGCTCTATTGCTCCGGCGGATGTGCGGCGAATTCATATCACGCGACAGGTGATATCAACGGTGTCTATGAATACGGTTGCAAGCTCTTCAAGAAGAGGATAGAATGTGCGATTGCGGTCAAGCTCAAGACTATGGAGCAGGATAAGTAGATTTGTTGGGGGGCGGGATACAATGTATCCGTTTTTCTGCACCAATCGGCTTTCCGTGCGGGTTTACGGATACATAACGGAACAATTAGTCTGCGCTCACAGTAATTTTGTTCCGGTAAATTTTTTACAGGAACGTTTACTCTGCATACTTCACTCTGCGCTCTGGACACTTCGCTCCGCACACTGCGTACTCAGCACCAAACTATACCCACTGCACCCGTCTCGTACAAAGGATACCATTTCATTTCTGCATGATGATCTTACAAGGGACCGTTCTTAACTCTACCTAACCGTCATTCCGACAGCCATATCCAGTTCCTGCGTACCCAGCCTTGCTGCAGGCTTGTTATCGCCTGTTGACACCATGCCGACTGTGAGCCTGTCACTGAAGTGATTACGCGTGGTAGCAGAGAATATGACTGTGTAGGTGTGCCCGGCGGTCAGATGAACCTTACCCATCTTCATGGTGTACATCTCCTGATCGGGGATCATCGCGGAATTGACAGTTGCGTATCCGACCTTCTCGCCGGTGTTCTTATCCATGATCGTGATGTTCATCGAATTCCTGACTGTCCTCTCTAGACCGTCGTTCATGGCAATGAACGAGACCTCACTGATATCCTGATCTCTCGGAGCAGTGAAATCCTGCTCGACGGTCATGCCCTTGAACAGGCTGCCGCCCATATAATCAGAAGGCACCGTGAAAGATACCACCGGCACATACCTCACCATCGTTCCGACGATAATGAGGAGCGCCACGATTCCCCACGTCAAGCCGATCTGCAGAAGGCCCATCCACCACTCGGGAGTGTAATCCCTGATATCATCCTTGTGCTGTGAAGGCCTGTTAAGGATCAGCAGGAGAATAACCGCGCCTATGAAGATCGAGTACATGACAGGTGCGAACTGAATGAGGTCATGTGAAACAAAGAACTCCTTGATGCCGCCTGCGTATACCGGCTCCTTTGTGTCGGGGAGCTTGTCGAACATTCCCTTCAGCACCAGATGGTTCACGATATTCTCGTTGCTGAGAGGCCAGTGCGACATCAGATAATAGACTGTTCCGCAGAAGGAACCCAGCGTAAATACCAACACGTTGAGCTTGATCTTCGATCTGTCCGTCAGAATGATCAGCACGAGGAAAGGCGCCGCGAGTATCATCCAGTACGATCTGATATTAACGAACAATATGAACGAAGACATTGCCAGTGCCGAGATGTAGACGGGCTTGAACTTCGAACCGTCGTCCTTCATCCTGTAGCACAAAACAAGCAGCGCAAGATAACAGATCACGAAAGGATTGATGCTGAATTTGCCGAGCGTCACCGTCGATTCTGTTATAACCTTGACCGCATCCCTCGTCTGCGTACTCATCGCCATCTGGTACGAGGCACTTCCGATGAACATCAGCTTGCAAAGGAAATTGACCGAGAACGCCGGGATCATCTTCAGAATGATCCTGATAACCCTCTTCTCGCGGTAAAGGATGAGGGGTATATATACGAATATCGCGAAAGTCTTCATCGGCACCGCAAGAGCGAACACGATGTAGAACCACTTCATGCTCTTGCCTCCCTTGAAGTAGAACATGAGTCCCAAAAGCATCAGGAAGATAGCGATGATGTCATACTGAACCGTAACAAATTCCGGAATGATTACCATTGTCGACGCCGTGAACAGGAGTGCCGCGAACCTGGCAGTCTTACGGTTTGCACCGAGCTTATCAGCTATCCTCCTGACAAGTTCCGCAGAACCTATTGTAAATCCCAGTATGAGACCCTTGCACCACAGAAGTGACCAGAGGGTATTCATGTAATCGAATTCCTTGATCCTGTGAGCAATAAACACCGGGAGATTCCAGATGAGGAACACGATATATATGAAGATATCGTAGTTGGCTGAATATGATGTAAGTTTCTGCTTGTTTACTGCGGCGTATTCATAGAAATCACGGAATTTGCCGCTCAGAATAGAATCACCAAGCATGATCGAATTGTCGAGCGTATCTGAATAATCTGTATAGAAGAACACGCAGAAAGACGTGATTATAAGCCCCGCCAGAAGGATGTACTCGATAATCGATACGGCACGCTCCCGGGGTGTGAAGTCTATCAGCTTAAGACGACAGGTCTTGCTCTTTGTTTTGTTACCTTTTTTGCCCATACGAGTATATTATCACTTCACGGAGACAAAAAGACATTAGATTCTTTAAATTACAGTTACATTTTCTTTGTCCGTCTTTTGTGAACGGTTCTGCGAGAACCGGGAACCGTGGCGGGTAAGATGGTTGGGCAGTATACTGCGTGGGCTATGCTCAGATCAGTATTACTCTATCTAACATTCTGTGTAGCGCCGGTTAGACAGAGTAAAAGTCAGAATACTCTGAGCAAAGGTCGATCAAGTCAGGATTCATGTATCTACAATTTGCAAAAACGAACATTCCGGTGCAGAAATGTAGAGACATCCGGGGTCAATGTATCCGTAAATTCGCATGGGAAGCCGGTCTTTGCAGAAAAACGGGTACAGCCGGGGGTAATGTACCCGTAAATCCGCATGGGAAGCCGGCCGGTGCAGAAAAACGGGTACAGCCGGGGGTATTGTACCCGTAAATCCGCATGGGAAGCCGGTCTGTGCAGAAAAACGGGTACAGCCGGGGGTATTGTACCCGTAAATCTCTACAATTTGTAAAAACGAACACTCCGGTGCAGAAATGTAGAGACAATCGGCTGATGGCAGATGGTTGATGATGGTCCCGGTCGTTCAATACGACCAGACCACTCAAGACACCCAAGCCACTCAGACCACCCAAGCCACTCAAGCCACCAATGATCCTCGGATACCGGTACTCCGTACATCACTCCAGCTCGAATGCACCTGTATACAGTCTGTAATAAGTACCTTTCTCGGCGATAAGCTGGTCGTGAGACCCGCGCTCGATTATCTTTCCGTGGTCCAATACCATAATGACATCGGAATTCCTTACGGTTGACAGCCTGTGCGCTATGACGAATACCGTTCTTCCCTCCATTAGCTTATCCATTCCTTTGGCAACTATTGCCTCAGTCCTTGTGTCGATGGAAGACGTTGCTTCGTCAAGGATCATTACCGGTGGATCTGCAACGGCTGCCCTTGCAATCGCGATGAGCTGTCTCTGCCCCTGTGAGAGGTTCGCGCCGTTATTCTCGAGCATCGTGTTATAGCCTTCGGGGAGACGCTCAATGAAGCCGTCCGCACCTGCCAGCTTGGCAGCATCGATGCACTCCTTATCGGATGCGTCGAGCTTACCATATCTGATGTTATCCATAACTGTTCCGGTGAACAGATTCGTCTCCTGCAAAACAAGTCCGAGAGACTGCCTTAAGTCCTTCTTCTTGATCTTGTTTACATTGATGCCGTCGTATCTTATCTTGCCATCTTCAATATCGTAGAAGCGGTTAATAAGATTTGTAATTGTCGTCTTACCTGCACCTGTTGCACCGACGAAGGCAACTTTCTGTCCCGGTTTTGCAAATACGCTGACATCAGTCAGGACCTGCTTGCCCGGCACATACGAGAAGTCGACCATATCAAGCAGAATATCGCCCTTAAGTTCCTGATAAGTAATGGTACCCTCTGCTTTGTGAGGGTGCTTCCATGCCCACTTACCGGTATGGTGATCTGCCTCTCTGACATTGCCCTCACTGTCGATCTCGGCATTGACGAGGGTTACATATCCCTCGTCCTTCTCCGGCTCTGTATCCATGAGGGCAAAAATCCTTTCGGCGCCTGCAGCAGCCATGACTATGGAGTTCATCTGCATCGTGACCTGGTTAAGGTTCGCCATGAATTTCTTTGACATATTGAGGAATGTTGCCACGATACTGACCTCGAATACCATTCCCGAGATTGAGAGATTATCCACATTGAAGTATATCAGGACGCCTCCGACAACGGCGATGAATACATACATTATATTGCCGACGTTGTTGATGATGGGACCCAGGATATTAGCATAGCCGTTTGCTTTCGATGCGTCGGAATAAAGTTCGTCGTTGAGCTTGTTGAAGTTCTCCAATGTCTCCTGTTCATGGTTGAAGACCTTAACTACTTTCTGGCCGTTCATCATCTCCTGGATATATCCTTCCGTCGAGGCCAGCGAATTCTGCTGCCTCACGAAATACTTTGACGACCCGGCGCCGACCTTGCCCGTGAGGAATCCCATAAGCACAACGCCAAGCACAATAACTATCGTCATCCAGACACTGAAATAAAGCATCTCGACAAAGACGATCGCCACGGCAAGTCCCGCCTGAAGAAGCGAAGGAACAACCTGTGATACGAGCTGTCTCAGCGTATCGATATCGTTCGTATAATGGCTCATGATGAAGCCGTGCTTGTGTGAGTCGAAGTAGCTGACGGGCAGTTGCTGCATCGTACCGAACATCTTGCAGCGCATGTGATCAAGGAACTTCTGCGTCATGAATGCCATAAGCTGTGCCTGTACTGTGGCGAGCGCCACACCGACGGCAAATATCACGATGAGTAAAATGATACTTGGCAGTATCTGCTCCCTTGCAGCCGCCCAGTCACCGGTCTGGAAGAGCTCATCTATGTACTTATACACTTTCTGCATTATGAGAGGCGACAGGTCATTCGGCAGCGACGCCAGTACTATGACGACAAACACGAACGGCATCAGCCGCGGGAAACATTTACGGTATTCTTTCAATGCCCTCTTGAGGCTTCCCATTGATTTCTTCATCTCCGCGGGAGTAGCGGCTCTGCGTCTTCTGTTATCACTCATTGTCGTCACCTCCCTTCACCTGCTGCTCATAGATCTCCTGATAAATATCACTGGTGCTCATAAGTTCTTCATGTGTACCGGTCGCGACTATCCGGCCGTTATCGAGGATAACGATCATGTCGGCATCCTGAACGGACGCTATCCTCTGAGCGATTATGATCTTGGTCGTCTCGGGAATGTATTCCCTGAAGCCCTTCCTTATAAGGGCATCCGTCCTCGTATCGACTGCAGACGTAGAGTCATCGAGGATCAGTATCTTAGGTCTCTTCAGAAGGGCTCTGGCGATACAGAGCCTCTGCTTCTGGCCGCCGGATACATTCGTTCCTCCCTGCTCTATCTTGGAATCGTAACCGTCAGGGAAGGACATGATGAATTCATCTGCCTGAGCAAGTCTTGCAGCCTCCTTTATATCCTCATCCGATGCCTCCTTGTTACCCCACATGAGATTCTCCCTGATAGTTCCGGAGAAGAGCACATTCTTCTGAAGGACTACGGACACCGCATCTCTTAACGCGGTAAGATCGTAGTCTCGAACATCCCTTCCGCCTACTCTGACAGAGCCTGACTTGGCGTCATACAGTCTCGGAATGAGCTGTATCAATGTCGTCTTGCCTGCACCGGTACCGCCCAGTATACCGACTGTCATTCCCGACTTGATGTGCAGGTTGATATCGTTCAATGCATCTCTTCCCGCCTCTTCCGAATAAGCGAAAGACACATCCTCAAAATCTATGCTTCCGTCACCGATCTCAAATACGGGCTCGGCAGGGTTCCTGATACCCGGCTCCTCGTCGATGACTTCAACAATTCTCTTGACTGACTCAACTGACATCGTGAGCATGATATAGATCATCGACAGCATCATGAGCGACATGAGAATCATCATGCCGTAAGTAAGGAACGCAGATACCTGACCGATATTAATGTCTGCACCCTTGGATACCACGGTAAGTTTGGACCCGACATAAAGGATGAATACGGAATTGAAATAAATGCAGAGCTGCATCAGCGGCATATTAAGTCCGACTATCCTCTCTGCCCTTGTAAAGTCCTTGCGTATGTCATCAGAAGCCTTATTGAACTTGCTCTTCTCAAATTCCTCTCTGGCAAATCCCTTTACGACTCTTATGCCGCGCACGTCCTCCTCAACTGATTCGTTGAGCTTGTCGTATTTCTTGAATACTGCCCTGAATGCGGGAAGTGCAAACCGCCCGATGAGGATGAATCCGAATACAAGAACGGGAATAACGATAACGAATGTAAGTGCCAGCTTGCCGCCCAGAGTAAATGCGGATATTATCGTGAGTATCAGCATAAAGGGCGCTCTTATCGCGACCCTTATCAGCATCATGAACGCATTCTGAATGTTACTGACATCGGTCGTCATTCTCGTCACGAGTGACGAAGTGGAGAACTTGTCTATGTTGCCGAAAGAGAAGTCCTGTATCTTCTCAAACATTGCCGCACGCAGATTCTTTGCGAATCCGGCAGATGCCCTGGACGATGCGATACCGGCGATACATCCGCATATGAGCGACAATATTGCGGATACCACCATAAGTATTCCGTACATCAGTATTGACTTAATGTCCCCGTTATCCTGAATGACACCCACGAGATTGGATGTCAACCGGGGAATAATAACTTCCAGTCCGACTTCGCCGATGATAAATAGGAGCGAGGCAACAGTCGCGCCGCGGTACCCTTTTGTGTATTTCACCAATTTAGATAGATTTCCCATGCATTACACCTTGTTCTCTGTTACTTTATTCTCGCCCTGATAAGCTTCAAAGGGAACTTCTCCCTCACGCTCATGAACTTCGAAGTGTGCGCAATGACTTCACCCCAGTTGCCCAAAAAATACTTGAGCAGCAGCCTTATCTTGTCCCTCGATCCCTTCCGGAGGAGCTGCATCTTGCCAAGCATGGCCTTGACCGCCTGAAGGCTTAGCCCGGACAGCTTGCTCACGTTCGTCTCCCCAGACGCCTCGAGAACCGCAAAAAGGTCATCTATGAATCTCTTCTTCTCGTCAGTATCAAGTTCGCCGATCCATTTGGTCAATGTCTCATCGAAAACATCGCTCGCCACCGAGTTCTTCTCCGCAGCCAGGAACAACTTGCCTTCGATCTGCCAGCTCATCGGATCATGCTGCATTATGCCTTTCTCCGTGCTGATCACGATCAGCGGCACGGCAGTATCAGACAGCAGTCTTCCGATTATGGAATTCTCAGGGATAACTCTCGTTATCCTCGGACCCACCGACATGAACGGTTCCGTTGCCATGACTTCACTGTTAAATCCCGGACCGTCAAAGTCGAATATCCTTTCCACACGCTCCCTTATGTCATTGCCGGCATTATATGCAGCATATATGGCCAGATGTCCTCCCTTGGAATGACCTCCGAGATATATCCTGTCAGATCTCCCCTTCTGCACTGCGTCAAGATACCGTACTGATTCATCTTCGGACGATATGGTCATACAGCTTATATAGAAGTCTTCCTTCCATCCCACGATCGTGTCGTCAGTCCCCCTGAAAGCGATAAAAACTTCATCAGGTGACAGTCGGATATTCACGGCCGAGAACTGTATCAGGTCGTTGATGTCAGTATGATTAACATATCTGCTCATCAGGAGATCTTTATACCTGTCGCGGGATGCCGCCTCCCTGAGGAGATAGGGCGCAAAGCTGATAAATGAATTATCAGACGCAAGTTCCTCCTCCGAATGGAGTTCAAAAAAAAGCCTGCATGCATCACTGAACGATATCTCTGCGTCATCTTCCGGAACGACTCCGTCAAAGTCAACGTACGAGATACAGGCAAAGAGCAACGCATCCACTTTGTTCAGCGGATCCTGTCTGAGAGTTATATCTCCACGCCATTTGAGATAATCAATAATGTTAGCCATCGCTATATTATAATACGGACATCTGATTTTTACAAAACAATACACGCAACAATCCGCAATTCATTTCGCGCCTTCCTTTATGGTAGAATACAAAGACAATCCCTACTACAAATGCGCGGAGGTGCTCTATGGCAAATTATGAGTTTATTGACAATAACGGCACATTCAGACTGAAGGATCCCGATCTTTACAGTTATCTTTATTTCCCGATAGGAGCAGCAAGCGGCATGATGGGAGCCATAACCCCTGATCTCGGCGGAGACCTGAAGACGAGCCAGAACACTTTCGTGCTTGAGCCTGTATCATCCGATAATCTTCACAACAACAGATCGACGCGCAATTTCTGGATCAGGATAAAGGACGGCGGTCTTTATTCCGCGACAGGTGCGTCAGCTCTTCAGAACAGCCGCAAGTTCACACAAAACAAAGATGAAGTAACTCTTACTGCAGGACTTCTGTGGCATTCAGTTGAGAGGAAGATAAAAGGCACATCCATACGGACCGTAACGACGAGCTTTGTGCCGGTGACAACTTCTGACAAGGTCGAGCTCACACGTGTCACCGTCATTAACGACGGTGACACTCCGCTGACATTCACACCTACCGCAGCAGTACCGGTTTACGGACGGTCCGCAGACAACATAAGAGATCACCGGAACGTGTCATCAATGCTCAATAGAATGATCGTCACGTCATACGGCGTGGTCAATAACCCGACTCTTACTTTCGATGAGCGCGGTCACAAACGCAATAAGGTAATGTACGGATTCTTTGCAGCAACAGAGGACAGCGGCAAGCCGCAGTTCTTCTGCCCTGTTGAAGAGGACTTCATCGGCGAGGGCGGCGCTCTTGATAATCCGCGTTTCCCCATGGAGGGTGAGCCTGCTTCATTGCCGGGTGCGAGGGCAG
Source organism: Mageeibacillus sp. UBA3708 (assembly GCA_002371375.1). Classification (GTDB taxonomy): domain Bacteria; phylum Bacillota; class Clostridia; order Saccharofermentanales; family Saccharofermentanaceae; genus Saccharofermentans. The sequence continues at coordinate 2,119 of DFIB01000196.1, read as the reverse complement.
ACGGATTCGAAGCAATGGGCGCAGCAATGTTCGCGGAAGTAACGCTTGAACCCCGCAGATCGGTATCCTATATCATTGCGCTGGGTGTTGCAGATCTGGACAGGCCGTCAGATACGGAGACCGATATACGTGAGAATGCGGCAGCCTTTGAGAGTGCCTTTGAGAGATATTTGAGCGGCAAAGCTTTCGAGGAGGAGCTCGCAAAGAACAAGGAGTATTGGCTTGAGAAGAACAACATCAGGTTCACGTCAGGCGATAAGAATTTTGACAACTGGATGTTCTGGGTGGCCGTCCAGCCTATGCTCAGAAGGATCTACGGATGCTCATTCCTGCCCCATCATGATTACGGCAAGGGCGGCAGAGGATGGCGCGACCTGTGGCAGGATTGCCTAGCACTGATCATCATGGATCCGTCCGATGTCAGACAAATGCTCATTGATAATTTCGGGGGTGTGAGGACAGACGGCACGAATGCAACGATCATAGGTACCGGAAGAGGCGAATTCATCGCTGACCGTAACGGCATCACCAGAGTGTGGATGGATCATGCGATGTGGCCGTTCATGACGATGGATCTCTACATCAGGCAGACGGGAGATCTGAGGATCCTGGACGAATCCGCACCATACTTTATCGACAGGCAGATCAAGCGCGGAACTGCCCTTGCTGACGGCGATTGTAACAATGTTACCGGCTGCTCGGGTACAGTTCTCGAGCACCTTCTGCTCCAGAATCTCGCCGCTTTCTTCGATGTCGGCGAGCACGGCTCCATGAAGCTCCGCGGCGCCGACTGGAATGATGCGCTCGACATGGGCTCACACCGCGGCGAGAGCGTAGCATTCACGGCGGCGTACGCAGGCAACTACAAGAGATTCGCGGCTATCCTTCGCAAGTACAGCGAGGTGACCGGCAAGAAAACAGTACAGCTTGCATCGGAAATCTCATCACTCCTCGGAACGGATTCCGACCTTATGTCATACTGCGAGAGCGTCAAGAGCGGCTTCGGCGGCAGTGTGAGCGATGTTGATATCGAAGTTATCGCATCCGACCTGGAATCCAAGGCAGATCACATCATGAGGCACATCAGATCGCAGGAGTGGTTCACCGATGCCGACGGCTACTCCAGATTCAACGGTTACTACGATGACAACGGCCGTGCCCTCGAGAAAGACGGCAAGATGATGCTGACGAGTGAAGTCTTCACCGTCATGAGCGGAATCGCCTCAGACGACGATGTTAAGGAGATCACAAGATCGGCAGATCATTATCTGTATGACGCATCTCTTGGCGGCTACAAGCTCAACACAGATTTCCATGAGATCAAGACCGACATGGGAAGAATGTTCGGATTCGCATACGGTCAGAAAGAGAACGGCGCAGTATTCTCACATATGGCGGTAATGTACGGAAACGCTTTGTATTCCCGCGGCTTTTCCGCAGAGGGCTGGAAAGTGATCGGCTCCCTCTACAGACACGCTACTGACTTCGACTCAAGCAGGATCTATCCCGGTATCCCCGAGTACTTCGATCCCAAGGGCCGCGGCGTGTATCACTACCTCACAGGCGCTGCCAGCTGGCTCATGCTCACTGTTCTTACTGAGATATTCGGCGTCAAAGGCAACTTCGGCGGAATGAAGTTCGATCCCCAACTGCCGGACGATCTGTTCTCTGCTGACGGCACTGCAGGCGTATCCTTCGAATTCAACGGCAAGCCTGTTGACCTCACATACCGCAGGACCGGCAGCGGAAGTAAAGTCCTCTCCATCGCCTGTGACGGCAATGTCGTCTGCACCGGCAGGGATTACCTTGAATCCGGTGAGATCGGAAGCAGGATAGAAGTCGAGATCGGATAAGACTACTAGTATAACGGTCGCCGGTCAATGACGGACGGAGTATGCAGTAAACATGTTCCGGTAAAACCGATTTCGTACACAAAGTTGCTGCGAGCGCAGTAAACATGTATCTACATTTTGTAAAAAAGAACACTCCGGTGCAGGAATGTAGGGGTAATGTACCCGTAAAGCCGCGCGGCAAGCCGGCCGGTGCAGCAAAACGGGTACAGCCGGGGGTAATGTACCCGTAAAGCCGCGCGGCAAGCCGGCCGGTGCAGCAAAACGGG
>DFIB01000092.1 GCA_002371375.1 Mageeibacillus sp. UBA3708 | reverse complement strand
CGTAAAAAGAAGACTTCTCTTGACTACGCAATAGAGTTCGGCATCAAGATAGCGGTGACGGCGGCTGCAATTTGGGTGTTGTGTGCTTTCGTTGTGGGGATTCACGTGAATCACGGCAATTCTTCCTATCCGATGTTAAAGGACGGAGATCTTGTAATAACTTACAGGCTCGGGAAGATGCTTGAGGGCGAGGAGATTTGCTACAGGCAGAACGGACAGACGAGATTCGGAAGGATCGTCGCGCGCGGAGGAGATGTGGTCGATATCACGGAGTCCGGCATAACGGTCAACGGTTACGGGATAAGCGAGGAGGTAGTCTATCAGACATCACCCGCCGGGTCCAAGATATCATATCCGTACACCGTTCCGGCCAATTCGGTCTTTGTGCTCAACGACTTCAGGCAGGATCTCACCGACAGCAGGTCATTTGGGGCTGTATCTCTTGATGATTGCGAAGGCGGGGTCGTGTTTGTACTCAGAAGGCGCGGCATATAACAACTTAGTTTTCCAAAATTTTTCAAAATATAAGGAGGAAAAGAAATGAAACGATTTAGGAAAAAGTTATCAGCTTTGCTGGTAACGGCCGCTATGGCGGCAACGATGATCGTGCCTGCAAGTGCGGCAAACACGTACCCAGGTGGTGTAATTCCAGGTAATTGTAACTCATTGGTATTCAATAAGTACCTGGTGTTGGATGCTGATGCACATGTTCCCAACGTTGATTTCACTTATACGCTGGCTAATGGTACGTCAGGTTCGATTGGAGGAACATCGGTTCTTGCCGGTGTCGGAGCTGATGATGTCAAGTTCGGAGGAAGCAAAGTCTCTACTAGCAACCCAATTGTAGTCAGCTTTACAAGTGATGATGATGAAAATAAACTGGAAACTGTAGCAACTGGTGATCCGGTAACTCTTGAATCCGGTAAGAATTATGTCAAGAAGTCAATCGCACTTGATTTTTCAGATGTTAGTTATACGCAACCCGGTATATACGCTTATAGCCTTGTTGAAAACAATCCTTCACTTGCAGGGATCAGCTATGATTCTAACCTTGACAAAGACCTTTACGTGTATGTAGTCGATAATTCGAACGATACATCGAATACTCTTAAGGTTGCCGGTTTTGCATTGGTGAATCATGGGGATGTTCCAAACGAACAGAACAAAGTTATCGGCTATGTGAATGAATATGATACTAATGATGTTACTCTTAGCAAAACTGTAGCAGGTAATCAGGGTTCAAGAGATCAGTATTTTACATTCAGTGTTACATTAGCAGGTGCAGGCAAAAATGCCTTGATTACTGTTGATATAAGTAATGCAGATGAAAGTATAGATGCCAATCCTAACAGCTCAACAACCGGTATTACATCGGCAGTTACAAACGTAGATTCTTTGACGGCTAATGAGAATGGTGAAGCCACGGGTACTTTCTATCTTCAGCATGGACAGCAGATCGTATTTAAGGAATTGGCTGCAGGAACAACAGTCACTGTTGTCGAGTCTCAGAATGATGGCTATACGGTAACTCATACAGGTTCGATCGATACAACAGGTAACAGTGCTACTGCAACTATCAACAACAGTGATATTGAGATTGCATACACAAATACGAAGGAAGGAACTATCCCTACAGGTGTACTCCTCACAGTAGTGCCTGTTGCTATCGTTGGTCTTGTTGTTGTTGCCGGAATCGCTTTCTTTGCAGTAAGAGGTGCTAAGAGAAAGTCAATAGAGGCTGCTGAGGCAGAAGCTGATTCTGAGGAATAATACTGAGGTATTAAGCTGATGAAGCAGTTCTGGAAGGTGATGAATACCATATACGAGAAGACCATGCTTGGCATCTTTATAGTTGCCTTGCTGGTCGTTATCTATGCCTTTTATGATACCTGGTATATTTTTGATCATGCGAATGATTCATCTCTGTTGAAGTTCAGACCAAACAGGGTGAACGCTGCAGAGATCGAAGACTCACCGATAACATCTGATATGGTGGCTTGGATCACGATCGATGGTACTAACATTGATTATCCCGTTATGCAGGGAACTAACAATTCTCAGTATCTGAACCTTGATCCGTATGGTAATTTTTCTCTGTCAGGGAGCATCTTCCTTGACAGCCGCAACAGTGCGGACTTCACAGATCAGTATTCGATCATCTACGGACATCATATGGAATATGGTGTGATGTTCGGTGCATTAGATGATTTTTTGAACGAGGACTATCTTAAGTCTCATACGACAGGAGAGCTCCTGATCGGACGTGACGGCAAGACAGTCTACAAATTGGAACTGTTTTATGCTATGACGACGGATGCAAAGGAAGAGAAGGTTTTCGATCCGGAGCACGTTGATGAGTTAAGACAGTTCCTTGAGGCACAGGGATTTGACAGAGACAACAGGATCGTGTGCCTGTCGACTTGTGCGGGCGGCGCGTCAACTACAAGGACAGCCGTATTTGCTTATATTTTGGAAGATTAGGAGAAAGGAGGACAGCCTGATGCGTAAGCATGAGATCTTTGCAAGAATAACGGCTCTGATGCTGGCAGTGTCTGCTGTCCTCCTTTTCTTTGTTTTCCCGGTAAGAGCAGCATTTAAGAACACGCCCGTCATGGCGTACATTCCGGTCGTTTGCGAGAAGGCAAAGAACGTATCCGGAAGCAATAAGTATGAGGTCGTTATCGAGAAGATGGGTGACGACGCTCCGATGCCCGAGAGTGATGTGATCACATTCAATGGCTCGGGTTCCAGGAATATAGAGATAGAGGTTGATGAGCCCGGAACATATCAGTACAAGCTGTATGAGAGGAAGGGTACGAATAAGAACATTAAATACGACACTACCGAATATACCGTGACGCTCTTTGCGACACAGGACGATGACGGCGTGCTCGCTTGTGAAGTCATCATATCCAAGGGAGGGCTGTCAAAGCCTACGGTAGTGAAGTTTGTAAATAAAGCAACAAAGGGGTCAGATTCAGTGATCGCGACAGGTGAGACGGCAAGTGCATTCATTCCTTACGCAGTTGGTGCGTTTGCTGTCAGCGGAATGATCATGATAATGGTATTGAAGCGCAGACGCAGGGAGGAAGAAGATGCATAAACTGTTCTCTCTGACATCTGCAAAGTTCAAGCGCGCGATATGCTTATTCCTCGTGATGGCGAACATCTTCTGTTCGTATGGCGTATTGCTGGCTGAGGAGCTAAATGATGATACAGATCCTGCGGCTTCCGGGACTGTGGAGACAACCAATGATAATAATGATGCTGAAGAGACATCACAGGAGACTTCAGAGACGACTGATACGGCCGTTCAGCCTTCTGTGACGCCTGTTCCCACGCCTACTGCGATACCGGGTGCCGGTGATCCGGACGAAGACATCACGCCTTCAGGTAAGACAGTCCTTAATTCATTCGGCAACGGATATACGGTAAATGTATCCTACGAACCCGAGACGGGCATCCCTGCTGATGCCGAACTCGTTGTTACGGAGATACCTGCGGGCGATGTGTATGATGAGTACATGGATAAGGCTTCCGAAGCTCTCGGCCGTGAGAATCTGGGATATGCAAGGTTGTTCGATATCAGTCTGGTCAAGGATGGTGTCGAGATCGAGCCTGCTGCTGGATCATCGGTAGCGGTCAAGATTGTTCTTACTGATGCAAAGTGTGATTCGATGGATGTCGTTCACATGCCGGATGACGCTGATGCAGAGGTGGTAGATGTATCATGCTCTTCTGCAGGACTGGGTACTGAGATAACATTTGATGCCGAGGGATTCTCGACATATGCAGTTGTTGAAGCGCCCGAGCCATATACTCCTTCTGCAAGGTATGCAAGCTCTCTGACAGATCTTACAGAAAGCAATGCATTCCTTTTGTCAATTCCCAATCAGGGCAATAAATATGTAACCAACAGTCTGAACGGAAATAATGCTTTTGTAGAGTCGAGCAGTCTTGCAAGTGCCGCTGAGTGGTATTTCGAGAAGGTCGAAGGTTATGATAACAGGGTCTATATTTACACAATGGATGGTACGACGCCAAAGTACATCAAGGCTGACAGTAATAATCTGGCATATCTGGTCGATAAAGATGAGGCTGCAGCATTTGTAGTATCAATGAAGGATGGTAAATTCAGATTCACTACGGTCTCGAGCACTTCAGATGTTAATAATAAGACTTTACAGCATTCAGGATCCGGCAGCGGTGTTCGTTTCCATAAAGATCAGAATAACAACGGTCTGTTCCAACTGACGTTCTCATCTTCTGTAAACATGCCCAAAGATCCGTATGAGCTTGACGGCAAGACATACGGCCTTATGAATTACAGTAACCAGCTTACCGGTGAAGCTCTGATGTCATCTGCAAGCGGCAGCAATGCTCTGAAGTCCAAATCATTACTGGCGCGCACCAACCCTCTGGAACGCGATAAGCTCCTCTATGTTGCACAGGACAGTGATATTACTCTTTGGACATTCCATTCCGTTGAGAAGGATAAATATAAGATATCGACCATTGTTAACGGAGTTCCCAGATATCTGAAACTGACCGGCAGCGGCGTGTCTCTTACGAATGCATCGGATGCGTCATTGATCCAGGTTATGCCCGGCAAAAATGAATATTCGGATCAGATCCGTCTTGTATCCGGAAATGTTGCGATTGCACTAGACAGTGGTAAATACGTAAAAGAAGCTCCCAACGCCAATAAAGCAACCCAGTACCTGTATCTTGTTGATCTCTCAGATCTTACCGATGAAGATTTTGTTATCTATTCTGCAGATAAAGTAAGTGTATCCGATACAGAGCGGGTAAAGAACGGAGAGCATGTTATTATCTATACGCGAGTTTGGAATGAAGAAAAGACACGTTATGATTTCTATGCCGTTGATCATGACGGCACTCTCGTAAGGTGTTTTGAATCCGGTGATACGATCCAGTGGGTAGGATATAAGCTCAACACCCTTCTTTGGGACTTTGTTGAGTACTATAATGAAGGTACGACAGATCCGAACTATTACTATGAGCTTTATAATGAGTATTCCGGTAAATACATTGCACCACAGCTTGACGGTCAGATCCTGTCAGATGATACGATCGGTATCAATATGAACGGTCGCAAGAAGGAAAGGTATTATTCTTCCATAGTTGCATGGGATGATTCAGATTATGCATATGCTGCCGTGACGACACAGGATGGCCGTATCGTAGCTTGTCCATTTAAAGATGCGCATGATTTCTACTTTGCTATCATTCAGGATAATACTCAGGAACAACTTCATGAGGTAAAGACCATAAATAACGATGTATATGGCATCAAGATGAGGATGATCGACTTTGATGATAAAGTACCATCAGGTAGTCATAATGATCAGGATTACATTTTAGGTGACCTGACAAAATGGGAAAACCATAAGATGTCTCCCCAGTCCGGTATCCTGTCAACACATCTGGATGATAACGGATATCCTACCACATCCGCTAACAGGTCTCTGTATGATCTGTATAAGGATTCTGTTCCGGTCAATCACCTGTTCATTGATTCAACATACAAGGCTTCTGGCTATTTTGAGTTTGACAGCACACAGAATTTTGCCAAGTTGGAGGATGACGGCGATTTTACGGTATTCCAGGAACTCGGTACGATGGATACAGACAACAAACCATCGTTGAAGCATGGTCAGTTTATGCCTTATGACAAGCTGGATATAGGAGAATACTCTGCTAAAAATCCTCTTAATCTTTACAATGCTCTGCAGGAGCCGTTGTCTGATGAGGATCCGAGAAAGAATGAGAAACTCTATCTTATCTCTGATCCGGATTACTATTTCGGAATGGAGTTGGAGACATCTTTCGTTCAGACACCTGACGGCGTTGATGATTGGGATCATGATATTATCTATGAATTCACGGGAGACGATGATTTCTGGCTTTATGTTGACGGCGAGCTTGTTATCGATCTTGGCGGTATCCACAGTGCTTTAAGCGGAAGCGTTAATTTTAGAACGGGCGAAGTAGTAGTAAACAACGGTACGCCTAAGACTTTGCGTGCTATCTTCGAAGAGAATTACAGGGGAAGAAATCCTTCGGCATCAGATGCTGATGTAGAGAATTATCTTGCCGATTATTTTGATCCCGGTAAGACTACATTTAAGAATTATACTTCACACACGATGAAGATATTCTATATGGAGAGAGGTGCGGGAGCATCCAACCTCCATATGAGATTTAACCAGTCTTCAGTCCGTCCCGGTTCGGTCCTTTTGGGCAAAGAATTAGGAGGTAATATTGATGAGTCCGAATCCGTAATGGCAGAGTTCCCTTATCAGATCTACTATAAGATCTCTTCTGACAGCAAACCTGTATTGTTAAGCGATCATGATTCTGATGTAGGTGTTGTGTACAGAGGAACAGAAACTCCTGTTAAGTACAAGTCTTCATATACTATCGACGGTGTAGAGTATAGAAATGTATTCTTCCTGGCTCCCGGCGAACAGTGTGAGGTCGGATTCCCTTCAGATGCTGAATGGTATAGCCTTGTCGAGTGCGGAGTAAACGATTATGTATACAGCAGTGTCAAGGTGAACGGAGAGGAAGAAGGCGTTACCAGGAAAGACCGCGAGAATGGCAGATCTGATTACAGTATCGAATACCAGAGAGTTAAGAACCGCACCAGTGTAATATACGAGAATGTGGTTAACTCCGAGTCGCTCAGGACTCTTACATTTAAGAAGCGCGTTTATAATGAGACAGGTACAGAACTGCTGGATGATAATTCACCATTCAGTTTCCGTCTTTATTTGGGCGCCGAATATGAGGACTCTGTATCTCTTGCAGATATGTATGTCTATCATATTATTGATGATGCCCATAATTACTATAAGTGGGATGTGGATCAGCAGACATTTGTATCCATAGGCAAGACTGATTATACTTCCCTGACTGAGGCTGAGAAGAGAATGGTCAGCTTCACAACATCAATGAACGGTGCCATATCCAAGATCCCTGCAAATCTTACAGTTGAGGTAAGAGAACTTGTAGCAGGCACAAAGTTTGAGGTTGAAGAGCGCAGCTATGAGATTCCTGACGGATATTCGTTCAAGAGCTATGATGTCTATCTTAACGGTAAAGAAGTTGCGGCAACATCTCCTAACATCACCGATCCCGCAATAGTGGAGATAGAAGAGAATAATCCTCATGTATATATCAACAACCTCAAGGGTTATGGATTCAGAGTCAACAAAGTATGGACAGATAAGGATTATATGGCTGACCGTGCTCCGACATATTTTGCCATATATCTCAAAGAAGGGAATACCTACACGTTAGTAGATGACACCGTCCGTCAGATGCCTTATGATGAGAATTCCATCTATTGGTATATACAAAGACTTAACGGGCATGGTTTTGATGACTTCAAGATCCGTGAGATCAGTATTACCGCGGGCACTCCGGCAGTAGATTCCGATGGTGTTGTTACAAACTGGCAGGATCTTACGTTCAGCCCCGTCCAGCAGGATAAGAAGGTTAATCTCAACGGACGGCTCAAGGGCGCTGATACCGGTTCTCCATATGAATACACGGTTGATTACGATGAAGGAATACGTGAGGATAATATCCGTGTTGATACGGTAACTAATGATCATCACGGATTCACTATAAAGAAGCAGAACTGGGACGGTTCATCATGGCTTGCCGGAGCGAAATTTACACTTGAAGACAGTGACGGCAATTACATCGGTACTTTCACTTCCGATGCAGATGGTTTGGTTACTATTGCATTCTTCAGAGACGGTGTAGATTATACTCTGACTGAGATCAAGTCTCCTCAGGGGTATCTTGCACTTGAATCTCCTGTTATCCTGAGGTCAGAAAGCGGTGTCGTATCTGTCAGCGGAATAGACAGTTCATATTATACTTTGACGTCTGATACTCTGGTCTTAAAGGACAAATCTTATAGCTTGCAGGCTATAAAGACTGATTCAGAGCAGAATCCTTTGGCAGGCGCTGTCTTTAATCTGCATAAGATAAAGACCGTTAACGGTGTAACAACAGTAGATGTCGTTCCTATGACAGGCTATACGGAACTTACGACCGGCAGCGACGGTATTGTTCCCGGAATAGACAACACCTTGCCTCCGGGAGATTACCAGCTGCGCGAGAAGAAGGCTCCCGCTGACTGCAGTGCACTTCCTTCCTATATTAATTTCTCCATAAGTAATACGGGAGTTGTTACACTTGGCAGTCATCCGGACGAAGTATCACTCACGTCGACTGCTGCTGAAGGTGAGACACGCTATGTCATGAGTATTGTCAACAGCGTCAAGGGAGTTCCGCTTATTATTTCGAAGAGCGTAACAGGTAATATGGGCAACAGGATGCTCGAATTCCCTCTTACGGTAACATTTACAAAGGATGGAAATGCCGTAACAGGTTCGTTTGCCTATATCAAGAGTAAGGGCGATCAGCTGATCTCACAAGGCACGATAGAGACGAACACTTCCAATCAACTTGTGTTTACAATCAAAGATGGTGAGATTATAGTTATAAACAACATTCCGAGTGGCGCTGATTTTGTTGTTACGGAGGATAATCTCGGTTACGATACCACATGTTACCTTGACGATGTTGAATATGATACTGACACGCCTTCTGTCAGTGGTTCAGTTCCGACAAACAGTTACGTAAGGTTTGTCAATTCACGCAATGCGCTCATCCCCACAGGTCTTGAGACATCGTTCAACCTCAGTGTAAGCATCCTCTGCGCTATGGCGGCAGGTCTTATAGTCAGCTTTGTTTACGGAAGAAAGAGACGCCGTGAGGGCATGGAAGAAGATAATATTTAAAAATACATACGGATACCCGGAGGTGGATCTATGAAGAGTAAGAAGATTACGGCTACCATCTTAAGTATGGCAGTGATGATAAGTGCAGTGCCGGGATTAGTTCTCGCTGATGAGACAGAAGAGGATATTGTCAGTCAGGAACAGGTTCAGGAAGATGATCAGGAGTCTGTTGAAGAACAGGAGGAAGATGCTGAAGAGCCCTCCGGTGATATCATTGATGAGACTGATACTGAAGAAGACGGGGATCCCGGAGAAGCAGAGGCCGCTGAGCAGGCCGACGTCTATAAGGGTTCCGGCATTACTTTTGCGGATGGTACATTGACACTGTCAGGTGATGTGAACAGGACTGCTATAGATGATGTTGTCGGTGTTGATCAATCTGACGCAGTTATTCATGTTGTTGCCCTCCCGGGAACAAGGATCATACCTAATACAGGGTGGAAGGCATTGTTCGAATACATGCATAATGTTCAGGATATTGACCTTAGCAAAGCTTATTTTTCCAGTGATCTGACATCCTTCGAGGGTATGTTTGCTAATTGTACAAGTCTTCAGACGATTAAATTTCCGGAGGACAGTGATACTTCAGGAATAACAAATATGAAAAACATGTTCTTCATGTGCGAGTCGCTTAAGTCTCTCGATCTGGTCAAGGATCTTGATACCTCATCGGTTACTGATATGAAAGGCATGTTTGGGTATTGCACATCACTTGAATCGATCGAGTTCGGTCCGAAGTTCGATACGAGCAAGGTTACATCCATGTATGCGATGTTCGATTCATGTAGATCTCTCACAACTCTTGATCTTACCGGATTCAAGACCGGAGCGGTCACTGACATATCATTCATGATCGAGTTCTGCAGTAAGCTTGAGACTATTTACTTCGGAAAAGGCTTTGACACATCGTCGGTGACGATCGCAATGTATATGTTCTACGGGTGTGAAGCGCTGGAGACAATATCAGCATATAAGGCTTTCGGGCTGGATCCTGCGATCTCCGAATTGATGTTCGGAGGGTGTGAATCTCTGGAAGGCTTTGATCCCGATTGTACCGACGGTACATATGCGCGGGCCAATTCACCTGCAGGGGCAGGGCTTGGCTATCTTACGATCGAGACGGAGGAAGGAGTTCTGGGTTATTCTCTTACTCTGGACGATTCCATCGGTATTATCTTCTATGTTTACCTCGATCCTGCCGACGATCTGACAGCATGCTACGACTGGGGCACCGGAACGGATTCACGTTCAGGCAGTTCATATGTCCATTCGGATGTTCCCGCTGCCGTTACAATGCTCTCCGATGAGGAGAGTGAACTCTATGACGGAGCTAATTATAAGATAATCTGCCATGTGGCAGCCCGTTCGATGACGGATAATGTGGAGCTTACGGTTAAGAGAGGCGGAAGCGAAGTCCTGACGGACAGCTACCGTGTAGTGGATTACATGGGGGATGCACTTAAGATCTATCCTGATAATGTGAAACTGCATTTCCTTCTGAACGTAATGTTTATCTACGGAGATCAGGCGCAGAAATATTTCAATTACAGAACAGACGATCCTGCCGCAGATTACATTGATTACACCGGCATTCAGTCAGATCCGACCGTTCTTAAGACTGTTGAGACGATAGTTGACAGGATGAAGAACATAACAGATACGTCTGAAGAGATCGAAGTGCCCGATTCTGATTTTACCGTCAGGAATATCGATTCGTCCAAATACGGAGTGTCATTCTGCGGCTCATCTCTGTCGGGCAACTCATCGATCAAGGAGAAGCTCTATCTCAAGATCGAAGATCCCGATCTCGCGGATAATACCTCCATTCAGCTTGCTTCCTCCATGGAAGACAGCTTCAGATTATTGTCGGTCGACAGGAACGACAGCTATCTGGTGGTGAGTATTGAACTTGTCAATCCGACCGTACTTATGAGCCCCGTTCATATCAAATTCGCAAACGGTGCAAACAGCGATATTCTTACCTACAGTGCCAAAACCTACGCAAGTGCCGTATTCAGCGCATCGGCGGATGATGATCTTAGACAGGTAAGAGGTGTCGTCGATTCGATGATGTTCTACTGTGATACGGTAACTGTCTACATCAGCGGTAATTAACTGATATAAGTAAGCATCATGTTGCTTGATTTTTGAAGTGTCAGCATATATTATTAGCGTGCGATGGTATTCACCTGCAGTAAGAACCAGAGGTAGTTATGAGCATTTTTGATATTCTGTCCCTGCTGGGCGGACTTGCCATGTTCCTTTATGGCATGCGCCTTATGGGTGATTCCCTTAAGGAGAATTCGTCCGGCACCCTCAAGAGTGCGATGGAGAAGGTAACAAATAATCCCGTTAAGGCTTTCCTGATGGGATTGATGGTTACTGCGCTCATACAGTCATCCACTGCCACCATCGTTATCACTTCAGGTCTTGTTGCCGCCGGCATACTTACGCTCAGACAATCGCTCGGCATCATCGTCGGCGCGAATGTAGGTACGACGGTCACCGGTCAGATAATACGACTTCTCGACCTCGATACCGATTCCGGTGCCACATCATGGCTCAGATTCCTGCAGCCGTCCACATTGGCTCCGATCGCGCTGATACTCGGTGTGGGATTCATAATGTTCGGCAAGTTCAAGAAAGCAAGATCCGCGGCTAATATCGCCATCGGATTCGGCATACTGTTCTCGGGACTGCTCAACATGACGAGTGCAGTTAATAATATCAAGGAATCAGGTATGGTCGAGGAACTGTTCACGGGCCTCGGTGCCAATCCGTTCCTCGGTTACGTTACCGGTGCAGGCGTTGCATTCGTCCTTCAGAGTTCATCGGCGACGGTCGGTATCCTTCAGGCATTCTCATCCACCGGACTTCTCACGTGGAGCAGCATATATGCCGTTATAGTTGGTATCTATCTGGGCGACTGTGTTACAACTGCCATAGTCTGCTCAATCGGTGCCAAGACTGATGCAAAGCGCGTCGGCATAGTCAACATCCTGTACAACCTGTGCAAGTCGGTGGTCGTTCTCATAGGAGTATTTGCGGCTTATCAGGCAGGGTGGCTCGACGGGCTGTGGAATAAGACGGTCAATTCAGGTATCATCGCTGATACCAATACCATATTCAACCTCGGCTGTGCACTGCTGCTGATGCCGATGCTCGGCTTGTTTGAGAAGATCAGCAAGAAGATAGTCAAGGATGATGAGGTCAAGCGCGGCAAATATGCCGATAAGCTCGACGCTCTGAACCCCGTATTCTTCAGTACGCCCGCTCTTGCTCTGAGAAGCTGCTACGACGTGCTGATGACAATGTTCGATGCGTCACGCGTCAATATCGAGAATTCGTATCTCCAGCTTACCAAATATGACGATGAAGTCATGGCGGATATCCTCGATGAGGAGGACGAGATCGACAACATGACCGATAAGGTCAGCCGTTATATGGTAGAGCTTCTGCCGCACCTGCAGAGCGATGAGCACATAGTCATCCTCAATCAGTACTATAAGGTCACGGGCGAGTTCGAACGTCTCGGAGACCATGCTGTCAATATCGGCGAACTGGCTCAGCAGATGCACGAGAGCAGGACGATCTTCTCTGATGAGGCGAAGCGTGAGATGGAGGTCCTCTACGAGCTGATAGACTCCATTCTCAATCAGACCGAAAGGGCATTCGCCAAGAGGGACGAGGAGGCCACAGAACTTATCGAGCCGATGGTCAGAGTGGCAGGCGAGTTCATCGCGCAGATGAAGCACAACCATTTCGAGCGTATGAGCAGCGGCATGTGCAACATCCTGGCGGACGCAGTGTATACAAATATGCTGATGGAGTGCAAGCGTATTGCTGATGCCTGCTCAAATGTGGGCGTGGCGATCATGGTAAGGATCAGGCCGCAGCTGGCAGATCATGAGCATATGTATTTCGAGGGGCTTCAGAAGGGCGTCAACAAGAGTTACAATAAGGCGTTCAATCAGGCGCACAAGTATTATTTCGGTAAGCTTACCGGCAATGCTGACGGCAAACCCCAGGCATAAATCGTAAAAATAACATTTATATGCCTGCGTCTGATATTAAGCTGACGGACCAAGTGTTAAAATTGCCGCATGGAAAACAGACTTACAGAAGGCAAACCGTTCAACGTCATTTTGAGGTTTATGCTGCCTCTTGTTATCGGCAACATATGTCAGCAACTCTATAATCTCGTTGACACTATAATAGTAGGCAGATTCGTAGGACCTACAGCCCTTGCGGCGGTGGGATCGACCGGCACGATCATGTTCTTTATCGTCGGTACATGTACCGGTATGGTCACCGGATTCTCCATCGTTACCAGCCAGAAATACGGAGCCGGAGAGACTGAAGAAGTCAAAAAGAGCGTAAGCAACGGCCTGCTTCTGTCATTTATAATAATCCTGATATCGACTGTAGTGACCGTGGCGGTCATCAAGCCTGTTTTGCGTCTGATGAACACGCCTGATGACATATTCGACTACGCCTACGATTATATATCTGTCATCTGTATCGGCATATTCGCGACGGTTTTTTATAACTTTTTCTCAGCTGTTTTAAGAGCGATCGGCAACAGCAGTATACCGCTTATATCACTAATTATATCGGCGGCTCTCAACATAGGACTTGACCTGCTGTTTATTATTGTCTTTGAACTGGGCACAGCAGGTGCCGCAATTGCGACGGTATTGTCTCAGGCAGTGTCAGCATTGTTCTGCCTTATATATATTCTGCTGCGTGTTCCGGATCTCAAGCCCTCGCGCAGCCACTGGAGGCCGTCACGGAGAATGATAACAGGGGAACTCATGCAGGGAATACCAATGGCTCTTCAGACCGGTATTACAGCATCAGGAACTATGATCATGCAAAGTGCTATTAACCTGTTCGGCTCCATTGCTGTTGCAGGAGTTACGGCAGCGTCCAAACTTCAGATGATCATGACTCAGGCTATGTTTACGTCAGGTCAGACCATGGCCTCATATGTCGGCCAGAATTACGGTAAGGGTGATTATCAG
The DNA here is from genome assembly GCA_002371375.1 of Mageeibacillus sp. UBA3708. GTDB lineage: Bacteria > Bacillota > Clostridia > Saccharofermentanales > Saccharofermentanaceae > Saccharofermentans. The sequence continues at coordinate 4,843 of DFIB01000092.1, read as the reverse complement.
CGTATCCGCGAGGGTATAAAAGCAGCCCTCAAGATGTTTGTTGTTTACTGCATCTTAGCGGCTGCAATCACAATAATAATCCTTCCATATGTACTCCCTGTATTCTTTGAGCCCGGAGCTGATATAACTGAATATTTGCCCTGGTCGAGGATCTATATTGTTGAATGTTCGGTCTGCTACTTCTTCCTTGCCATGGTCTTCATCTACAGAAGTGCAATTCAGGCTGTAGGCCACGGATTTACCGCTATGCTCATGGGCGTCGCTGAACTGTCCGCGAGGCTTATCATGTCCGTGATATCGATGATAGCAGGTTCATTCTATCTGGCAGTGGCGTCTGATCCGTTTGCGTGGGTAGTAGCTGCTATGCTGGGACTGTTCATTTTTGTCAGACTGATGAAGAAGATAGAAAAGCTCAGTGGTGTTGCCACGGAACCAAGACGCGCTTCGCGGGGATGAACGTGTGCAACACTTTTTGTTAACAAACTTGAAATATTATGTGAATAAAGTATAATAAATTTTAGTAGAAATTCTAATATTCAAACACAAATACAGAGGTGGCATTTATGTCTGGAATTTTAGATGTTTTTAAGGGTAAATCAGATGGAAGATTTGGTACTCCGGCGGTTGGAATGTCGATGTCCGGAGCCGGCTCAACGGGGATGAGCAGCGGGAACAGCAAGGCTGAGGACCGCAATATAGCTGCAATCGGATCACCGGCAGCCAATCTGGCAAGAGAGCGTGCAGCTGCTGCCAAAGCTCAGATCGAGATGCGTAAAGCAATGGAAGAATCACGCAAGCCGGGCGATGATAAGGATCAGATTAGCGATGATAAGAAGACAGATTCTACTCCGCCTATCGGATTGAAAGCTCCCATTAAGAGACCGCCATCTGCTTCTATTAACCGTGCGAAAGCACTTGCGGCACAGCAGCAGTCTTCCGAGCAGCGTCCCGGTTCGGCGGCTGTCAGGCCGGGTAACACGTCTGAGCAGGATCAGATTACCGGAAGCAAGGGAAGGTCACCTGCGACAATAGCAGTTGAAGAAGCCAGGAGAGAGTTCAATCAGGCAAGATTTAAGTCGAGCCGTGCAACAAAGGAAGCTGAAGATGCAGCTGCCAAGGCAGAGGAAGCACGTCTTGCAGTTGCTAAGGCGAGCGAAGTCAGGGAAACTGCCATCCGTACGGAGGAGGAAGCGGGCAGAGCATGCCAGATAGCCGAAGAGGATTACAATACTTCTCTTAAGATAGCTCAGGAGGCAAAAGAAGAGGCTGAGAAGGCTGAGGAGATCGCCAAGGCTGCAGCGCAGAAGGCTAATGAGCTGATCATGGAAGCAACTAAGAAACAGACTGACTTCGAGGCAAAGATAGAAGCATATAAGGCCGGTGAGAGTGCCCGCATTGCAGCTGAGAAAGCCGAAGAGGAAGCAAAGGCGAAGGCTACTGTTGCTGATGAAGAGGCTGCCAATACGGCAAAGCTTGCTGACGAGGCAAAGGCTGCCGCCGATGCTGCAGAAGCTGCACTTGAGGATGCCAATAAGAAGAAACTCGAAGAAGACGAGCGTATAGCTGCCGAGAAGGCTGAGGAGGCTGCCAAGAAAGCAGCTGCAGAGGCAAGGGAACGTGCTGCAGAAGCATCCAGGAGAGCTGAGGAATTACTGGCGGCTGCACGTAAAGCTGAGGAAGAGGCAAAAGCCGCTGCTGAGAAGGCTGCTGAGGAAGCACGCAAGGCTGAAGAGCTGGCACGTGAGATGGCCAGATTCGATCCTGTTGACAAAGCGCCTGCAGTAGAGAAGCAGAGCGACAGTGCGATTCTGCCTGAGATAGATAAGACAACAGAGGATAAGCTGGCTTAAGCGTCTGGACAAATTAATTAGCTGCTATTGCAATCGGGACGGAGCTTTCGCATATAGAATGCATAAATGAGTCCAGACTGAGGCTATTTACAAAAATACTTGCTTTTATCTGCTTCTTTTTGCTACAATTAAGCAGTAATCGTGCTATTATTGGAGGTAATGATGATGATTAAGTCTGAATATGAATCGCTCGATCTTGAGATAATTGCTTTCGAGGGGCAGGATGTCATTACGATTAGTTGTACTCCGATTGAACTTGAGGAGAATGAGTTGATTCCTGTATCTACTAAATAGACACATAAGTGAATACAGTCAATATGTAATTTCTGCTCACCATGGCGACCCGTGGTGAGTTTTTTATGTGCAACATTACGCTGATTTGAGTTGTATATAAGGTATAGACGGGAGAAGGAGGCTTTTGTATGGCAGGCAGGATCAATATAAAAATCGTGTGTTTATTGCTGGTATCGACATTTACTGCCGGCATTTGTGCCGGGTGTAGCAAAGAGAATACTCAGAGTTCCGGAACATCAGTAACAGGCGCAGGCGTTGACGACTCAAGTGAAGAACAGGGATATTCTCTGCCTGAACACGGTACTGTGGCGGGGGTAGAATATACTGTTTACAACGAGGGACATAATAACGGCAAGGAGAAGAGGGGGTACTTTATTAATTCTTCCGGTCAGCCGGATGCCCCGTATTACATAATCATCAATTCCGGTGAGCGTCCGAGTGGCGGGTATGAGATCAGGATCGCCGATATATACGAAGATTCTAAAGGACAGTTTGTTATCAAGGTCACTGAGACAAGTCCTGCTCCGGGGTCATCTGTTACGGCAAATCTGACTTATCCTTGCTGCAGTCTTATGGTCAATAAGGTTCCGGACAGATTGATCGTCGTCGATGCAAACGGAAATGAGATAAATAGGGATGATGACAAACAGGTGGAGGTAACTGCTGACGGGGGATATATTGCAGTCCTCGAGGACGGCTCAGGTGAGATAATTAAGAAGACATATGTTTACAGGACTGATGCCGGATACAGATTTGTCAATGTAACCGCTACGACAGTCAGATGGGGCTCTCCGGAGTGGAAGGAAGTCACAAACGGCAGTGGTGAAGTATCATCAAAGGATGAGATAGTAAGTGTTGCCAAGGACCACGGTTCGTACGGATTTGTCCTCTTTGCCGGAGATAATAATGCGTATTCAGTCGAAGAATTCTTGAATAGAGAAATCTGATTTGATACTATTGTATGTGTAAACTTCGGAAGGTGAACCATGTATTTAAATAGTGCAAAGATTGCGACGTCCAGGGTGCTCAACGGATTAATGATCGGGATAGTGTCATTTCTGACGTTTATCAATCTTCTTTTTGTTCTATTCTCTTTCTCTGATGAGGCAGTCAAGCGCGGGTTTGTGGCGCTGATATTCTGTGGCTTTTTCTCGGTCCTTGTAATAGGCGGAATTGCCGTCATAGTGTGGCGTATCAATGTAATAAGAAGATTCACCAAGGCAAGGATATACAATTCGATAATTGAGGAAGATCATGACGGCATCATTGATTATGATACTTTTGCTTCAATGAACGGGACCGGTGTGGCCAAGGCGGTGAGTGAGATCGTCTGGTTGTACAGACACAGGTATCTCATCAACATTACGCTTGGCAGGACTGCTGTCAGGGTGGACCTGCTGTCTGATGAGAAGGAATTTGTCAAAGTGTCATGCCCTTCATGCGGCGCGCAGGTCACGATACGCAAGAATGGCGGCGGAAGGTGTGATCATTGCGGTACTTTCATGAGAGCTAAGGGAGATGCAAATGTATAAGAATACCAATAAGATATCTGTCTCGATCGTTATCTGGTCTATGCTAAGTGTCTTTGCTTTCACGATGGGATTCGTGTTTATCGGATTGTTTTTCTCTGACAATGTCACCCGATATGTTATTGTCACAAAAGCAATATACCTTTTGCTGGCTGCAGGATGCTTGTGGATCTTATTCAAATACTTCAAAAACTTATCCCACTTCGCCCGAATCTACAAAATGAATGAACTGTTCATGGCTGATGAGGACGGATTTATCCCCCTCGCAGAACTCAGCAGGGAGATTGGTGATACAGAGATTGATCTTCGTAAATATATTGAGTATTACATCCGTAAAGGATATCTGGTTAATCTCAATTATGATGCGTCGAGCAAGGCATTCCTTCTATCAGATAGGGTAACTGCCCATGAATCACATCCGGGAGGCAGGCCTGAGAACAAGCCTTTTGTCGGAATTCATTGTCCGGGCTGCGCTGCCAGTCTCAAGATAAGAGTCAATACACTTGGTAATTGCCCGTATTGCGGCAGGTCACTAATCGCTTCAGGCGAATCGAAATAATATCACGCAGCCATACAACGGCGGGATAAATCATTATTACAATGCAAGACGCTTTTGTACAGGTGTAACAGTGTTACATATGGCAGATATGACAGGAGGGAACAGACATTATGCTCAGGATTGTTAAATACTATTACTGAACTTGATGCATATACCAAGCGAACCAAACTGATTTATTTCAGTAGAGGATGAATCTGATAAAATATGCAATTATATCAATGTATTGAACGGCGGTAAGTTCTACATGATATGCGGACCTGTGATCGACGTTGCACCGTCCATGCCTGTTCTGAAGTTCATATCGAGGTTCAAGAAGGGTTTTCCTAAGTCAAAATATCCGGATGGCTATCTTAAGATCGCAGACAAAATGGATGAGCAGTCTATACGTAACATCCTGTAAAGCACCTTTGACAGAGAATTGATCATGAAGTACGGCAATGATGTGCGCGGGAATTGGCCAGTGCGACAGAAGGCAGTTGTTAAATTTACAGTCTGTTTGCTTGATATATGGGTCTCATTATGATACCTTTTTAAGTGATTTCTAATCTAATCCGTATTTTATTTTTAGGAGGATAATATGATCTACTCAACAGAAGTCAAGAACATGTGCC
>DFIB01000221.1 GCA_002371375.1 Mageeibacillus sp. UBA3708 | reverse complement strand
TAATCTGAGTCAAAAGGATACTGAAGTTCCGGCATAATTCCTCCGATATGTTTACTTTCTCAATTTGTTATTTTATCACATATCGCATCAACCTGTTTGGGTGTTGCTCAAGAGGCACACCGTCTCCACGTCATCTGTCCAGGGGAACATATCAACCGGCACGGCCTTGACCGCTTCGTAACCGCAGGATTCATATATTTCGAGATCTCTGGCAAGTGTCTCGGGATTACACGATATATATACGATCCTCGTGGGAGCGACCTTTGCCGCCGCCTTGATGAATCTGTGCGTTGATCCGGAACGCGGCGGATCCATGATCACAGTATCATAGCGGGGAGCGTCTCCGAATGCTGCCAGTTCCTCCATAAATTCAGTTGCATCAGCCGCGATAAAGTCAACATTCTTACACTTGTTTATCCTGGCGTTATGCACGGCATCGGACACGGCACGCGGATTTATCTCGACGCCCGTAACATGTGAACAGAGATCTGATACACACAGAGATATCGTCCCGATCCCGCAGTAACAATCCAATACGCTGTCTTCCCGCCCAATGTCTGCCAGGCTCATCGCCACCGAGTACAGCCTGTCAGTCTGGGCAGTATTCACCTGAAGAAAGGAATCCGGAGATACTCTGAACCTTTTGCCGAGTATCACTTCATCTATATGCCCGGGGCCGTATTCAACTCGTGACCTGCTGCCAAGGATCATGGAATCAGTGCGCTCATTTACATTAAGAACAATTGAAGTAATCTCCGGATGAAGTCTCAAAAGCTCATTAATGAATTCCCTCTTACCCTTGAAATATTTATTACCCAGAATGATCACGACCATTATCTGACCCGTCTCCTCCGAGATCCGGACCAGAACTCTCCGAAGAAGTCCCTTACAGGACCGCTCATCATATATCGGGATCTTATGGTCGATGGCGATCTTCTCAACCGAATTGATTATCGCCTGCGCCTTCTTATTCTCGATAAGGCACTTCCTGTGTTCGGTAATTCTGTGTGAACCGGGCTCATATGTCCCGTGTATGACCCTGCCGCCCCGTATCCTCTTGAAAGCGGAATGTACCTTGTTGCGGTAATAGTAAGGCTCATCGCATGGTACGATATTGTCGACCGGGCAGAAAGGGCCGATCAACTTATTGACGAGGTCCTGCTTAAGCCCCAGCTGATACTCATACGGCCGCCCTATATAGCTGCAGCCCCCACATTTGCCCGATACCTCACACTTAGCCATTTGCCGATCTTAAAGCACTCTCAACCGTGTAGCGGAGCAATACAGATGTTGTAACCGTGCCGACTCCGCCGGGAACAGGCGTGATAGCTTCTGTCTTAGGAGCCACGTTCTCATAGTCGATATCGCCGCAAAGCTTGCCTTCTTCGTTCGTATCCATTCCTACGTCGATTATTATCTGCCCTTCACCTGTCATGCCGGCCTTGATCATCCCGGCCTTGCCTGCTGCCGCCACGATAATGTCAGCCCTCTTAAGCTCGGAAGCAAGGTCTGCCGTTTTGGTATGGCACACGGTAACAGTGGCATCTTCGGATATGAGCAGCAGCGATACAGGCCTGCCGATAACAAGGCTCCTTCCGACCACCGTCACCCTCTTACCCGCTGTGGGTATCTTATAATAATGGAGGATCTCGATGACAGCTTGGGCAGTACAGGGCGCGAACACATTCTTTTTGCCTGAATAAAGTGCCGCCTGATTGACATAGCCCATTCCGTCGATATCCTTACCGGGATCGATCGTTCTCTTCATGTACTCATCCGACAGGTGTTTGGGAAGCGGCCGGAACATGAGTATTCCGTGAACATTGCTGTCACCGTTAACCCTGTCAAAAAGACTGTTCAACTCTTCCTGCGTGCAATTACCGTCAAGCTCATGGACCTCATAATCGACACCTGCATTGTCAAAGCGCTTGATGATCCCTCTCTCGTATGCGACATCGTCAGGTCTTGCTCCGACTCTTATTACTGCAAGCTTGGGGTTGATTCCCTTCTCCCTGAGTAATCTTACCTTGTTCGATGCGTCTTCTGTTATACAGTCAGCAACTGCCTTTCCGCGAAGTTCAATCATATATGTATATATCTCCAGTCTGTTATTATAATCGCCTGTCAGGCGGGTGAACCTCCGAGACTCTCGGCAATGATATCATAAACATCATCGCATTTGTCTGTTATCGAGTGAAGTAATTCAATGCTCCGCTCATTGAGCGACTCGGCATAATCCCTGTCGGCCATGAGCTTTGTATTGATATAGATATTCATGACCGCACCCTTAGCAGCTGCGGAGATAAGTGCAGCTGCACATCCCACATCGCTTATTGCAAGTCTTGAACCCTTTGTCCCGAGTTCCGTCACGAGATCCGAACAATCAGACAGCGTCTCCAGGATTGCATAAGGCGTAGCAGCTGCAGCCTTGAGAGCGTCCTCCAGTATCACATCCCTGCCGGGATTGTCCTTTGAAATGGAATAGGCCTTTGCAAGCGGCTCGAAAGCCTCGGCATCCTTATCAACCAGTTCCAGGAGCCTTCCGCGGAGAGCTTCACCCTGCTCCAGGATCGTCTCTATATCCTGCTGGTATTGGGCATATTTCTTCTTGCCCGTTGTCAGGTTGGCAACCATACTGCAGAGCGCAACGCCGACTGCCCCTGCGAGACTTGATGCTCCGCCGCCTCCCGGAGTAGGTGCACTGCTTGCCAGTTCTTCCAGAAATCCTCTGATATCGTTATTCATAATTCCCCTCCAATGTTAAAAAGACTGCTCAATTATATCTGAACAGTCTTTGATATTCTATATTTACCTTATCAGTCGTTTGATCCTTCGTATCTTCAATATGTCAAGCCTGCTGTACAGCACTCTTCCCTTGGACATCGACGCGTGGATAACCTGTCCTCCTCCGGAATAGATCGCACAGTGTCCGCAGTAGCCGCCGTAATCGTAGCAGACAACATCACCCAGCTTGATATCACTTCTGGAGACGGCAACGCCATAGCTGTTGCATATCTTATTGGCGCCGTGATATACGTAGATACCGATCTGTGCATAGCAATACTTAACAAGTCCGGAGCAGTCAACGCCCTTCTTGGAACATCCGCCGAAAACATATCTTACACCGAGCATAGATGCTGCTATATTTACGATACTCTCTCCGTTCTTACCGGTAATCTTGGGAAGCTTATTAACGTTGCCCGTACCACTCGAACTGCGGCTGCTACTGCTCCTGCTGCTTGACGGCCTCTTGGTTGCCGTAGGACGCGGCGTAGGCGTAGGTGTAGGCGTAGGGGGTGCTTTCCTCGTTGTGAAAGACTTATAAACATAACCCGTAGTGCCGTCCCTTGTCTCGACCTTGTACCACTTATCAGCATAAGCTATAACGTGGAGTCTCTCTTCGTCATGCAGCGTCTTGAGCATATTGCTTCTTGTGGAAGCCTCCTTACGGAGAACAAGACTGTCAGTATCGACCCAGACATAAAGGTTCGTCCTTACCCATACCATCTCATCGGTGATGAGAGATGAGAGAATAAAACCTTCCTTACCGTCCTTTGTCTTAACCTTGGACCATGTATCACCGATACCGATCCTCGTAACACCCTCACCGACGCTCATCCTCTGAAGAGTCTTCTTCGTCGTATCGGGGTATTCCTTAAGGCTCGTTACATTCTTAACATAGTACTGGGTGGAATCAGCAGCGAAATACTGGGGATCGAGAAGCTCGATCGGCTGGCTGTCCTCATCGAATTCCTGATATACCGTATACTTCGGAATATCTGAATAAGTACCGGGATCCTCATCAAGGATGTTGGAATCCGCTTCATCAAGGATATCGGATCCGTCGTCATCAGGATTGTAGCTGTCGATCATCTCGCCCTCGTCAGTAATTGCGAAATCCTCGAGCTCTACATCATCGCCCTCGATAAACTCCTCGTATTCTTCATTGACACCGAAAGCAACCTTATATGCGTTCGATACGGCAAGCGCAGGTCTGATCCCGGCTCTGACACCGATCGGCAACGTCAATATCGGTACCGCCACGGCCGCACCGACAATAAGAGCTAATATGTGTTGCTTCCTGTTATGTTTAAAAATCATAATTCCTTCTTTTGTATAGACAATACCTGTCCATATTGGACATATTTTACAACATTTTCCGACAAATGTCCCTTCCTCAAATGGGGCAATTGTGTAACAAGGTGATTTTGAAGAGATTACACTATTAATGTATAATCTTTCTTATGTTGCTGGTTTATTATCTGGTATTTGTAAATATTGCCGCTTTCGCGCTGTATGGCATAGACAAGCACAAAGCCGTGAAAGGCAAGTGGCGCATACCCGAGAGAACGTTGATATTCATAGCAGTTATCGGCGGTTCACTTGGCGCACTTGCCGGAATGCTCATATGGCATCACAAGACACGCAAGAAGAAGTTCTATATAACTGTTCCCGTATTTACCGCACTGCTGGCGGCGGCAATCTGCTTCTGCCTGTATCAGAACTACCATCTGACCGTGTCAGAATATGAAGCTGATATCGGACTGGGACGCGAGATAAGGATAGTTCAGATTTCCGATCTCCATAACCAGTTTTTTGGATTTGACCAGCATGTTCTTCTCGGCAGGATCAGAGAGCTTAAGCCTGATATTATCGCCGTAACAGGTGATGCCGTTGATTCAAGGCATACCTCTTATTCCATCGCGAAAGATTTTTTTGAGGGAGCTGTTGATATCGCTCCCGTATATTACATAACAGGCAATCATGAAGCCAGGCTGACAGGCGAACGGTTTGACAGATTCCTGGAGGAAATTGAGTCGATCGGCGTTGTCCTTCTTGATGATACCTATATCAACTGCGGTGACTATATTCTTGCAGGTGTTGCAGACAGTTCGTGCTTTGACTTCAGAGCATACGGACGCTTTGACGACGCCAAGCCTGTCATTATGCTGGCGCATGATCCTCTGTTCAAGGATCTGTACCTGAATCTTGGTGCTGATCTTGTACTGACCGGTCATGTTCACGGAGGTCAGATAATAATTCCGGGAAAGGGCGGTCTGCTCTCTCCTGATTTTACTTTCTTCCCGGAATACTATGGCGGCATTTATGATGCCGGCAACATGAAGATGATAGTAAGCCGCGGACTGGGCAACAGCGTTCTCCCGGTGAGGATCAACAATTATCCGGAGATCGTCAATATCGTGGTTAAGTAAGATACAGGGGCTGCCTCTTCGTGAAGCTAATCACTTTTGAGGCAGCCCCTGCTTGATGTCAGTTATCCCTATTACGGTATTTTAAGGGTTCGTACAAACACCGTTTGAATCAAATTCGCATGTTTTGCCAAGGACAACATAATAAAGGCGGGGCGCCCGAATTAGGCAACCCCGCTCATAGAAACCGTAAATCCGTAACTATATCAGATTAACTTGTCAGTCCGCATTCTCTGTCTTTGCATCAAGGACTTCATCGATCTCTCTGACTTCCTCAAGATAATCATTCTTGAACATTCCGGCATTTGGAGATTCAGGATCGTACTCCTCACCTGTGATAAGCTTTGCATTCTCAGGGATAACAGGAACTGCCGTAATATTGCGGTGCGCCTTGAGACCTGTACCTGCAGGGATAAGTGAACCGATGATAACATTCTCCTTGAGACCGATGAGGGGATCAACCTTACCCTTAACAGCGGCATCAGTAAGAACTCTTGCTGTCTCCTGGAAGGATGCGGCTGACAGGAAGGAATCAGTTGCGAGAGCTGCCTTGGTAACACCGAGGAGCTGACGCTTGCCTACTGCCGGAGTCTTACCCTCTGCCTCGCACTTCTTGTTTGCAGCGAGGAAGTCGAACCAGTCTACAGTTGTACCTGTCATGAATCCCGTGTCGCCGGGGTTCTCGATCTTGACACGTCTCATCATCTGTCTTGTGATGATCTCGATGTGCTTATCGTTGATGTTAACACCACCGTTCTTATAAACCTTGGATACTTCGCTCACGATGTACTTCTGTACACCACGGATATCCTTGATCTTGAGGATCTTGCCGGGGTTAACGTTACCGTCTGTAAGAGCCTGTCCTGCTTCAACATGCTGCCCCTCACTTACCGTGATGGTAGAGTGGAGCGGGATCGCATAGCGGACTTCCGTCATGGGCTCACCCTTATCGTTTGTCCTGATCTCATCAGCATCCTCGCCTGTAAGAACAGCGCGTACGATGATATCTCTCTTGCCCTTCTCACCTGTCTCGATGGATACGACACCGTCGATCTGTGAGATAACAGCCTCACCCTTAGGAGTACGTGCCTCGAACAACTCTTCGACACGGGGGAGACCCTGTGTGATATCGTCGCCTGAAGCGATACCGCCGGAGTGGAAGGTTCTCATTGTCAGCTGCGTACCAGGCTCACCGATGGACTGTGCAGCCATGATACCTACTGCCTCGCCTGCGGAAGCAGGAGCTGCAGTAGCAAGGTTGATACCGTAGCACTTAGCGCAGACACCATGTCTGGACTGGCAGTCAAATACCGATCTGATCTTGATCTTACCGATAGCCTCAATCTCGGATACGCTCTTGCCTTCTTCTCTTGCCTTCTCCTGTGCCTCTTTGACGACACTCTCGATCTTCTTGGCCATTGTGGAAGAGATAAGCTCATTACCCTTGACCATCACTTCGCCCGTAAGAGGATTGATGATGTCACAGCCTACTGCGGCATATCTGCCGTAGAGACGGTCCTTAAGTGACTTGATAACATCCTTCTTGTTATTAGCGATAGTAGCGATCTCTCTTACCCATGTGAAGTCTGTCGTACCGCAGTCATCCTCAGTGATGACAACTTCCTGTGATACATCAACAAGTCTTCTTGTGAGGTAACCGGAGTCAGCCGTCTTGATAGCCGTATCGGACAGAGCCTTACGTGCACCGTGTGAAGAGATGAAGAAGTCGATAACGTTCATGCCTTCACGGAGGTTAGACTTGATAGGGATCTCGATGATGTTACCTGATGTATCGTTCATGAGACCTCTCATACCTGCGAGCTGCTTGATCTGGTTAGCATTACCACGGGCACCGGAGTCTGACATCATCTTGATAGGGTTATATGCATCCAGGTTAGCCATGAGAGCCTTTGTGATGTCATCCGTCGCCTTCTCCCATACCTTGATAACTTCTCTGTGACGGTCTGATTCCTTGAGGAAACCTTTCTGGTAACCTGCAGCGATCTTATCAACCTTAGCGTCTGCTTCCTTGATCATCTTCTCCTTGATATCAGGGATGATCATGTCCTCGATACCGATGGAGATACCGCTTATTGTTGAATACTTGTAGCCGAGGCCCTTAGCATCATCGAGGAATACCGTAGTTCTCTCCGTTCCGTGAACGGCGATGCAGCGTGAGATGATATCTTCAAGCTGCTTCTTGCCTACGAGGAAATCACACTCGAGAACGAGGTCATTGCCCTCAACTGCTCTGTCAACATAGCCGAGGTCCTGAGGAACGATCTCGTTGAAAATAAATCTTCCGAGTGTTGACTCAACAAGGCCTGTCTTGGCCTCGCCGTTAATTTCTCTCGTTACGCGGACCTTAATGACAGCGTGAAGGTCAAGCTGGTGCTCACCGTAAGCCATGAAAGCTTCCTCAAGTGATGAGAATACCATTCCCTCACCCTTAACGCCGTCGCGCTGCATCGTAAGATAGTAGCAGCCGAGGATCATATCCTGTGTAGGAACCGTGACCGGCTTACCGTCCTGAGGCTTCAGGAGGTTATTTGTGGACAGCATGAGGAATCTTGCCTCTGCCTGTGCTTCTGCTGACAAAGGTACGTGAACAGCCATCTGGTCACCGTCGAAGTCAGCGTTGAAAGCTGTACATACGAGAGGATGGAGCTTGATGGCACGGCCCTCAACAAGGATAGGCTCGAAAGCCTGGATACCGAGTCTGTGAAGCGTAGGAGCACGGTTCAGGAGAACGGGGTGGTCCTTGATGATGTCTTCGAGGATATCCCATACCTTCGGGTCTGCTCTGTCAACGAGCTTACGTGCTGTCTTGATATTGAGCTTCTCGTTGAGCTCAACGAGCTTCTTGATGACGAAGGGCTTGAAGAGCTCCAATGCCATCTCCTTCGGAAGACCGCACTGATGGAGCTTCAGCTCAGGACCTACTACGATAACGGAACGACCGGAATAGTCTACGCGCTTACCAAGCAGATTCTGACGGAAACGGCCCTGCTTACCCTTTAACATATCAGACAGGGACTTTAACGGACGGTTACCAGGACCGGTAACCGGACGGCCACGACGGCCGTTGTCAATGAGGGCGTCA
>DFIB01000195.1 GCA_002371375.1 Mageeibacillus sp. UBA3708 | reverse complement strand
ATCGGCAATGACGTTAATGTCGGTGTGCTTGGTGAATATAAGTACGGTGCTGCAAGGGGATACAAGAATGTTGTCGGCCTTTTTGTCGGAACGGGAATGGGCGGCGGTCTTATCCTTGACGGCAAGCTTTACACGGGACATCAGTTCAAAGGTGCCGAGTATGGACATATGATCCTCGATCCCGAAGGACCTCTCTGCGGATGCGGACAGCGCGGATGCCTCGAAGCTTTCTCCAGTAAGAAGGGCATGACGGCTTATATTAATGAGCAGATCGCCAGAGGCAGGAAAACTCTGATGGAAGACGCTTTGTCTGCGGGTACTTTTAGGAGCAAAGCTCTTAAGAGAGCGCTTGCAGCAGGTGATGAAGTTGCAACAGAAGCCGTTGACCGCGCATGCCACTATCTGTCGATCGCTACGGGCAACCTCGTTAACACGTTCAGCCCGGAAGTCGTTATCTACGGCGGCGGTGTTATCGAAGCGTGCGGAGATATTTTCCTCCCGAAGATATTACGTGAAGTTGACAGATACTGCATGCCGTCTATCCGTGAGACTGTCGAATTCAAGAATGCTGCACTTGGCGATGATCCGATCCTGTACGGTGCGTTGTCGATGATCGTAGATAAGTAAGCCGGTTGTCAGAAGATTAAGTTGATCAGGCCTGCCTCACCGGGGCAGGCTTTATCTTTGCTTCCCGAAATATGGAATGACCAAGGATGAATGACTGCAGGGGCGATTGTGTAGTATAATCAGTTCAAAATATCCAGAGGTAGTTAATATGAATATCACAAAGATCTGTGCTGCCGTCTTGTCGATGGCGCTAATAACCGGAACAGCATTCACGAATATTGTCTTTGCCGAAGACTATTCGAGTTATGACAGCGACACTCATACGCTGACGCTGGCAGGCGATGTAAACCGGAATACGATAATGGAGCAGCTGTCCGGTGTCAGCGGGGAAGTCAATGTCAGGGTGTCTGCTGATGGTGCTTACATCACGGATCCTGACCGTCTGTTCATGGAGAATAACAGCCAGAACTATTATTTCGTGAATATCGACCTTACGAATGCGACTATGAATCCTGATAAGAGATATGCCCAGGACATATTCAGGAATTGTACCAGGCTGGAGAGTATTGATCTCGGCAGCCTTGACATGAGCAATATCGTGGATATGGACGGAATGTTTCTTAATTGTGAGAGCCTTACTTACCTGGATCTCGGGGAGGAGTTCGACACATCCGGTGCAGAGGATCTGCGCAACATGTTCCGCGGCTGCACGAGCATAAAAATGATCGATCTCGGCGAAAAATTCAATACTGCCAATGTTAAGCACATGAGCAGTATGTTCGCAGACTGTAAGAGCCTTAAGGAGATCAAATTCGGTGATCTTTTTGTGACGGACAGTCTTATAAACATGACTTATATGTTCCAGAACTGCTCATCACTTGAGGAGATCAAAGTATCGAGGGACTGGTCGCTGGATTCTATCGATAATGATAATGCAATGTATTGTGTCTTTGATGGGTGCGTGAATCTTAAGGGAGGATGCGGAACGGCATATGCCCCGGAGAACATAAGCGGAAGATATGCTCACATAGACGGCGGTTCGGCCAATCCCGGTTATCTGACATCCTCAATCGCGAATATCGTTGCAGGATATCAGGTCAGTCTTGACGGTGAGGTCGGTGTCGATTTCTATTTCGCGCTGAGCGGAAGCTTTGAGGACAGTGATGAGTCACATCTTAAGATAACCGTTCCGGGCGAGAATGACAGAACAGTCTATATCAAGGATCTGCCCTCTCCCGAACCTGTTGAGGGGTATGACGATGTCTACTACAAGACTACGATCTCTCTTGCCGCCAAGAAGATGAGGGACAATGTTAAGATTACTTTCTATGGTGACAACAGTGAGACTGTGAAGGTCGCCGATTATAATTTCTCCGTTGAGGACTATGCAAGAGCATTACTTAACGGTGATTATTCTTCAAATGTGAAGCAGTTCGTCGGAAAGATGATGGCTTACGGGATCTATACCGAACAGTACTTCGGTTATGGTGAGGGCACATCTGCCGTGGCGGATGACTGGTCTTCTGATGTCGGGGCGGTGGAGAATATCTCATCGATTGACCTTGATGCTCTGCGCAGATCTCTGGAGATGATGGGTATGGATTCCTATGATGTGAGTTCTCTTGACGGAACCGCGATAATTCTTGAAGGAACGAGTCTTGTTCTCAAATCCGCCACCAAGCTGAAGCTTTATTTCAAGAGCAGTGAACCTGTGACTGCATCTTGTAACGGCAAGCAGCTAGAGGTGACCCGTACCGGCGAATATTACGTTGTCTCAATGGAAGGGATTACTGCAGAGAACCTGAGGTTCAGGTATGATATAAGCATCAATGGGCATACCATTTATGTTTTCCCGCTGACATACTGCTACAAAGTGCTGTTCGGCAAGCAGAATAAGACGTACGGCTCTCTTGAGAAGCTGATGATCGCCATGTTAATGTACGACAGCGCAGCGCAGACGTTGTAGTACGGTTTACCTCTCCCGGTTGTACCTTGCGCCCTCGTATTTTGCAAAGAATTCATCTCTGAAGTCTCCCAGACAATCAGCTGCGATCGCTTCTCTTATCTGTTCCATAAGGTGGAGCAGGAAATATATATTATGATTGGATGCAAGCCTCATTCCGAACATCTCGCCGGCCTTGAAGAGGTGACGTACATAGGCAGCGGAATAGTTACGGCATGCATAGCACTGACATCCCGGATCCATAGGTTCAAAACATTCCTCGTGCTTCTTGTCGCGTACAATCTTACGGCCTTTTGCTGTCAGAATTGTGCCGTGACGGCCGAGACGCGTGGGAAGGACACAATCGAACATATCAACACCGGCAATGGCACCTTCAACCAGATAATCGGGGGTGCCGACCCCCATCAGATAACGCGGCTTATCTTCGGGCATAAGCGGAGTTGTGCAGTTGAGAACTTTGTAGAACATTTCGGCCGGTTCTCCTACCGAGATGCCGCCGATGGCAAAACCGGGAAGATCAAATGAAGTTATTGCGGCTGCGCTTTCGCGGCGCAGATCCTCGTACATGGAGCCCTGGATGATGCCGAACAGCCCCTGTTTATCAGGATTCTTGTGTGATTCGATGCATCTCTCAAGCCATCTCGTCGTTCTTGCCTGCGATCTGGCAGCATATTCGTGCGTTGAAGGGTACGGGCAACACTCGTCGAAAGCCATGATGATGTCAGCGCCGAGATCGTTCTGTATCTTCATTGATTTCTCGGGCGTAAGCAGGTGTTTGGAACCGTCGATATGTGACCTGAAGTGGACACCTTCCTCTACGATATCCTTCGGGGTAGCCAGGGAGAAGACCTGAAATCCTCCGCTGTCGGTAA
>DFIB01000001.1 GCA_002371375.1 Mageeibacillus sp. UBA3708 | reverse complement strand
AGTTACGATGTCCTTGCCGTCGCTCAGGAACGACCTGAAGTATGATGACAGGCTCGTGACCATCTCCTCGGCCTGCTCGTTCTTCCCTATCTCAATGAGCCACACGATCGCATCGAGAGTGTTATACAGGAAGTGCGGATTGATCTGCGCCTGAATTAGAGAGAGCTCGATGTCCTTAAGACGTATCTGTTCCTGACGGTTGAGCTCGATCTGCCTGTCGAGCCTCTCGGCCATATCCTCGATTCCCCGGCTGAGCATGGCAAGACTCGAGTCATCGGTCTGCACGGGAGTATGCTTGCTCAGGTCACCGCCGCCAATCTCCTCAACACGGCTGTTCATCGCAATGATCGGATCCGTGATGCTCCTGCTCAGACGGAGCGCGCGGCGGAGCATGAGCGGCGTGACGATGAATATTACGAGAACCACGACGACGATCTCCGCAGTCAGCCAGTAATCGAGCTGTGTATGGATCCTTGCCATTTCACCTGCCTCATGGTAGAGATATGCGTAGAAGTGGTCCTCGATCAGCTGCGTGATTCCGTAGATATTCGTCTGCAGCTGATCCATTCTCTCATCATACTGTTCAGTCTGCTGTATCCTCGTCATGTATGTACTGAGGTTGTTGCAGAGAGTCAGAACGTTGTTCATGGCTTTGCGGCTGTCGGCATTCGTCGAATTCTTCAGAAGCTTCTCTGCCAGGGATCTGGCCGAAGCCACGTCCTGCCAGGGTATATCCTTGTTGCTGCCGCTTACATAGAGGTACATCTTCAGATCCACCTCGTTCTTGAAGTTCTGGTTAAAGCCCGACGCATCCGTGATATTGCCGCTTACCGACGCGAACATGACGTTACGCGTTATGATCATGGCAAAGATGAGAAGCAGGATGAACATGACAGGCACAAACATCTGCATGATAAGACGGTACATCTTACCTCTGATGGTGTTCCTGTCAAAAAGCCTGTGCAATCTGCTCATTCTTCGTCCGATTCCCCGTTACGGTACTGGCTCGGCGTACAGCCGTGCTTCTTCTTGAAAACAAACGAGAAATACCTCGGATCCTTGTATCCGATATCCACCGCGATCTCACCCGATCTCTTTGAAGTGTTGCGCAGCAGCTGTCTGGCTCTTGCCATACGCTTCTTAGTGATGTATTCGACGAACGACAGTCCCACCTTCTGGCTGAACAGGGCACTCAGATAATTCGCACTGATGTTGCTTGCCACCGCCACGCTGTCAAGCGAGATGTTCTCGTCAGTATAATTCCTGTCGATATATTTCAATGCGCTGTCGATAATGTCGCTGCTACGCTTCTGGGCTTCCACATCACGTAGCTTGATCGCATTGCCGAGTATCTCCTTGAGATATCCGCGGACATTATCTGCCCCGATATTAACATCGACGGCGGGAAGGCTCACCGCGATCTCCGGCAGCGCCACTCCCTCATCCCTCAGTTCGAGTTCTGCGTTGACCCTGATGCTGACAAGCAGATAGTACCTGAACAGCATCGCGTTCTCCACCCCGTCAAGGCTCGTGATGTATTCATCGGTGAAGGCATCAGTCTCGGCGAGCGTGCCGGTCCTCACAAAGTTCCTGATGATCATGGGATCGAGCTTGCCCGCATCCATTGCATTTGTATTCACCGCCGTCGGCGCATACTGCTCAGACTTGAGCATCTCCGACGTGAACACATGCCTGTCCGGGAACATATACCTGTACGCGAAAGCACGGTTCGCATCGGCATAGCATCCGGACAATCCGCTCAGTCTGTTAGTAGGAACGCCCACTGCAACATACCAGTCAAGGGCAGATGACGCCTCCTCACAGTGCTGCTGTATCATCTTCACGCACCTGTCGCTCAACTGCGCCAGCCTGTCCTGATCCCCCTTGACCAGCACTGCGTAGGACAGGAGATTGCATCTGAATATTATGAAGTCCGGATACTGCATGAAGTGGTTGAGCAGGCTCTCAGTAACATTGGCCGCATCGTCTGCATAACCGGACTGCTGAACGTCGCGTATGGTAAAAATCACCATGTTGTATCCGTTCGCCGACAGGTTGAGATGAAGGTTATTTGCCTGCTCATATATCTCCTGAACGGACAGCGACCCTTCCACGAGCCTCTCAAAAAAGGCCCTGTGTGAGAATCGCTCAAACTTCTTGAACTCCTGCTCGTATTTGCTCAGGTAGTTCTTCTGCTCATTCTCCTCAATGATCTTCTGCCTTATCCCCTCAAGCGCCTTGATCATATCCGCCTTCGTAACAGGCTTGAGCAGATACTGCTCCACACCCAGCTCGATCGCCTGACGGGCATACTCGAAATCACTGTACCCGCTGATAATGATCACCTTGATATCCGGCTGCTCGGAAGTCACTATCTTGCTCAGCGACAGACCGTCCATGAACGGCATGGTTATGTCAGTGATCAGCACATCCGGCTTGAGTTCACGTATCATGGGAAGCGCCATCTCGCCGTCAGGTGCATCACCTACAAACTCACACCCGTATTTCTCCCACGGGATCATGTCGCGCAGCCCTTCACGCACTATACTCTCATCTTCGCAAATAAAAACCTTGATTGATTCCATCAAGCCACCGCCCTCTTAAAACTAAAAATAATCATCAAATTCAATAAATATTTTAACATACGTATAAATGCATGGATGTCAAAATTCTGCTATAATTATAGCGACTGAAGGCAGCAGTTCACGGAAGAAGAGAGGTACGGAATCCTTGTCGTTCTCAGATGATATTAAGCGCCATGAAGATCAGCGTACGGCCACACCAAGAGAGAAGATCTATACATTCATAGTCTTGGGCGTTGTCCTCTTTTGTCTTATTTTGCTCTTCCTCCATCCTTTCGTGAAGATCGCAGGCGGCAACCTCACCTCATTTGACACGAATGCCAACATCGGATGGACGTATGAAGACGGCAATTCCGCCGACCTGACGAAGCTCCGGTTCAGCAATAACAAAGGCGTGATAAAGCGTGATATCACCTCGGTGTTCACCGCAGGCAAAGACCTGTGCTTTGAGACGAGCAACCTGTTCTTCAAGATCTATCTTAATGACGAACAGATCTACGATTTCCATCCGGAGATCCCGTTCTACTACGGCAAATACTATGGTGACTATACTCACTTTGTGAACATCCCCTTCTTCAAAGGAACAGGACATCTGAGGATCGAATACGAAGCATTGAGGATCAACAACTGGACATCCTTCCGCTCGGCAAGACTGACCGAGGGCAACGACTACTTAAGAGAAGGTGTCGGAGCCGGAATATTCCAGTTCGCGCTGTGCTTCACGTCCTGCATCATCGGACTCATCATTATCCTCATGGGGCTTGTCTTCCACATCAGGCGCAACAGCATGCTCGAGACGGTATCCCTCGGATCTCTGTCTATCCTCGTGGGATGCTTTCTGATGTCCAGCACCAAGATATGGCAGCTCCTCTTCTTGGATTCCGCCATGCCGAGGCTGGCCGAATACATCGCTCTGTCACTTATGCCGGTGCCATTTGTCCTGTTCGTATCATCCTATTCCGGTAAGCTGAAACACAAGCTGCCGGTAGTAGTCTGCTGCACATCATTCTTGCTGTTTGTCATGATCCTCGTAACCCTCTTCACCGGGATCTTCGACTTCAGCATTCTGCTCATGGGCATACATACAAATCTTATAATCGCTATGATACTTCTCATTGCATTCTTTTTCTCTGCCATACGCAGCAAGGACAGCGATATACCCAGGCGGAATTCGCTTATCATCGCATTCGTCATACTCATCATAACGGGTGTCATCGACATGGTACTCTACTACATCATGAAGGGCAGATACAGTATCCAGACTGTCAATTACGGGCTGGCGGCATTCATCGTAATCGTTGCCGTCTATGAACTCCGCAATATCATGGAGATCAACCGCAAGACGAGTGAGGCCGATACAATGTTCCGCCTGGCCCGTGTGGACGGACTGACGGGACTTGCCAACCGTTTTGCATTCGATGAGGCTGAGAAAGAGCTGTCTGATGACGAGACTTCGCAGGCCTCCCTGACGCTCCTGGACATCAACGACCTCAAGATGGTAAATGACGGGTACGGCCACAGCGAAGGTGACCGCCACATCAAGGCAGCAGCCAGGATAATCGACGAGACTTTCGGCAAATACGGCAAGTGCTTCAGGATCGGCGGCGACGAGTTCTTTGCCATCATCAAAGGCGCCGGACACGAAGCCCTGGTACTCAATGCGGCCAAGGAGATGACCGAAGCCATCTCACGTTATAATCAGGATACTAACCCTCCCATCCCGCTCCACATTGCCTGCGGAACAGCATCTTACGAATCCGGGATCAACACAGTCAGCGAGTCGGAGAAGCTGGCAGACTCGCGTATGTACCTGCACAAGAAGAGGATCAAGGAGGCCAATGCCGCCCGCAGATGATGCGGGCAAGTCTATGCAGTCCATGCTCCGGGAGAGCGGCGTGAGCTTCACAACTGTTCCATATCTGTCTACTAATGTTACAAACAGATTACAGTCCGCGATAATTGCGGAAAATAATGGTATTTCCCGCGGATTCGCCGATATATAGAAATCTTTCCGCGAAAACTGCGGAAGAAATGCCGTTTTTCGGCGGAAGCAGTGATACGACGGAACTGTCAGTATGAGTTCCCCCGTCGATCGTGTCGTTCAAGTCAGCTGCGGGCGCCGGAATATGGACATTGGACTTTTTTGCACTCTCCTGCAACATTTCGCGAATCACGATTGTATTAATGGCATAACACTTACATTTCGGAGGGTCGAAAGATGAAAAAGTTCACAAAGATATTATCCATAGCGCTGGCCGGAACAATGGTTCTGTCGATGGCTGCTTGCAGTGCGTCCGGGAAGACATCGAACCGTTCGGACCGCCAGGTAAACGAAGTTTCCGAGGCTAAGCAAGAACTCAGCGGCGAAAACTACACCGCAGAGACAGCAAGTGCAGATGCTGAATTCTATGATGGCAGCCTGGATGGCAGTGTATCCCGGAGCAATGCAAATCCCCAAACCGCTACAAATGCCGATCAGATGCACCCTGCTGATACGATGCTGATCAGAAGAGTGTCGATCAATGCCGAGACGACAGACTATAACAATGTTACAAATGCAATAGAATCAAAGGTTGCCGAGGTCGGCGGCTACATTGAGTCATCCAATGAGAACGGAACCGGCAAGAACGGCAACCTGCACCGGATCAGCTATGTGATCAGGGTTCCGATCGACAAACTCGATGAACTCGTGAACACTGTCGGAACATCAGTTACCGTTCTTTCCTCTAATGAGAATACTGAAGATGTTACCCTGCAGTATTCAGATATCCAGAGCAGGATCGAGTCCCTCAGGGTAGAGCAGCAGACGCTCAACAATCTGCTTGCACAGGCTGATTCCCTTGATGCGATCATAACTCTGCAGAACCGTCTGACAGAAGTGCGTTACGAGATCGAGAGCTACGAGTCACGCGCAAGAGTTCTGAAGAACCAGTCATCATACAGCACGCTGACGCTTAATATCAATGAGGTTATCGAGGAGACGGAGCAGGTGGAGACGAAGAAAAAGACTTTCGGTGATGAGATCTGGGAAGGCTTTGTTGATACTCTCGACGATCTCAAAGACGGCGGCAGGAATTTTGTGATCGGATTGGTATCCGCACTTCCTTACATCGTCATCATCGCACTCTTCGCACTGATCGTCTTCCTGATCGTCAAGGGAATTGTCAAGAAGGCTGTTAAGAAGAGTAAGGCAAAAGCTGCAGATACTGCAAAAGAGTCAGCGGAAGAAGCCGCAGCAGACAGCACTAAGGACTCTGCAACAACTAAGTGATCATCAACTCCTGATGATAGATCGAGCCAAAAGCAGGGGCTGCTCCCAAACCGGAGCAGTCTTTGCTTTTCTGTTATACAACAAAACATCAGTAATTCTCGTCAAGATACAGGTTGATCCGGCTTGTCAGCGACTCTGCTATGCTGTGCATATCCTTGCCGTCATTGTAATAACTCTCCATCTCGTTGAATATTATGCTATATATACCCCAATCCGTCACATTTACATAGTTTACTGAACTGACCGCATCCCTTACGGAATCCGGAACCCCTGACATTTCTTTATCCATAACAGCGAACATTCCGCATTCTTTCAAGCCGCTTTGAATATCACTATCATAAATATACGATATCAACTTTTTGCACTGCAGTGGATGTCTCGATGATTCCGGTACAGCCATCAGGCAGTGGGGTAATATCATATCTGAACTCTCATATAAAGATGGAAAACCAATATAGCAAAGAGTCTTCCCCGTCTCCTCTTCAACTTTTCTTATCTGATCTACAGTATAATATCTGAGTCTGCCACCCTGAAGCATGTAATCTCCATTGATCACGTCCCAATCTATTATAGAATAACCACCTCTGTCACTGATTGTAATACCGTGTTTTACTGCAAAACGAATTATATGTTCGATATCATCAACAGTAAACCTTGCTTTGGGATCCTTATTGATCATGCCGGTAATCCGATACCTGATCGCGGAATCTGCCAAATCCATAGACAGTACAGCATTAAATAGCTTTTTCCCATCAGGATGCGATTCATATATCTTATCCAACTGATCGATCGTCGAACAACCTTCAAATATATCTTTCTCCCCCCAGTATCCGGCAATGTCAAACCCTGCCCAAGCACTGTACACTTTGCCGCTCTTTCCGCCGGTCATGAGTTCCTCAACAGAGGGTATCATCCGGGATCGAATATCTTCCGTAAGACAATCACTCAGGTCGATCAATTCACCTTCCCGTCCCATGTGATCGAAGTCCCAGAAATCACCGTAGAGCAGGTCAGGATAGCCGTTTTCCTTGAAATAAGCGAGCAATTTCAACTTCTGTGCTTGTGCCTCATCTGCTGTCGTGTAAGAATACTCCATACTGTAATCATCAAGGACTATCCTATAATCAGTATTTGAAGTGTTGAATCTGTATACTGCCTGTGCAAGGCAAATATCACCTCTCATCCCGAAGCCGCCAACAACAATCTTATCTTTGTTAACGTTTGTATTTGGAACTCCCTTATTACGGATCAATTGGATACTGCACTTTCCGTTTGCATAAGAATGCGCCGCAACATAATTGTTATTTGCAACTGCATAATAATTTAAAATCCCTGATGATTCCGCAGGAATGACATCAATATAATCCAGAAGTCTGATATGCCGGATTTTATGCGAATCAAAATCAATAAAGGCCGGACCATCATAATCGAAATAATAACCTCTGTCTGTATATTCATACAACCCGTTTATCTCTTCAGAATCAGCAACAAGTTCCAGCCTTGATGAATTTGTATCTATAAGATAATAATTAATATCAGGTGGATTACCAAGCGCAATATATGATCTGTTATTACTTCCGAACAACCCCACAAAACGTTCATATGGTTCGATCCTGTCATCATTGATAATAGTCTTTTGACCGTCGGATTTGACTAATACCAGACATCCCGATTCAATAATATAGAGGTTATCTCCATCAGATGCTATCTGATATTCATCTGAATCAACAGTTATTTTGCCTTGTATGTCGCCTGATGCAACACTATATTCACTGATTCCTTCCCGATCGTTGTCAGCAAAATATAACATCTCACCTGCAAGGCAACAACAGATTGGATCACACGCGAGTTCAAATTCGCCGACAGTACTAAGTTCTGCATCATAAACACTTACGACACTTTTGATAAAATCGTGAGAGTTCTCTCCTTTCATATCGAAAAAAGATCTCAGTATCACTGTATACTTATCATTCGAGAGAACATCGATCACATCAATATCAGTATCGTCATGTTCATACTTGATCGTCTCAACATCGTATTCATTCTCAACCGTTGTATATTCGTGAATAAAGGTCTGATGTTTTGTATCAGCTGAGCATCCTGTCATCGATATCTGAAAAACAATTAATCCAAGTATTACGCTTCCGGCAAATCTGATTGTGCTATTCATTTTCTTCTCAATAATTGTATTCTGACACTGCAAGGGTTGATGCATCGAGATAGGTGTTAGCGCCCGGCGATTTTGACCACTACGGGACCATCAAAAACGACCAAT
>DFIB01000043.1 GCA_002371375.1 Mageeibacillus sp. UBA3708 | reverse complement strand
AGAAGAGCGGAGCAAAGGCTTATCTTGTTAACACCGGATGGAACGGAACCGGAAAGAGAATCTCTATTCCTGACACCAGAGGAATCATCGATGCGATCCTCAACGGTGACATCAAGAAG
Source organism: Mageeibacillus sp. UBA3708 (assembly GCA_002371375.1). GTDB lineage: Bacteria > Bacillota > Clostridia > Saccharofermentanales > Saccharofermentanaceae > Saccharofermentans. Next base: position 9,910 of record DFIB01000043.1, on the reverse strand, counting down.
GCTCCTACCAAGAAGATTCCTTACTTCGATTTCGAAGTACCCACAGAGCTTCCCGGAGTATCAACAGAGATCCTTGATCCCAGAGATACATATGCTGATGCTTCCGAGTGGGATGCTAAGGCTAAGGATCTTGCTGCAAGATTCAATAAGAACTTCAAGAAGTACGAGAACAACGAAGCCGGTAAGGCACTCGTATCTGCAGGTCCTCAGATCTGACAGGTCCGTATTTACTGATAATCATGAAGAGGCTGCTTCCCCGGAGGCAACCTCTTTTTTTAATCTCTGTCTCTTTTTGCTCCTTTATGTTATTATTATTTCCGTTTGATTGGAGGTATAGACCATTGCTTGAAGATACATTTGTTGAGCTTTGCTACAAGCGTGATAATAAGAAGTACCGCATTTTATTCGGCGTTTTTGCTTCGATCGCTCTGCTGATCGTTATATTTTTCCTTAATTATGTGCCGATACTGTTCGGTAAGAATATCATATTCATAACCGGTATGATCTCGTTTGGACTGATCTATCTGTTGTACAGGATCTTGAGGAACATGAACTGGGAGTATGAGATAGAGCTGAGTAATGATGTTTTCGATGTGGCAAGGATCATTGCAGGTAGGAAGAGGGAAGAGCTGGCATCCTTCTCGGTCAAGGATTGCGAGTATCTTGGCCCCGTGACGTCCGACAGGTATGACAGGGACTGTGGTTATTCCGTGTTTGTGCTGAATGTAACGCCTGACAGCAATATCGAGATCGATGATAAGAACTGGTATGCTTTTGTGTCTCAGCAGGGAGAGAAGTATATTATCGCTTTCACATTCAAGGATGAGATGTATCCGGTATTCAGAAGATATAATCCCCGCAACACCGCTCCATATACACCAAATCTGCCTGAAAGCTGATTATTTGATTATTAAATATTATGTTATATAATATGCTTTGAATTAAAATAGCGGAGGTATGCCATGATCGAAATTGACAATCTTGTCAAGCATTACGGTGATCAGAAAGCTGTAAACGGGATCTCATTTATCGTGAATGATGATGAAGTCCTCGGATTCCTCGGACCGAACGGTGCAGGTAAATCCACGACAATGAATATAATAACAGGTTATCTGTCTTCCACATCCGGGTCTGTTAAGGTCAACGGACATGATATTCTTGAGGAACCTGAGTTGGCTAAGGAGCATATCGGTTACCTTCCCGAGCTCCCGCCGCTTTATATGGATATGACCGTTCTTGAGTACCTTAATTTTGTATGTGATCTCAAGAAAGTTAAGAAATCAGAACGTAAGGAGCAGCTTGCGAAGATCCTTGCTATGGTTAAGATCGTTGATGTTGCCGACAGACTGATAGGTAATCTGTCCAAGGGTTATAAGCAGCGTGTCGGTATAGCTCAGGCTCTTGTCGGCAATCCTGACATTCTTATTCTTGACGAACCTACAGTAGGTCTCGACCCCAATCAGGTGCTTGAGATCCGTAAGCTTATCAGGACTCTTGCCAAGGATCATACGGTTATCATCAGCTCTCATATCCTGTCGGAGATACAGGCTGTCTGTGACAGGGTGGTTATCATTAACAAAGGTAAGGTTGCCGCAATAGATACCATCTCAGACCTGTCCAAGAGACTGTCCGGTTCATCCAAGCTTCTCCTGTCATTTAAGGGAGATGCAAAGAAGGTGGGCAACGGCATCAGATCCATCCCCGGAGTTATCGATTTCAAACTCCGTATATCAGATAAGGAAGTACATGAGGCAGAGGTTATCGTTGACAGCAGTACGAATAATGACATCCGTACTTCTATCTTCTTTGCGATGTCCAAGCTTGCCACACCTATCCTCGAGTTCAGATCACTTGATCCCACACTTGAGGAGATCTTCCTGAGTATCACTTCAGGTAAATAAGGAGGCAATATGATAGCGATATTTAAAAGAGAATTTCTGTCTTATTTCAGGAACCCGGTCGGATATATTGCAATTGCATTATTCTCGTTCCTTTCCGGTTATATCTTTATCAATAACTTCGCAAGCGGAGCAGTAAATATTTCTCTGGAGATAGCTTCACTGCGCTCGTTCTTTGTAGTTATTGTTCCCATCATCACAATGGGTCTTCTGGCGGAAGACCGCAAGAGAGGAACGGAGATCTTATACTACACGACTCCGATCGACCTGTTCTCTGTTGTAGCAGGTAAATTTCTTGCCGCGCTTCTTCTGTACGGTATAATGTTTATCAATGTATTTGTGCACATGATCGTTACGAAGATATCCGGCGGCGTTGTAGGGATCGGCGCATGGGGTTCTGTTGTTGTATTCTTCTTCCTGGCAGCTTTGTTTATATCGATCGGTATCTTTGCTTCGGCAATCACCGACAGCCAGATCATATCAGCGATAACTGCATTCATAATTATCCTTGTTATCCAGCTCCTGTCCACGATTGGCAAGCTTCTCGGAAATGCAATATCTGCTTTTCTGTCGATCCTCGGTGTAAGTGCCGAGAGTGCAAGCTCGATCGGTGATAAGCTCGAGAGCGCGGTCAACTGGCTCGATCCTTTCGCAAAGACATCAAATTTCCGCTATGGTATTTTCTCCGTGGCACCTTTATTCTTCTGTGTCAGCTTTACTGTTATTTTCCTGTTCCTGTCATTCAGGATCCTTGAGAAAAAGCGCTGGGCACAATAATTGAGGAGGAATGTACTAATGGCAAAAAAAGATAACAGTTCCAAAGAATTCAAAGATAAGAGGCAGGGTGTACTTAAGCTGTACTCAGTAGGTACATCTGTGATCCTCGTTGTCATATTGATCGTATTTAATATTCTCTTCGAGAATATCCTCGGCAAGTATATGAGCTTTGACTTCTCCTTGTCCGGATATAACTCACTGCAGCAGAAGACGATCGATTATCTCAACAGTCTTCCCGAAGGCACGAACATCAGGATAGTGGGCCTTTTTGAGAAGCCCGAATCCTATACCGGTACACCTAACCAGTATATTATTCCTCTCATGGATAGCTATGTGAAAGAGGGAAAGGGCAAGATCTCTGTAGAGTATGTTGACCCCAAGACATATCCTTCCATCATGTCACAGCTCGATCCTCAGGGTGTGTTCGACCTGAAGAGTGATACTTATGTAGTAAGCGACGGTAAGAAGGCTGTATCCATCGACCCGATCGACTGCTTTACATATGATATGGATTATTACAACCGCACCGGTTACTATATGCCGGTCTCCAACACTGTCGAATACACATTCGATAATGCGATCTACAGATTGACATCAGGTGTATCTCACAAGGCATATTTTGTAACAGGCCTTCGTAATGATAACAGTACTCACATCAAGAAGATCATCGGGTCTATGGGCTTTGATACTGCCGATATACAGGCTTCCACTTCATTTACAGTGCCTGAGGACTGCGATATCCTGTTCATCAACGGCCCTCAGACCGATATTCCCGAGAGTATGATCACGCCCATCAAGGATTATCTTTTTGCCAGGAACGGCAAGTTGATGATATCAGTTGATTATAATGAGAATAACTTCTCCGAGGTGTTTACGAATCTTAATAATATCCTCGAGAACTATAATATCGCCCTAAGCAATCTTCTTGTTCGCGAGAACAATCCTAACTACATGCTCTCAGAAGATGGTCTGGCATCGAATGTAACTGTTGCAGGTGATTTTGCAGCATTTACTTCTGCCAATGTTCTCCGCAGCAGCATGGCAAGATCAATTAAGGAGGTTAACAACCCCTCTTCATCGATCGTTACAAGTGTTGTTCTCACAACATCGGCCGATGCAACTGCGATCGACCTGAATTCACAGGATTCCGCAACCGGTCTGCCTGCTACATATAACGTGGGTATGTACGGTACGTTCAAGGATAATCCGGAGGCATCCAAAGTATTGGTTTTCGGTACAATGAGCCTTACGTCTGATGACTATATCTCAAGCTTCGGATATAATGATTCCAATGTTGAATTCACAAGAGGTTGCATAAGATCTCTTGTAGGAATGTCTACAGATAACGTCCTTCAGGTTGAATCCAAGGCAATCGATGATTATAAGATCAACGCCGAGAAAGCAACTTCCACGAATGCAACGATTATGACTATTATATTTATGTTGGTAATTCCGTTAGGTCTTGTTATTGCGGCTGTCATCGTTTATAAGTTAAGGAAGAATCTGTAATTATGAATAAACTTAAGAAACTGATCATACCTCTGATAATAATGACGGTTCTGATTATCGGACTGATCGTATTTGTTATTGTTAAGAATAACAGCGGCAGTGAAGAGGAAGAGGTCAATTATAATGTCATGACACTGTCCGTCGATCAGCTTGATAAGCTGACTGTAGTACGCAAGAACAAGTCTGACCTTGTCATTGATGTTGATTTGGATGATTCCACAAACGTTCTGTCATATAAATACATTTCCGAGGATTCAGATCCCTCCGTCCAGTATTCAGACAGTGCCTTGTCTTCTTATCTCGGGATGATGTGTTCTTTCTATGCTAACGGCTTTGTGGTCAAGAACGGAAATCTGGCCGAGTATGGTCTTGATGATCCTGAGTATAAGATCGTTTATACCCTCAGAGACGGTTCGAGCAAAGCCATTCTCATTGGACATGACACATATGATTCCGTCAGCTGTTACTTTATGGTCGAAGGTTCAGATTCAGTTTATACCGTAACTACAGTCAAGAAAGCATATGCCGACTACACAGCTATCAATTTCCTTCAGGCCCAGCTCCTTGATATTGACTATACACAGGTCAATACGGTAGAGTTCGACCGTACATATGATAATCTTAATCTTGTCGCGTCATGTAATACGGCAGAAGCGTCAAGTGAGTCCGGAACAACGTTCTACTTTGTTAAGCCTTTCAAGATCAAGGCGGGAACACATTTCGCAAGTCTCATGAATCAGATCTTCCATCTGGAGATCAGCAGCTATGTTGAGATAGCTGATGCGGACAAGGCAATGTACGGTCTTGATAAGCCTCAGTATCATTTCCTCATCAGTAAGCTTAACGGTGAACGTGTTGAGATATATCTGTCGGCCCTCAGAGGTGAATATTACTACGGTTATTCCAATCTGTCCGACAAATACTTTGTCATCAGCAATATGCAGCTCACTTATATCGATAACAGCGTGACTTCACTTATCGACGAGTTCATCGCATACTATTATGCAGATGAGATATCATCCGTTACAGGTGAATATAACGGTACTTCTTTCAGATTTGATCTGGATGTACCTAAGGATTCGAGGATCGCTGATGATAATACGACGGTTAAGCTTGATAACCGCAATGCCAAGATATTCAATTCTGAAGGCAGGTCTTACTGTGCTATCCTTTTTGAATCTCTTGCAACGATCAAGATCGGCGGTATCGATACGGAGGCAAAGCCTGCATATACTCCTGAGATGAATCTTACATTCAATACCAAATCATACGTCACTTACAAGATCGACTTTGTAAAACGTGATGACTCTTCATATTATGTGTTCATTGACGGCGAGTATTCCAACTTCTATGTTGACAAGGCTGAGCTGTTCGCGAATGGCGGCAAGGATACATATTCCTACGGTGCCTGGGCTGCATATCAGCTTCTTGACACAGCTATAAAGGATAATGTCGGCGGTATCTATGATATCCCTGACAATGCGTAAGGTAGTATAGCAATGGAGAACAACGAAGGAACTGCAGGTAATCAGGATAAAAGATTATCTTTTACCAAAACTCTGACCGTGATCATTATGGCCTTTACGGCGGTTCTTATAGTCAGTCTTGTTCTGTTATACTTCGTATCTAAGCGCGAGAAGAGTCTTGCAGGTGCCGAGCAGTACATCAAGCTGTCTGCCCAGGGCGGATTCAACTGCGAGTATTCCGAGGCACAGAAACTCTATCCTTTCAGTGAAGGCGTTATGAAGATAACCGGTGAGAGGATAGCTTATCTGACTTTGTCGGGCAATGATATTTATACTGCTTCGATCAACTATAAGAACCCGTCATGCATCAATAACGGCAAGTATTGTCTTGTGTATGACCTCAACGGATATGCTTTCACGGTTCTAAATAAAACGCAAGTGGTATATTCTTCTCCGACAACAAAGCAGATCAAGGGTGCCAGTCTCTCCGATTCCGGATTCGCGGCTATTATAACGACTGACGAGACTTCGTACGGCAACGTCTATATCTATGATAGCATGGGCAATGTCATTTCCGAATGGAATTCATATAATTCCGGATATCCTTTGTCCGTATCGTTCAATGACAAGTCTGACAAGCTTGCTGTAACGACAGTCAATACTACAGGAGCTACAACGGTTCCTTATATCAGGATCTTTGATATCACCGAGACTGAGAGAGGCCTTATTGTTCAGGATAATTCGTTCTATACAACCGACACCAATGACGTTCTTGCAACTTGCTTCTTCATCGGTGATAACCTTTATGCTTTCTCTGCCTCACACCTTTTTAAGGTTACCGGGGACAAGCTCGAGCAGGTTAAGCTGGATTTTACCGTTGCCAATTATTCCGTGCTGGTAGGCAACCATATTTTCCTCGTGTTTGCTGACGGTGTCGATCAGCTCAACAAACTGGCCGTTATTGATAAGAATGACAAGATAGTCTACAGTTCTGAAATGGGCTCGCAGGTTCACTGTGTATGCAAAGGCGACGGTGTTTTTGCCATAAGCGTTGATGAGAGGATCTTTGTATTTAATGAGAGCGGCAGCGTCATAGGTGATGTGGCGGTCGATCAGGATATCCTGAGAATGGGTTTTGTCTCGGGTAGAGAGTTGTGTGTAGTCTCCACAGGGGGCGTACATACTGTTAATTATTAAGAGGGGTAAAGCATGGAAACTGAAGTGAAGATTGCTTTCGATTCAAAGGAGAAGTTGCTTCAGATTATTGATGAAGACTGGTTCGCGGATTACTGTATGGATGAGAGTTCGCCGGTCAGATATACATTGGACAATACATATTACGATACGCCGGACAGGGTCCTGGCTTCGAGAGGCGCCGTATGCCGCGTCCGTACATATAAGGAAGCGGAGGACGATGAGAAGTATGAGCATACCGTCAAGTTCGGCGGCAAGGTCGAGAGCGGTTTGTATCAGCGCTATGAATGGAACGTGAAGACGTCTGAGAAACGTTTCTGCGTGGCTGATTTTGTCAGCAAGGCTTCAAGGCAGGAAGATCCTTCCGAAGTGCTTGAAGAGGCTTTGGAAGGTGTCACGGATGATAATCTCAGTGCTTTATGCCGTACGGTCTTTGAGCGGACGATATATACTTTCGGATATGGGGACAGCATAATGGAAGCGTGTTTTGATATCGGAAGCATTGATGCGGGAAGCAGGTCAGAGGATATATGCGAGCTTGAACTGGAATTGCTGTCAGGCGACGTTGTTGATCTGAAGGAGATGGCTGAGTTCATTATCGAGCATACCGACGGGAAGCATTTCAACGAGAGCAAATTTCAGAGGTCTCTGAGACTCCTCGACAGCGACAATGAATTATGATGTGCTGATCATCGGCGCCGGAGCTTCCGGACTTTACTGCGCATGCCGCATTCTTAGTGAGAGCGGGGTGCGTCTGGGAATAATTGATTCCAATGATTCTGTCGGCAAAAAACTCCTCATGACCGGTGCGGGACGTTGCAACATCTCTAATTACGACATGGATCCCCGGTTTTACATGACAGATTCTCCCGATATGCTTGCAAGCCTGCTACGCCATCATGACGAGAAGGATTCTCTTGATTTCTTCCGTGATGAACTGGGCGTGCTTATGGCCGAACGTGACGACAAACTCTGTTATCCGGCCACATACAGATCTGATACTGTCGTTAATGCGATGCGTAACTACCTCATCGACAATGATGCCGACTTTATCATGAACACCCAAGTTTACAGCATCAGCAGGGATGACGGCGGTTTTACGGTAAACGGTTCGCTTCATTCCAAAACAATAGTAATTGCTGTTGGCGGCGCATCTTACAGCCGTACCGGTAGCAACGGCAGTATTCTCAAGCTCGCAGCACCTTTTACCGGCAGCGGTGATATAGCGCCTCTTTATCCTGCTCTTGTTCCGCTCAAGACGATGGAGAAGGATATTACTTCCATTTCCGGTGCGCGTGCGTATTGTGATCTCAATCTCTATGAGGACAGTCGGACAGACAAAGTGCTGGCTGAATCTTCAGGAGAGATCCTTTTCACGCAGTACGGCGTATCTGGTATCTGCGTCCTTGATATATCGGGATATGCAATCAAGGCGATGACTGAAGGCAAAAGACCGGTCCTGTCCGTTAATCTGCTTAAAATGTCATATCCCAAAGCAAGAGTGAAAGTGGAAACCAATCTTTTGAATTTCCCTGACAGATCACCTTCCCAAGCGCTTAACGGTCTCATCCGCGATGATATCCTTGCTATAATTCTTGGCAGGCTGAATCTGACAGAAGTGCGTCGTGCTTCCGATTTGAGCAGGGCAGATATTGACAATATCACTGAATGTATGACTTCATTTAAGCTGACCATAACCGGAAGTCTGTCATTTGACAATGCACAGATTACAACCGGTGGCATCATGCTTTCTTCAGTTAATGATCAAATGGAACTGAAGAGTACTCCCGGTCTTTTTATATGCGGTGAAGCGCTTAACTGTAACGGTATCTGCGGCGGTTATAATCTCCAGTTCTGCTGGAGTTCCGCATCAGCTGCTGCCGAGGGGGTATTGTCGTGCTTGAACTGATCTATGAACCTGTCAAAGGGGCTGAATATATTAGTGACCGCGACAGGATAATAAAGCATCCGGGTGTTTTTTACGACAGGATGACCGCAGCCGGTAAGAGCCTGTGGATCGATAAGAAGTATATTGATGCACGTCACGGCAAGACCAAGATCGTGCTCAGATATGAATTCATCAGCAGCGAGGAGTACGCAGAGCGCCTCAGATCTCTTAATGATGAAGCACTGCCATATCTGGACAGGATTTTCACTCATTCAGATGGCATGAGACCCGTCGTAGTCGGATTCGGCCCTGCAGGAATCTTTGCGGCGCTTGTTCTGGCGCGCTACGGGCTTAAGCCTATAGTAATAGAGCGCGGATCATCAATGGATAAGAGAATTAATGATATCAGCTCATTTCGTGCGGGTGCAGGAAAGGTCGATCCTGACAGTAATGTCCAGTTCGGCGAAGGAGGCGCGGGCACATTCTCTGACGGCAAACTCTTCACAGGTATTAATTCAGGACTCAAGGGATTTGTTGCCCGTACATTCATTGAACACGGCGCGGACGGCAGCATCATGTACGATGCGCATCCTCACATAGGAACTGACAGGTTAAGAGAGATAATCGTCAGTATACGGGAAGAAATCATAAGACTCGGCGGTGAAGTGTTCTTTGATACCAAGATGGAATCGGTCGACATCGACGGTGATCTTATCAGAGGAATAAATGTTTCCTCACGCGGAAATATCCGCCATATTGAATGCAGTCATGTAATACTCGCCATCGGAAATTCGGGCCGCGATACTTTCAGATATCTTGATTCCGTGAATATCAGCATGGAATCCAAGCCTTTCGCGGTCGGTGTAAGGATCGAACATAAACGGCGCGATATCGATATTGCGCAATACGGGATCGATACGTCAGATTCAGGCGATATCGAAGCGGCTAATTACAAACTGGCCGTTGATACATGTACAGGTCGTAAGCTTTACACTTTCTGTATGTGTCCGGGCGGTGAAGTGATAAACGCGTCTTCGGCACCCGGTCAGGCAGTCGTAAACGGTATGAGCTACTCCGGGCGTGACCTGGCGAACTCCAACAGCGCTCTGCTTGTTCCCGTAGACAGCTCTGTATATGGTGACGGAGTACTTGCGGGAATTGAATACCAGGAACGGCTT
>DFIB01000036.1 GCA_002371375.1 Mageeibacillus sp. UBA3708 | reverse complement strand
AGGTTCTTTTCTCGGCAGATGCATTCGGCAAGTTCGGAGCTCTGGATGTGGAGGAAGACTGGGCATGTGAGGCCCGCCGTTACTACATCGGTATTGTGGGCAAGTACGGAGCACAGGTGCAGTCAGTACTCAAGAAGGCGGCAGGACTTGATATTGCGACTATCTGTCCTTTGCACGGTCCGGTTCTTACAGGTGATCTGACGCCTTACCTGAACCTCTACGATACATGGTCATCATACGGAGTCGAGACGGAAGGAATAGCGATATTCTACACGTCTGTCTACGGACACACGAAGACTGCGGTAGAGATGCTTGCAGACAAACTGCGGAATAACGGCTGTCCCAAGGTTGTTGTAAACGATCTGGCAAGGGAAGATATGGCTGAGTGTGTTGAGGATGCCTTCAGATACGGCCGTATTGTACTTGCTACTACAACCTACAATGCAGATATTTTCCCGTTTATGCGTCAGTTCATAGATCACTTGACCGAGCGCGGCTTCAAGAATAAGACTGTTGCATTCATTGAGAACGGTTCGTGGGCGCCTATGGCGTTGAAGACGATGAAGTCGATGCTTGAGTCATCAAAGAACATCACTTATGCAGAGAATAACGTTAAGATCATGTCAGCCCTCAATGAGGATTCCAAGGCGCAGCTTGATGCCTTGGCAAAGGAACTGTGTCAGGATTATCTGGCTCAGAAGGAAGATACTGCGAATAAGAATGACCTGTCCGCACTGTTCAATATCGGATACGGTCTTTATGTTGTCACATCAAATGACGGCAAAAAGGATAACGGACTTATCGTTAACACCGTGACACAGGTAACTAATACGCCGAACAGGATCGCTGTAACGATCAACAAACAGAATTATTCCCATCACGTCATCAAGCAGACCGGTGTGATGAATGTTAACTGCCTTTCTGTTGAGGCTCCCTTCAAGGTTTTTGAGAATTTCGGATTCAGGAGCGGACGCAATGCCGACAAATTCGAAGGTTGTGAGACGATACTCCGTTCAGATAACGGACTTGTATTTCTGCCTAAATACATCAATTCATTTATGTCGCTGAAGGTAGAGGATTATGTTGATCTTGATACACACGGTATGTTTATTTGCAGTATAACTGAAGCCAGGGTTCTCGCTGACAAGGAGACAATGACATATACTTATTATCAGAATAATGTTAAGCCGAAGCCGGAGACGGAAGGCAAAAAAGGTTGGGTCTGTAAAGTCTGCGGTTATGTATACGAGGGTGACGAGCTCCCCGATGACATTGTTTGCCCGCTCTGTAAGCATGGTGCAGCTGATTTTGAACAGATAGGTTAACATTATAATTTATAATTCCGGGAGGATACAATATGCAGAGAGTAGTTGATTTTCTTAAGGAGGCACAGACGTATTACCTTGCAACTGTTGAGGGTGATCAGCCCAGGGTCAGACCTTTCGGTACGGTAAATGTATTTGAAGGTAAGCTTTATATCCAGACGGGCAAGGTCAAGGATGTTTCCAGACAGATACACGCAAATCCGAAGGTGGAGATATGTGCATTCAAGAACGGAGAATGGCTGCGGGTGTCAGGCAAGCTCGTTGAAGATGACAGGACAGAGGCGCGCAGGGCAATGCTCGATGCATACCCGGAGCTTCAGAATATGTATTCGGCTGATGACGGCAATACTGAGGTTTTTTACTTTGAGGATGCTTCAGCTGTATTCAGCTCATTTACGAGTGCTCCTGTTACGGTGAAGTTCTGACATGTCTTTGCATAGTTATAGCATTTGCTATGTCAGGCCCTGATTCTTACGGCTAATTCCCGCTAATTCCTTAAAAAGCCTTTTGATTTGGGTGATTATTAGTAATTAGTTTACTTTTTGTTATTAAAATATATTTGCATATTATGATATCATTAAAGTGTATTGATATCATTTCCTTTGCGGGAGGGTTAATATGCGTAGACGGCTTAATATCGGATTGCTGATAGATGATCCCAACAATTACTTTACAAGTCAGGCTTGCAAGGGGGCTGATCTTGCAGCAAAGGCTATAGATGCTAACCTTTTTATCTTTCCGGGACACTATATCGGTAAGCCGGACGGCAGATTCGAGAGTACTGAATTCGAGTACCAGTATAATGTTGTTTTTGACCTTCCTACGGAGCAAAACATGGACATTCTTTATGTTCTCATGGGCACCATCGGTTCCAGAGCGGACAGGAAGGTACAGCAGGCTTTTGTTGATGCATTGCCGCGCATTCCGATAGTATCTCTGTTCTCATCAAATCTTCAGGGATATCCGTCCGTAATGTTCGATAATAAGTCCGGCCTTGAGCGCGTTCTCAAGCACCTGATCTTGAAGCACGGTGCCAAGGATATCTGTTATGTAAGCGGTCCTGAGACTAACAGGGATGCTATAGAGAGGTTTGAAGCGTTCAAGCAGATAATTGAATCTGAAGGACTTCATTTCGATGACTCCCAGATAGTTTACGGTGATTTTACTGAAGACAGTTACGACATAGTTGATCAGCTGCTGGCAGCACACGGCAAGCCTGATGCGATCGTGTTTGCCAACGACAGTATGGCGCTTGGCGGTTATAAAGCAATAGAGGACAGGGGATATACTCCGGGTAAGGATATCCTTGTTGCAGGATTTGATGACGATATATTTGCAGCATCCATGACGCCTCCTCTCACAACTGTTGAGGCAAGTTCAGCGGATCTCACATATAAGGCTGTTCTTGCAGCCGAAGACTTCATCAAGAGCGGCAAGACGGATAAGATCGAAGTTGAGACATTCCTTGTACAGAGAAGCTCCTGCGGGTGTGAAGGGCTTGATGTTGAAGATATGAGGACCAGACTTCACATAGACAGGATAAGGAGCGGGGACAAGTCATTTATCACATCTCTTGAGAAATATCTGTTCGGTGTATTCGACGACGATGATAACACTTCTGCGCTGAAGAAGACACTTGAGGAATTCTGTAATCAGTATTCCAACTACATCCTCACCAGTGAACACAGGGACAGGGTAGACCGCGCTTTCCGCAAGCTGGTCAATTCCGACGTTCTTCTTTATGTTAGTACGGAGAGGCTGTTTAATGTTCTTCAGACGCTGCAGAATGAAGGCGTATTGGCGACACAGGATAACCTTAAGAACATAGCTCTCGATGACATGATCTCTGAGTATTACAGGCTTTTGTCACTCAAGGGGCTCAATATCATAAGTGCCAACATGAGCAAGCGTGACCGTGTCTCGAGGCTCGTTAACAAGCAGACTGGCAGTATCTTCATTATGTCACACGGAAGAGATATTCCATATAATATGCTTCTTGAAGGACTGGATGCCGTTGGCTTCTCTCAGTCGTTCATGTATATGTTCCAGGGCAATCAGAAGCATGTTGCAGGTGATAACTGGAAGCTGCCCAAGTCGATGCTCCTCAAGGCATATGCTGATAAGAACGGGGTATATACACCGACTGAGGAACTTCAGCTTGTCAGGACCGAGAAGTTGTTCTCACACGAATTTGTCAAAACTGATCACAGGTTGACGATGACCGTATTCCCGTTGTTTGTAGGCGATGATCTGTATGGTTTTATTGTTAATGAACTTGACATGAACGATCTTCAGAACGTTTCAGTTGTTGCATATCAGCTGTCAGTATCTATCAAGTCGCTTCTGATGATCGAGGAGCAGGATAAAGTCAAGCGTGAACTGCAGAATTCTCTTGAACAGTTTATGCGTGATAACAGTCTCCTGACTAAGGAAGCAAAATCAGATGAGCTGACCGGGCTTTATAACAGAAGAGGCTTCCTCGAGTTCACACAAAAGGCTATAACCGACCCGATCAACAGGGGTAAGAGAGCAATAGTTTGCTATGCTGACATGGATAACCTCAAGATGGTCAACGATAAGTTTGGTCATGATGACGGCGATTTTGCACTGAGAGAGATAGCTTCGATACTGACAGATACTTTCAGGAGCACCGATGTTGTCGGAAGACTTGGCGGCGATGAGTTCGTTGTTTTCGCTGTGGTGGGGGATGATATAACTGAGGAAGCGATCAAGGCCAGGATCGATCATATTACCGTAGAACATAATGAAGCTGCCGGCAAGCCGTATCCTATCGAGATGAGTACAGGTCTATGTGAGTTCATTTGTTCTGATTCCATAGACATCTTCGCTCTTCTTGAGCAGGCAGATGAGAAACTCTATATTGAGAAGAGTATCAAAAAGGCAAAGAATGGTTCATACAGGTGATCTAATGGTATACGAGCGAGCAACTTTGGATGATCTTCAGGAGATACTTGACCTTCAGCATCTTGCTTTCAAGAGTGAAGCCAGGTTACTTAATAATTTTGATATACCTCCTATGGTACAGGATTATGCCGGGATCAAAGAGGAATTTGACAAGGGGATATTCTTCAAAGCAGTAGATAACGGCAGGATAATCGGTTCTTCAAGAGGCTATATTGAGAACGGAACCGGAATAATCCGCAAGCTTATCGTACACCCTGATTACAGGTGCCGCGGCATCGGGTCCAAACTCCTGTATAAGATCGAACAGGCACTTGATGTTAAGAGATATGTTGTCTTTACAAGCAACAAGAGCGTGAGCAACCTTGCCCTGACCGAGGTTCTGGGATACAGTATCTTCAAGCAGGAGAAAGTCACGCCTAATCTGACTTACATTTATCTTGAGAAAGTATTATAATCATTTGGCAGGCAACGGAAGCTTAGCTCAGCGGGAGAGCACTCCCTTCACAGGGGAGGGGTCAAGGGTTCGAACCCCTTAGCTTCCACCATCTTTATCGATCAGGGATAAGTGCAGCTGCTTCTGCCATCGTATATTCAGTTTATACAACGATATTCACTGAGCATCCTGTGATATAATACTCGCATGTTAAAAACGATACTGATGATGTATATAACTCTTGCACCGACGATACTTGCCGGTATATTCAACATGATATGGGTCAAGCTTCCGGTCCTGAATGCACTTAAGAAGCCGGTTGACGGCGGTCATACTCTTGGCGACGGAAGAAGGATCTTTGGAGATAATAAGACATGGAAGGGTATAGCAGGGTATCTGATCCTTAATGCTCTTTTTGCCGTGCTCTGGGGGCTTTTGTGCAGTCAGACTGATCTTAACCGTCTGAATCTTTTCTACATCAGTCACGGAAATACAGTCCCATATAATCTTCTGATCGGTGTTCTGCTCGGCCTGGGCTATTCTCTGTTTGAACTGCCCAACAGCTTCCTCAAGAGAAGGCTCGATATCGAACCCGGCAAGACGGTCAAAGGCTTTTGGAAGGTGTTCTTTATTCTCCTTGATCAGGCAGATTCCATATTCGGTGTGGCGTTGGTCGTTTGGTTATTTTATGATATTGGTATATTATTGTATCTGGGCTTTGTGGCATTAGGCGCTATTACGCACTTGTTACTTAATATGCTCCTATACTTTGCCCATCTAAGGAAAAACATGTTTTAGGAGTAAACAGGTGATCGTAACAATTGGCGGAGAATGCAATAATACAGACAAACTAGGCAATAAGGGCAAAAATCTCATAGAAATGAAGAACGCCGGATTCAATGTTCCCGGCGGCATAATACTTGACAGCGGCATCTACGATCTTTTTGTGGAACATAACGGGCTAAAGGACACCGTCGGCAGCGCTGTCTTAAGACTGAATAAGAACAATATCCGCGACATCTCCGCAGAGGTGACTTCGGCCTTTGATAAGGCTTCTCTGCCGGACAGCATCATATCAGAGATTGATTCAAGACTGGATAAGGATAAGCTTTATGCTGTGAGGAGCAGCGGAACAAA
This sequence comes from Mageeibacillus sp. UBA3708, assembly GCA_002371375.1. Taxonomy (GTDB): domain Bacteria; phylum Bacillota; class Clostridia; order Saccharofermentanales; family Saccharofermentanaceae; genus Saccharofermentans. Next base: position 2,387 of record DFIB01000036.1, on the reverse strand, counting down.
AGAGGACCTTGATGAGTACTCTTTTGCAGGGCAGTATGAGACATATCTCAACACAGGTGCGGAAGACATCCCGTCAAGGGTAATCGACTGCTATAAATCAATGTTCAGTGAAGTGATCCTGAGCTATCTTGTCGACAGGACGGTCGCTCTTGATGATCTTAAGATGTCCGTGGTCATTCAGGAGATGGTAGACTCTGATTACAGCGGTATATGTTTTACTCTCAACCCGTCGACAGGCAGGGATACGGAGGAACTGATCGAGATCTCCGAAGGTCTCGGTGAGAACATCGTATCGGGCAAGACTGTTCCTGAGCAGTATTACTATGACTGGTACAAAGAGACGATGGTCCGCAAGCAATCCGGTAATCACATCCTTACCGATTCCCGGGTTGAGGAATATGCAAAGGTTTTCTTTGATATTCAGTCATTCTACGGCTTTCCCTGTGATATTGAATTCGCCGTAAAGAACGGTGTGCTCTACATCCTCCAGTGCAGGCGGATAACGAAGATCAGGTACAATGACATCAAGGATCTGTGGACGACTGCCGACTTCAAGGACGGCGGCGTGTCTGCAACAGTCTGTACGCCTTATATGTGGAGTCTTTATGAATATATCTGGGAGTATTCTCTCCGCAAGTTCATAGTGGATTCCAAGATCCTTAAGGATGATGAACTCCCGTCTAAGCTCGGCGAAATGTATTACGGGAGACCTTACTGGAACCTCTCCGCCGTTAAGAAGACGATGAGCAATATCGTCGGATACAAGGAACGTGAGTTCGACAGTGAATACGGCATAATCGGTGACTATGAAGGCGACGGGCTGACATTCAGGGCAACGCCTGCATCGCTGTTCAAGATGGTTGTAATAGCGGTCGAGCAGTCCAAGATCCTCAAGGATCGCACGGTGAATAACGAGAAGTACAAGAATGAACTTCTCGATCTGTACTACGACTATAAGAACAAACTGGAGAATAACGGGATAGAAGATATTACTTCTGAATTCTATAAGATCACCCACGAGACATATCTGAGGTCCGAGACCACTTATTTCTGGCAGATATTCCTGAATACCATCCATCAGTCGATGTACAAGGACAGCCTCCTCAAATATGTATCGGAGAGTGAATATCTCTCGCTTCTCGGGAGCATCGACAACATATCACATCTCCTTCCTTTCTATGACATGTGGGACATTACAAGGGAAATCCGCAAGGACAGCGGATCCTATGGGTACTGGACTGACAATACTGCAGAGAAGATAGCGTCTGACATTGATTCTTCCGGACACCTGATGCCTGAGGTCAAAGCGCTTATAAGCAAATACGGTTATCATTCTGATAAAGAACTTGATATTACTTATCCGTGCTACAGCGAGGAGCCGCAGACAGTAATTCAGATGGTCAAGGACATGGTGCTCCTGGAGGATTCCTATTCACCTGTAGAGGATAAGAATAACGGCACGAAAATGTATAATGACATCCTTGAACAGATCAGGTCAAAGGTGTCGGCAGGTAAATTCAAGAAGATCACGAACAAGGTGTCCAATATGCGTTCCATGCTCTGGTGGCGTGAGGAATTCAGGGACGTGTCGACCAGGTTCTACTATATGCTCAGGATGTATACTATAGAATATGCAAAAAAACTCGCGGCAGACGGAGTTCTTGCCGAATGGGAGGATGTATGGTTCCTCAAGGTAGGCCATCTCTGGGATTATATCGACGGCAAGTGTTCGCCCGACAAGCTCAACGATATCATCAGACGCAACAAGCTCTACTATAGCGCTTACCGCAACTACATCAGCGAGAATGAGATCGGATGCGGATTTACTGCACTTCCGATGCAGTCTGACGATGCAAATGTATTGAAGGGATTAGGTGCCAATAACGGCAAGATCACAGGTACTGCAAGAGTCATAGAGGATTTCTCTCAGATAGACAGACTGAGGGAAGGGGATATTCTTGTAACCAAGTTTACCGACACCGGATGGACTCCGAAGTTTGCGATTCTGTCAGGCATAGTTACAGAATACGGCGGAATCCTCTGTCATGCAGCAATAGTATCAAGAGAGTACGGTATCCCGGCTATCGTTTGCTGCAAAGATGCAATGAGCAGGATATCTGACGGGCAGATAATAACTGTAGACGGGACAACTGGAACGGTGGTCATCTCCAAATGATAATAGGCAAGTGGAATAAGTCGGTAATACTTACATATATCGGTATGATATCTGCTATGACAGGTATCTTTCTATCGTTCACACAGGAGAATATCAACTATCCCATGGCATGCCTTATGGTTGCGGGTGTGTGTGACCTTTTTGACGGTACAGTTGCACGCATGTGCAATAGGACTGAAGAGGAGAAGGCTTTCGGGATCGAGCTTGATTC
>DFIB01000096.1 GCA_002371375.1 Mageeibacillus sp. UBA3708 | reverse complement strand
GTAATGTACCCGTAAATCTGCGCGGGAAGCCGGCCGGTGCAGCAAAACGGGTACAGCCGGGGGTAATGTACCCGTAAAGCCGCACGGAAAGCCGATTAGTGCGGGAAAACGGATACATTCGCCATCTGTTTGTTCGTTTCCGCAAAAAAACTGAAAAATTGGCTCTTCGGAAAAGTTGTGGGATTGGTGTTTGATTCTGTGAGTTGACGTTATCTGAAGATAGCCGGTTGTCGGCCATCGGCAAACAATCCCACAAAAAATCAGAAGAACCGGAAAATTGCAAGATTGGCATACTACTCGCATCCAACATCTCACCTGATGCTACAAACCTCAAACACACCTATGTGCAAATCATCACTCGGAGATTACAGATAATTCTCCTTGACATACAGGTTAAGTCTTGACTCCAAAGAACTTGCTATCTCGTCTATACTCTTGCTCTCTGTATAATAAGAATCGATCTCGTCGCATATTATGCTATACAAACCCCAGTCAATATTTATGACAGTATTTACATCTGTTATAAGACTCATATAAGCACCGGCAGTATCCTTATCGACAGAAACGCTGCCGTCATCAGTATGCAGATGACCTGTCTCATCGATATATGCTCTGCTCATCTCGGATAGATTCTTATAATTATCCTCGTTGTCGGGAATTGTGTCCGGTGCGGTCATATAGTCCAGATATTCTCTCAGGATAGTATCGTTTACCGGTATTGAACCGGTGCTGTAGTTCAATCTCTGTATCTCTTCAGACAACAGGATTTCTGCAAAACGGGCACATGCTTCCGGATACTTTGATCCCGTCGATATAGCAATACGGCCTGAGGGATGAATGGCCTTGACAGAACCGCCGGCGGACGGAAAACCTACAAAATTCAACGGTTCATCAGCATCTCTGTTCATATATATGTAATTGCGGATATCGTTATTGATATACCTTAATGTCAGCGAGTCTTTTCCGGATTCGAAGCTGTCCTGCTGCTCTACATTATCTGCAGGACCAACTCCGTTATTTACGGATTCGCTGACAATTAATTTAATATTATCATGACTTAGAACACCTTCCCTCATCGATGGATTCATGATCGGGTATCTAATCATATAATCAGCCAGGTCATGTGCATACTGAGGATGTACCCTCCTTTGTCCTTCTGCAAGTCCGGGGAGAGACGATATACTATAATCGCTGTCCGGATATTGTGATGATCTTCCGATATATCCATACAGAGTGTATCCTGCAAAAACACTGTAGCATTTCCCGTCTGTCATCATCAGCCCGCGAATATTCTCATTGATACTATCGGTTATCTCACTGCTCAGATAAGGCTTCATATCAATAACCAGATCCGTTTTGCCCATTTGCTCATAATCGAAATCATCGCCATACAACATATCCGGAGCGTTCCCTGATTGGAAATCACTCAGAAGCTTTACTTTCGCCTTTTGGGCTTCAGCAGCATTTGAATACTCAAACGAACTTCCGAAAGGCGATACATTTAACAAATACTCATCTTGAGACATATTGAACTTATACGCCGCCATAAGCAGAGTGTTATCCTCATTGATGAAGTTGCCCTTGATGCTCAATTTGATGCGATCCGCGTAATTTGACGAGTCATCTGCGGAGATAAGAACTATATCGGTTCTGTTCTTATATCTGTACACCTTTGCAATAGTATTATCATCCAGAAAGTGCGTATATATGTTAAGTCCGGTCAGCTCTGCCGGAGGTGGATAGATAAGATTGCTTATGTGAGCCAAAGGCACGCGAGTATGGTTATCCATATCAAGCTTTCCGATAGCATCACCAAATTCGTCATAATAGTATCCGCCGTATCTGTATACAGCATCATCTCCGGAGAAGCCAAAGTCACTGTTATCGCATTCCCTGCTATATGTCCCGCTGTTAAAATCCAATTGATAGAAAACAGTTTTTGTATCTTGCGTTACCGAGAGATAGTCCTTGCCATCACGTCGAAAGAATGCGTCGGCTTCGCTGATATTACCAATATTGCTGAATGAGATACCGGCCTTAAGATCTCCTTTGTTGTCATATAACTTCGCATACCCATCGCAAACTATGACAAATCCGTTATCTGTCCGCCCGATATCGTGTCTGGTATAATCAGCTGATGGAATAACTCCATTACGTATCACATTACCCTTCTCATCAAGTATCTGATACCCATTTGCTGACAAACATGCAACTGTACCGTTATCTCCCAAGGGACAGAATCCCTCAGACGGATCAGCATTGAGCAGAGTAACGGAAGATATTTCTCCGTTGCCGTCAATGGTATATCTCCTATACTCAGGCAGCGTATCGCCTTGGGATGATGTTCTCTTCCCTGAGATGAACACAATATTATCACCCTGTCTGTATATAGAATAATCATCGGACGAATTGTCTATTGTAACCACTTTGGATGAGAAGTATACTGCATCAAGCGCATCAGCCCCGTTATCCTTTTCGCGGTTACATCCGTATATTGACGCTGCCATTGTCATGATGAGCAGCAACGATATTATTCTCTTATGTCTATACCTGATCATTATAAAGAGTCTCGCAATCTGCCAAAATACTTATACTTACAATTTCCCTGTTCTTTATGGTAACCCCTGCAACAAAGGCAATGACATCCTTCTCTCTCAGATCATCCAAACATGACATAAATTCTTCAAGCGTCATCTTATGATCATATTTGTCATACTCATTGTCAGTATCCGGAGTATCTTTATAATCCAACAGGTGCCTGTCCTGGTCACTTATCACGATCTCACACGAAGAAGCAATATGCACCCGCGTCTTCCCTTTGTATTCACCGAGGTAATAATAATCTCCTCTCGTGGTCAAATACGCACACTGCCAATAATCTTTGATATCCTGATATCCGCTTATTCCCGTACTTGGATGAACAAAAATATAATGATCTGACACCCTAATGAATTCTTCCTTAAGGGTCCCGTAACCTATAAACCCATCCCTTTCAGATGAATTCGATCTTATACGTATTGTAATATCGTCATCTATTCTCAGGCTATCGCCCACCGAAAGCGAATCGAAAAAATCGTTCGGATAGAACCTGTAATCATAATCGCTGTGTGCCTCAACTCCCACAATGGCAGATACACCATCCTTCTCTTTTGAATAACATGAAGGATCAGTGTACAGTCTTACAAATTGAAGACCATCTTCTAACTTAATTGAGTCATCAACAGATATTGCAGATGATTCCGGCTCGGAAATACCGGCACTTGAATGAGTTGTACTTTCAATTCCAATCGAATCAGAAGGCACTACTCCTTTATATGTCCCCGTGATACAGTGATCATTAAGTGTTACTCCCGGCAGGATCTCAGGGTTGTCTTCTGTAATCTTGTTATCGTTATTGCAAGATGATAAAGAAATCAATATTGTTGTGAACAATACGATTGATACTATCCTATTAGCACTATTCATTATTAATAACTCACCAAACCAGCAGATTTAATCTTACTGTATCATACACATGTGTCAAAGTTGTCACATAACACCTTGAATCCGCCGGGAATAACTTGATAATTAACTGATTGCCACCATTGTAATAACTGATACAAGAATTGAAATCACTCTTTTCATAGTAAACATCCACTATATTATTTTTGCTTCCAAAACAATTTTATGCTACACTCTGCTCATAGGAGCAATTGAGCAGAATGCGCCTGACGACGTGTTCTCCAAGTATCACCTCCTTGTTACTGCAGTCAGATTTCTCAGGTCCCGGCTGCAGTTTTTTTCTCCGTATTCCTGCTCTCATTCTAGCCTTGCCGGTTATGTTTTCAACCTTTCCGGCCAATCATGCACACGTGTGCATGACATGATAATCACATCATACTGACAGACTTGCAATACTCCTGACGTTTTTGGCATTTTTTGACGGCTTTTGCAATCACGGACAACCGTTCCATATCCGCCCTCCTTTAACCGGGAGCATATCATTCGGGATATTTATTTCAACAGCTTCGGGACAATTCTGGGATAGTTGCGGGTTTTTCTGGGATAGTTGCGGTTTTTTAGTGTTCTAAGGGTAATGTTACAGCAATAACGACGTTGTTTCTGACATTAATTATTGATAGAGCATCAATAATATGCTTTTTCGCTGCGCTTGCGCGGAAAAGGGCTGTCTCATTTTGCACGAGACAGCCCCTCACTTTAACAACTATAGAACCGTACGGGTTTATCCTTACTCCTCGGGATTCTTCTCTTCAACAGCTTCCTCCACAGCCTCCACTGCTTCTACTGCCTCTGCAACTTCAGTTACTTCCTCGCTTACATCTTCGGCCACTTCTGCAACAGGTTCTACTACCTCAGCAACAGGTTCTACTGCCTCAGCAACAGGTTCCTCTGCCTCAGCAACAGGTTCTGCATCGGACACCTCTGCTGCAGGCTCGGCTGCCGCGGGCTCAACTGCGGTATTCACCTCTGCAGCGGGTACTTCTGTCCCTGCCGCAGCCTTCTTCTTGCCGGCCTTCTTAACCAGGATGAGTGTTACTACAACGGCTGCGATCACTGCAAGAGCGATACCTGCATAAATCGCGATAGCCACGAAGTTGATCCCGTTCTCGGAGATCTGGAGTTCGGCAGGAGCAGTCAGGTCTGTAACAGTAACTGTTGCCGACTGATCCTTCAGATGAGGGAATCCGGCAATGTTGTAGTTAACAGGAATGCTTGTCTCTGCACCTGCCGTGTAAGCAGTCAGATCGAATGAATCATTGAACGTAGTTGTTGTCTTGGGATTCATCGTTGTGCTTGCGAACTTGTAGACAAGTGAGTACTCGCCGCCGAAAGTATTCTTCCAGCAGTCGCTCTCATTGCGGATCTTATCCTGTGCCTCGATTGTTACATTGAGCTTGCCGTCTGTGCTGACGCACTTGGTTACCTTGACGTTGGAACCCTCGCATGCATTGTCCAGTCTCTGCTCAAGAACTGCAAGAGCCTCCTCGCTGAGGTCGCTGCCGTATACGAGCTGAACCTCTCTTGTAACCTTGTCGCCCTCAGCGTATGTGAGGTTGATGGTTGCCTGCTCAAGCATAAGAACAGCTTTGTTCTGGAATGTGAACGTGTTATCTCTTCTGGAGATGTTCATATATCCGTCATCAGTGTCGTTATATGCATCATAGGATGCAGTATTATCATTGCGTGTGACGTAATACTTGATCAGACCGAGATCATTCTCAAGTGTATAGTTGCTCATATCTGCATATTCTTTATATTCGACTACACTGTAGAATCGCTTCGCAACACCGTCACCGGAGAATGACTCGCTGAAAATTGTGCTCTCAGGATTGTTGTTAACTGTGAAAACATCGCTGTCAACGCCATAGAATGTCTTCATCATGCCGTCAACATCAGCTGCACCGACACCCGATGCGGAAAGTGTATATGTTGACACACCGCCTGCTTCACTCCACTCACCCTTGACTGAACCGGTTGCCTTGGATTCAAGGAAAGCTTTGATATCATCGCCCTTGGCATCCATCGATACCTGCGGAATGTTGACCAGCACGCGGCGGTTGAAAGTTCCGTCGGGATTAATATCGGTGTAGATATCGATCGAATTGATCTGAACAGCCTCAATCGTATTGACACTAACCGTGGTTGATCCTTCGCCGGATGCACCACAGACACTATATGTGGATTTACCCGATTCGAGGATGTGTGATCTGTCAGAAGATGCAACATATCCCGAATTAACCAGCAGGTTCTCAAGCCACTTCATGTAATCCGAGTTGGAATAGCTCTCAACAAACTTGACACCCGACGCGAAAACATTATCCGGCTTAGAGTATTCCAGTACGGTGCTTTCCTCGGAATATCCGTTATTATCGGCAGCCAGAGCAAGAAGATTGCGAAGCTTTGCCTCGTAATCCTCAAGCGAACTGAAACTCAGTGTAAACTCAAAAACGGCATTTGTCTCATCAGACTTGTCGACAAATGTCAGGTCTGCAGGACAATTGTTCTTGATCGTCTCCGTGATCTCGGGAAGCTCTCCTTTGACATGCTCTTTGTTGGACTTGATCTCTGCATTCAATGTGAATGTTCTCGTACCGGACAGGTCATCATTTACAACCAGATTAGAATCCAGCTTACCTCCGCAGGCTGTGATTGCAAAGACCATCAGGAATCCTGCAACAAGGCAAATGTTTCTCAGTAGTTTTCTCATAACACCTCACCTTTCTCATAAAAAGTATAAAGGAAGCGCCATCCGGCGCTCCTGTTATTATAACAGAGAATGTAGAAAGGTGATAATCAGGATCTCAATGCCGATGTTGCGTTCTGTTCTGCCGTACCGGTCTTATCAGTCCGACTTCATCGTTTCCGCAGAAAATCAGCATTCCTTCCGCAGTTTTCGCGGAAAGATTTCTATATATCTGCGAATCCGCGGAAAACACCATAGTTTTCCGCAGTTTTCGCGGACTGTAATCTGTTTGTAACGTTAGAAGTACCCTCAGATCGGCCAGACACTCACCTCTGATCCCCACTCCCCGTGTTAAAGGATAAAAGAATTCCCCTCACACCTCTGATCCGCACGTTATAAAGCAAATAAATAATCCCCACTCCTTTGAGTGATAAGCGAGTAATGCGCTTTAGCATTATGCATATTCATTCTCGCTTGTCACGACTGAGTGGGGATTATTTTATTTGCTTTTATCCTTTTAGTTGCTTGCCTTAACAGTATTCCAGATCTCTGTATACTTCTCTTCCACTGCCTCGGATGTGTAATACACCTCAAGTGTTGAGAAAACTTCAGCTGTGGGATAGTAGTAGATATTGCCGGACACTTCGGGATCGAGCATATCCTTTGCTGCCGTGTTAGGTGTTGAGTAACCTACGTATTCGCAGTTCTCAAGAGCAATCTCAGGTTCGTACATGAAATCAATAAATGCCATGGCGCCCTCATAGTTCTTGCAATTTACGGGAACACACATCATGTCGACACTCCAGTTGGAACCTGCCGGGAGCACGTATCTGAGGTCGATGTTATCGTTTCCGCCGAGTTCTTCTATTCTGTCGAGCATGACAATGTGGTCACCTGACCATGCGATTGAGGCGGAGAGTTCGCCTGATGCCATCTTGTCCTTGAGGTTATCGACGCCGTACGCGGGAGATACCTCGGCCTTCTGCTTTACGAGGAGATCCATTGCTTCAGAGAGTTCTTTCTCATCCATTGAATTAATGGAATAGCCGAGATAATTAAGAGCTGTTCCGATCGATTCTCTCATTGAATCATACATACCGATCTTACCGTTATTTCCGGCATCCCAAAGTGATGCCCAGATCTCCTTGGGATCTGTAGTACCCTCGGGGATGTTTATCTTATTCGCATCATAGACGAGGCCTACCGTGCAGTACAGATAAGGTACACCGTATTCCAGTACCTTGTCGGATAATTCCTTGTCCTCAGCATACTGAAGCGTCTTGAACATGGGATCCATGTACTTGGATGCATTGGGGAGCTTGCTCCAGTCAACCGGCTGTATCCTCTCCTCTTTGATGAGACGACTTACCATGTACTCAGACGGAACGATGACATCATAACCGTTTGAGAGGTTGGGGTACATCGTCTCGTTAGTCTCGAAAGTTCTGTAGACTACCTTATACTCCGGATGAGCTGCCTCAAACTTCTCAATCGTGTCCTCGGCGATGTACTCACCCCAGTTGTACACAATGAGCTCCTTGCGGGTGTCGCATGCCGTCGTTGACATCATTGCCGTGAAGAGCATTCCTGCTGCCACAACGGATGACATTACTTTCTTTGTTCCTTTTTTCATTTTTGTTCCTCCTGTTACTTTGTTGCTTTTTTATTCTTACGGATCGTTGAAAGATTCGACATTATCATGAGCACGAACACCACTACGAAGAGAAGAGTTGTAAGTGCGTTCATCTTCGGATTGACACCGAGTTTTGCCATGGAGTAGATCGTCATCGGCAATGTCTGGATGGAGCTGTCAACGTTGAAATTACTGATAAGATAATCATCGACTGACAGCGTGAATGTGAGCATTATTGACGACAGTATTCCGGGCATGATCTCGGGTATGATGACGAGTCTGAAAGTCTGCGCTTTCGTTGCGCCCAGGTCCATCGCCGCCTCGACGAGACTTCTGTCCATCTGCCTCACTTTCGGGCTTATGGACAGAATCGCGAAAGGCACACACAGCGCGATGTGCGCCAGTATAAGCGTGACCTCGCTCTTCTGCATTCCGAGGAAGGCGAACAGCAGCATAAACGAGATACCCGTGACAAGGTCCGGCATGATATTCGGAACGTACGTAAGTCCCATAACAAGGCCCTGCGTCTTCTTGGACAGGTATGTTATACCGATGCTGGCGAAGACACCGAATATCGTGGATGCCAGCGATGCGATCGCGGCAACCTTGAGAGTTGTAATGAGCGAATCAAGTATCGTTCTGCCATCAGAACCGGAGAAGAGATTCGCATAGTTTTTGAATGTGAATCCTCCCCAGATAAATGACTTGGGAACGGAATTGAACGAGTACACGATGAGCACTGCGATGGGCAGGTAGATAAAGAGCAATACCAGTCCGATATATGTATTCGGGATGAACTTCTTGATAAATCTCATATCGTCATCATACCTCCTCCCTCAGCGTCTTTGTCGGAGTTCCTGAGAACACCCATTGTTATGAGCACGAATATCAGGAGAAGCAGCGACAACACATTACCGGCCTGATTGAGCGTGGAACTCTCATTCAGAACGAACGACTGGATCGTATTGCCTATCGTCGTCTTGGATCCCTCCGTGATGATATCGGGGATCATGTAGAAGGTCAGCGAAGGCATGAATACCATCTGGATACCTGAGATGACACCCGGCATGGACAGCGGAAGGATAACCTTTGTAAAAGTGGTCAATCGTCCCGCACCGAGATCATAAGATGCTTCCAGAAGGTTCGGGTCGATCTTGATGATAACGGAATATATCGGCAGGATCATGTACGGCAGGAAGTCATTTGTCATGACGAGCTTTGTAATGATATCTGCGATTATCTCGTTCTTGAGGAAGAGTACCGGCGAATCGACGAGGTTCAGGCTCGTAAGAAGCGTATTGAGAACACCCGTCTCGCTGAAGAATGCGCGCCACGCATAAGTCCTTAACATCGTATTCATCCACATCGGGAGAACAAAAAGAAGCAACAGTCTTGAGCCTGACTTGTGAAGGGTTCTTGCCCTCTTGGCAAGGATATACGCAAGCGGATATGCGATGATGAGGCATCCGATCGTTGTCCATATGGCATAATCAAGACTTCTTAAGAACACCGAGAAATATTCCTGAAGCACAATACTCTGGCCGTAGAAAGTAGCTCTTACTGTTTTGCTCGCGAACAGCACCTCAAATCCTGCAGTAGTAAATTCATAACCGGATCCGGTCGACTTGAAGAATGCCCTGAACAGGATGAGAAGCAGCGGGAGCACCGTAAAAACAACAATCCAAAGGATATAGGGATACGCGAACAATCTGAAGTTCATCTTCAGACCTAACGCTCCGTAAAGGCTTGCGACAGCGCCGACGAACAGGATGAACACCATTGCGTTACCCATAAATGTCTGGGCGACATAGAGCCTCTCCGGCGTCATGTTGTTCGACTTCATCATACTGTCCGTAATGAATCCGGACATCGTGAATACGTGTGCCGCGAGGCGCGCAATGAACAGTATCATAACAACGATGCAGCCTATGCGCTTCTTCTTGGAATTATCCACAAAAAGCTGGTAGCTGAATGACAGTGTGACAGCCGCAACTGCGATAACGATTGTGATGACAAACATCAAGACTCCGAATCCGAGGAAGTCGAGTTGCACCTCGTTGCCGCTCATGAGTTTTGTGTAGATCTTCGGATTGATGAGCATGGACAGGAGCGAATATGTCCTCTGGTGCTGATACTGAACAAACACTTCAAACATGGGGATGAAGATGGACACAAATGAGAACAGTGCCGCGAAGCACATTATCATCGCGTGTATCGGCATCAGACTTAATTTCTTACCGATATCTTTCATTTATTCCTTCTCCTCCTCTTCACGCTCCTTGACAGGGTCACCCGTCAGCGCGCCGTAGCAATAGTAGTTCTGGGAATCAGTAGTCCTTCTCATTATCTGGATGTCATCGGGATCGAAGGTAAGACCTACGCGCTGCCCCACCTTAACCGGGTCAACGTCGTGGATCATCCACTCAACGCCGTTGTCGCTGATGACTGTTATCTCATAGTGAACGCCCTTAAACACGATCCCGGTAACGGTTCCGTTGATGTGCTTGTCACTCTCTTCCTTAACGTATATATCCTCAGGCCTTACCACAACATCCACCATGTTGCCTGCACCTTCCTTCATCTCCTTGAAGAGAGGATCGACGCACTCGAAAGTCCTTCCTGCAAAAGTTACCTCGTAATCCTTCGTCATCGTTCCGGGTATGATATTGGACTCTCCGATAAAGTCTGCGACATATGCATTCTTGGGCTCGTTGTATATATCGATCGGCGTTCCGATCTGCTGGATCTCACCGCTCTTCATGACGATGATCGTATCACTCATCGTGAGCGCCTCTTCCTGATCGTGAGTAACGTACACGAAAGTGATGCCGAGCTCCCTCTGCATCTGCTTAAGCTCGATCTGCATCTCCTTGCGCATCTTAAGGTCGAGCGCTCCGAGAGGCTCGTCGAGGAGCAGGACCTTTGGACGGTTGACGATAGCTCTTGCGATGGCAACTCTCTGCATCTGTCCGCCTGATATCTGGTCGACATAACGCTCGCCGAACCCGGCCAGACCGACTGTCGTCAGCGCCTTGTTAACGCGCTCCTCAATCTCCTTCTTGTCAATCTTCTTGATCTTCAGTCCGAACGCCACGTTATCAAAGACGTTCAGATGCGGGAACAGCGCATACCTCTGGAAAACGGTGTTCAGATTGCGCTTATGCGCAGGCACCGTAAGGAGATTATTCCCTTCGAAATTAACGATCCCTGAATCCGCCGTCTCAAAACCCGCGATAATGCGGAGTGTCGTCGACTTACCGCATCCCGAAGGACCCAGGAGCGTGATGAACTCGTTGTTCCTGATATAGAAAGTAATGTTCTTCAGTACCTGCTGTTCACCATAACTCTTGCACAGGTCCTTGATCTCGATTATATGATCTCTTCCGGTCTTATCGGCCAGTATCTGCTTATTTGCCATTATTCATTCCCCTCTCTCGTAACTGTTGCCTTATGTCAGAAGCTCGGCGGTGAAGATATCCATATAGCCTTCGCTGTCTTCCTGCCGTTGTTGGCAAGATAGTGCGGCTTGTCCGGCTTGATGTAGAAGCTCTCGCCCTTTCTGGCCTGATAACTGTTGCTGCCGATCACTATCGTCACGGTCCCCTCGATCACATAACCTATCTCCTCGCCCTCATGCGGGTTATCCGGATATGTAGTTCCGCCCGGCTCAATGGTTATCATGATCGGCTCCATCTCGTTCTTCTGGGCGTTGGAGATGAGCCAGCATGTCTCGTTCTTAAGCTCCTCATCCACCTTGACCGCGTAGTCCTCTTTGCCGTAGACAACCTGTTCCTCCTGTTCCTCACTGAAAAAATCAGACAGGTTGGTGCCCAACGCATCAAGAATATAGGTGAGCGTCGTAATAGAAGGCGACGTCATGTCGTTCTCAAGCTGCGAGATAAAGCCCTTGGATAGTTCGCACCTGTCCCCGAGTTCTTCCTGAGTGAGGTTATTCTGCTGCCTCAGAAACCTGATCTTTTTGCCAATTTCCATTGCTTAACTCCAAGTTTAGTATTTGTAAACTGTGATTTGCGGGATTTATTATATATCGAGTTAAACTTTTTGTAAAGTATTTCTAAACTTAAATGTTGAGTCTTTTATCCGATGCATGTATTCGCCATTATCAGGGCATTGATCTGCGATGCTATGAGCTGCGTATCGAGCGCCTGATCATCAGTCTCGCATATGAAAATGACGTCCCGCCCGGGAATATATCCCTCTTCTATGTATCTCTTGAACCGCTCCCCCGCCTTGTACAGATACTTCGGATTGGACAGAGCTCCCATGTACTCAATAAAGAACACCTTATCTATCTCCGGAATATATACAGTAAAATCCGGATATATCTCCCCGCCGATATCCAAGCAGGATTCATATGCATATTCAAGGCCAAGTCTGTCCAGCAGCTGTGCGAGCAGCACTTCCGACTTGGTCCGCATTAATATGCCGTTATGTTCTATGGCATTGGCGGGCTTGGGATACGTGTTGCTGTCTTCGGTCTTCTTGAGTTCTTTGTAGAAATCGCCGTTGAGGGCACGGGGTTCACTCCTTCGCTTGAGCGTCGACGGTCGATGGGAAGATGTGCTCACTCCGTTAACGTAATGCCTGATCTCCGATATCTCGTGTCTGACGTCATTTGCTTCCTTCACAAGAGCGGCCAGCGTTCTTCCCGGTTCACGGTTCATACTGAAGTACCGTTTATTGAGAGAAGGCATTTTATTGAAGGATCTGATATATACGACTTCATAACTCTTGCCATGTGATCTTCTCGCCATGATCCGGCCCGACGGCAGTCCTGCAAGACGTTCGTTCAAGTATCTCAGTCTGAGGTTCGCGTGTTCCATTGACAATACCATATAGATCAACTCCTTTTTAACCTACAGTAATATGCCGGACCTTCCGATTGCAACAATTTGTTTTTTTTACCCCCGAAATTGAGACTCCGAACTTTTCTAATGTTACAAACAAATTACAATCCGCAATAATTGCGGAAAAATATGGTATTTTCCGCGGATTCGTCGATATATGAAAATCTTTCCGCGAAAAATGCGGAAGAACTGCCGTTTTTCCGCGGAAACCACCTCCCCGCAGTCACCAAAGCCCTCCACCCCCCGCTCCGCCTTCCTCCCGCACCCTTTTCGAGCTGCCCGGGAAAAATTTAAACGACTTTTTGTCGTATATACTTGACATTATGTCGCCAACCTGTTACTATGTGGTCACGATAAGGAGGATAGAACTATGAAGATCAAAACAACACTTGTATCGATCATAATTACAGTTATCGTGATCGCGGCAGTAGCCTATATCTCGATATCACACAAGAACGAGCAGAACCTCTCCTACACAAATTCCGTCATTATTACTGACGGCAAGATCGAGGACACCAGGCTCAACCCGGTATACTTCAATCCGGTAGGCGATACCTGCAGCTTCAAGATCGACATCGCAGGCCCGGACGAGTTCATCTCAAATATCAGGATCACCACCGTGATGCCGAACAACGATCCGGTATATTCTGCATCAGCCACCAACGTGACACTGACGACAGGTGAACTGAACGTCGCAAACAACGGGATCTTTCTGATGATCACTCCTGAACTTAAGGGCGGCGCAGTCCTCGAAGACGGCGAATACTCAGTCAGCTACAAGGTATTGCTGCACGCTGAGGATCTCTCAACCTTCGACAACGGCATCACTATCGCTATTGCTGTGGCGCTCCTGGCATTCGGAATATTCATCATCTTCTCAGTCAACAGGAGCTACGAGAAGGAATACGACGAGAGGCAGATCAGAGTGCGCGGAATGGCCGCGATGAATTCTTTCCTGGTAGTCATCGTCTGCCTGTTCGCAGTCGGTCTGTACAGCTTCACTTCCGAAGGCTTCCCGCTCACACTTTATGAGTGCGCTATGGGACTGGCGCTGATCGGCACGGCGACATTTACGATAATATCGGATATGAATGATGCCTATATGGGGATCAGAGGCAAGAGATATCCGCTCGCCATCATCTTTCTCATTGTCGGCATCCTGGAGCTCCTTATGTCAGGTGTCTTCGGATTCCTGTTCGGAAGCATCGGAAGCTTCAATCTCGGATTCATCTACCTTATTACCGGCATCTGCCTGACGACGATGGGCATCGAGATGATCATCAAGGGCGCTGCAGAGAAGCGCGAGTTGCGCGCAGAGGAGGCCGAAGATGAAAAACTTAAGACTTAAGTCAGCCCGCGCCGCGCTCGACATGTCGCAGCAGGATCTGGCTGACAGAGTCGGTGTATCAAGGCAGACGATCAACGCCATTGAGAAGGGCGACTACAATCCGACGATCAACCTTTGCATAGCCATATGCAAAGCTCTCGGCAAGACACTCGACGAATTGTTCTGGGATGAACAACAATAACGGGAATTCAATAACGGGAATAAAGGATAGGGATTGAGTTAAGGATAAGGGGCTGTGCTCACATCAGATGAGGCAGCCCCTGTACTTCTTAAGATTCGTTAACAAGCTTCCCGGTCATATGCTTCGGCGTTATCGCCAGGCACTGCACCCGCGGGAAAGCGTTCCTGAGTTCCTTTGCCAGATACTCTTCATCGTCGGTGAACTTCCGCGTCAGCTCTGTGCATATCCTCCGTGCAAGCTCCTCATCCTCCACAAGACTTATCCTGCCAAAGACGATGACACTCCTTATGTTAAGTGCCCACTCACCTTCTCTCCTGTAACCCTCGTCATAAGTACAGTAGCTGACCTTGTCACACCGTCTTATGGAGTCGATCTTGTGGCCTTCCTTCGCACCGTGGAAATATATCTTCCCGTCTTCTTCACAATACCAGTGATCTATCGGGATGCCGTACGGATACCCGTCGTCCCCCATAAGGGACAGCACTCCCCTCTTTGTATTCTTGAGGACCTCGACGCATTCCGCATCGGAGATCTGCTGCTTGATCCTTCTCATCGGCCTGAACATTACATTAACCCCACTATATTGTGATTCTTTACGGATTCGTGCATACTCCGGAGGAGTTGAATTTGTAATCCTTCCCGTTGATCCTTACGGTTCTGCCGGCGGCCATAGATCCTGTAATGTCGAACCAGTACCATTTCTTGCTTATCTTCTTCCAGCCCGTAACGGCTTCTCCGCCTGCGCTCAAATAATACCAGACACCATATGCCTTCTGCCAGCCGGTAAGCATCTGTCCGCCCTTTCCAAAGATGTATGTCTTGCCTCCGATACTGATCCTGCAATCATAAACCATCTCACATCTGTCAAACCAGAGACCTGAGGTTGACGTCTGAGTGGGTACAAAATAGTACCACGTTCCGCCAATCTTCTTCCAGCCAGTGACTGCCTCACCTTTCTGCAGGAAATAATACCAGTGAGTCTTATTATCACTGTAGCCGTTCGATACACCCTGAACCCAGCCTTCACAAGCATCACCGTTCTGACGGAAAGCGCGTCCCTTATACTCGAAAGTATCAGAATAATAGTAGGTAAACATATTACACTTGCCATACAATCTGCTGCAGTTATCCTTGCACAACTTTATGATGTTTCCGAAGCTGTCTTTTACAAAGTAATACCACTTGCCGCTTATCTTATTCCACCCCTGATCTACCATAGATCCGTCCGAAGTAAAATAAGTATCTCCGCCCGGCATCCCTTCCCACTTTGAGGAGAGCATCTGACCGCTTGTATTGAATGCGTACTTCTTACCTTCTATTACCTCTACACTCACATATGTCTCGTAGTTAATGTGCTGGCGGAACATTATACCGTCAGATCCGAAGTAGTACCATTTCCCGCCGATCTTCTTCCAGCCCGTGACATAAGTCGTTGATGTTGTATAGTACCGCCAGTCGTACAGACCATCCCACGCTTTGCCTTCCTGCCGCCATCCTGTCTTGCCTGCTGCAAAGACCTGATAAGGAATGATACATACTAAAGCGCACAGAACCAGGACTGCCGCACAGGTTTTCCTGAATAAATCTCTCATGATAACCTCCGGAAACTTTTTTTATCATTATAGCAAATAATCTTCACTAAACAACTCATGAGAGATTACTTCATAGCCCCTGACGAATCGAAAGTATAGACTTTCCCGCCTATCTTCTTCGTAATGCTCTTCACCATCCTCGCATCGCTTCCGAAGTAGTACCACTTCTCGCCGCTCTTCAGCCACTTTTTTGTGTAAGCAGCACCACTCGATGCAAAATAATACCAGTCGCCTCCGATCTTCCTCCAGCCTGTCTGCATTATTCCGTCATCATCCATGTAGTACCATTTGCCGCCGCTCTTGACCCAGCCGGTCTTCATCTCACCGGAGCCTGCGAAATAATACCACACTCCGTCTATCTTCTGCCACCCGGTAAGCATCACTCCGCTGTCACTAAAGTAATACTTGGCTCCATCGATATCTGCGAACCCTGCAGTAACCGTACCAAACATGTCCATGTAGTACCATTTGCCTGATATCTTTCGCCATTTGAAGTCCGGTATCAGTTCGACCACGGGTATTGGAGGATAATCAACGATCCTGAATGTCACGGTCTTTGTCCCCATGTAATTCCCCTTGCCTGATATCGTTATTTTGGCCCTCCCGATATCGACATTATTGGAGTACTTAACAGTGTAGTCCGTTCCCTTAACAAGCGTCTTACTTCCGTCATCAACTGTGAAATCAGGTGTTATAGCCGATCCCGTATACGTCTGCTCCGGAACATATGACACTGATACTCCGCTTAAGGGCTTTGCTGCAATAGTGAAAGTCATTTTCGCGATGTCTGCATAATTCCCTTTGCCCGACACATACATAGTGGCCGTGCCCGCATCGGTGTTGTTAAAGCAGTGAACCGTGTAATCCACATCCTTAACGAGAGTTTTGCTGCCGATCTTAACAGTTACTTCAGGTATTATCGGAGAACCCGTGTATGTCTGGTCCGGGATATCAGAAATTGTGAACGCAGTAAAGTCCTCAATGATCTTGAACGTTGCCGTCTTTGTTCCGGTATAGTTGCCTTTGCCGGTAACCGTTACCACAGCAGTTCCGGCATTAATGTTATTTGAGTACTTCAACGTATAGTCAGTATTACATATCAAGGTATTATTACCGTCCTTTACTGTTACATCCGGTTCAATGGCATTACCTGTATATTTCTGCATCCGGATCTCGGATATTGAAGTCTCACTGATCTGTCCGGGATTAATCTTATATGTTGCCGTTGCGGTTGACCCTGAATATAATCCCTTGCCGGTTATTGTTACAGTAGCTGTCCCCGCATTGATATTATTCTTGTATGTAGCTGTGTAGTGAATGTTTTTCGAGAGGATCACGCCCCCTGCCCTGACAGTTATATCGGGCGTTATGGGTGAGCCCGTGTATGTCTGATATTTGATGCTGTCTATCGTGAGATCGGTAACCGGTTTGCTGACAGTGCACACAACAGTGTTGCTTGCAGAACAACAGTCTCTGTATTTGGTGTTGACGGCCAGCACCCTGAGCCTGTACGTGCCCTCTGTGTTGAAACATATCCCGCTGGAAGTGACATTGCCCGCATCGGAATAGAATACCTTTCCGCTGCTGTCCGTGACCTCGATCCTGTAGAGGCGTGAATCGAACTTATCCGATCTCAGTGCCGAACCTGTCCATGATATCTTCTGCTCTTCATTGACAGTATAAGAAGCAGGTGCTGTCAGTACCGGTGCTGCAGGCCTTGAAGGCTTGCTGTAATTCACGCCGTCATTCTTCAGATCATAATCCGAGAATACCTGGGCATCGGTAAAGTTGAAATTCCACAGTCCGATATTTGTTCCCTTGTTCGCCGTACCGCCAGTAACATCGAGCACAAGATGATTCGAATACGCAGGTCTTATGATGAATCCGCCCGCCTTATTGCCATACTCGCTCTCGACACTGTACAGACAGAATCTCTGATTGGACGAACCGTTGTCTGCATAAGTCAGCACATTGGTTCCTCTTGTATTATTGCCTTTGTTGCAGTCAAGAACTTTCCCGTCGAAAGCATTACGTATGATATAACTCTTGTCAGACTGCAGATCCATCTGCCAGATCTGCTTGGGATCCAGGCTGTCATTACCATTTGCAGCAATCTGAACATTGCCTGATTCCGCCGCCTCAAGGTGCTTCCACGGGCCCTTATTGATCAGATATGCATAATGATCCGGCGCTGTATATCTTCTGGCGACAATGTACACACTGAACATCTGCGCTGCCGAGGCATTATATTCCCAGAGCTGCACATTTGTACCCCTGTCAGATGAACCGCCGTTAACGTCAAGAACAAGATCACAGTAAGCAGGCTTTATGACAACACCGCCTGATGTATTATACAAATACCATTGCTGATTACCGCCACCGTTGTACACTCCGTAAGTTGTTACATTCGTTCCGTTCGTCTTTCCCAGATTATACGCATCCAGCACATAACCGTCCCACTGGTTGTAAATAACATAAGTTCCGTTATTCTGTTTCTCGAATCTCCACAACTGTCCGGAATAGTTATCGTTGTTGCTTCCCCTCGCCAGCGTTACATTGTGATCCGCACCGTCATTTCCTGCTGATTCCAGATGTACCCAGCCGTCACGTTTAACAATATATGCATAGAAATCATCTGACGGATACCAGGGCGATCCGAGCTCCGAGACAGAGTGTGATGAGCTGCCCGCAGTAGGGTCATACGGACGTACAATGCAGACTACATTGCCGCAGCCGCCCTTGAAGGCTGATGACTTGTTCGGCCTGCTGTAGTCATATGTCCGAACAACCATGTCGTCAACACCGCCCTCATATCCGTGGGTCTTGCGAAAGGAGGAGTACCCCGTATTCCCGTCCGACGTCTGAAAGCTGTTGTCGCTGTACACTTTACAGATCACCGCCGTATGATCTGGATCCGGATTGCTGCCGGTATTGATGGTGACTATGTCACCTACCTGAGGCACATAAGACGATACGTTGCCCGTGGCTACTCCCTGACGGTCGCTGAATGTCCAGTCGTTCCACGAATAATAGGCCTGCCACCGCCCGTCATTGGATTCCTTGCGTGCGATCCTCGTTGCACCCGGCATCTCACCTGACGAATAATAATCGCTATAGTTGGAGTAGCCGCACCTTGCCAGCGCCGTCCTGAGGACATAATCTGCATAGTACCCGCACCAGGCTTCAGCCGGAATGCTCCATCCGAAATCAGAATTCAATCCTTTTCTGTACTTCCCCTTCGCCTCCGAAGTAACGCTCTGTACAGCCTGCTGGAAAGGAGTCAGGCTCCCCGCCGCCTCAACCTTCTCTTCCGGCATCACGATGATGACGGATGCCACCGTCAGGAGTGCCAGTATCGTTGATAAACACTTATGCCAAAATTTCATTTTATTCACCTCCGCTTTGTTGTTTGTACCCTTATGACGCAGGGGGGTGGGTGAAAGTTCAATGAGTTTGATAGTTTTTTGTGCGGGTGAAAATATCACCTGAAGTGGAACACCTTAGGTGTTGTTTTAGGGGTGTATTGAGCTGAACGTGACACTCTACAGACAATGCAACCTATCTGTATGTACAATGAACTAAGACTTATCATTATTTATAAATGAACATAATTCACTTATAATCATTTTGACTTGTTATAATTCTTTCATATTCTGCTTTAAACTCTTCAAAGTCAGCCATTAATGATGTTGGCAGTTCTTTTTTGAAAACAATTTTACCATCTCTCAACCGAATATATTCTGCTAGTTTCATTGGAATTGCAATTCTCATATTGATTCTTCTCCTCTGTTTCGTGCAATCGAAAGCCTTCTATGATATTCATTTATAATATTAACACTGAATACACTTGGAGTAGCAGATGTAGTTATATCAGCTATGCATTCAGCAAAGCACTCAGAACCATCAGAATCTGCATAATCACTCACTACATCACAAATATCATCTCTAGTCATATTCATACTGTTTAACGTAAACGGTAAACCATCGGTACCTTGCAATATTTACGCCGAGCGTTCAGCCCGGCGTTTTACGTTCAAGATTTAATTGTATTTCTGCAGCTGTCCGGCAGATCCTCAGACCAAGGCATTAGTAACGGAAGATAAGTGCTTGGTGTGTCCTCGTCGTGGAGCAGGATCTGTTCAAGAAGATACTGCATGTATTCTGCCGGTTTCAGATTGTTTGCTTTGGCTGTCTCTGCTATGCTGTACAGAATACCGCTGCTCCTGGCTCCGTTCTTAGTATCGCAAAGTTTCCAGTTGTGTTTCCCAACGCAGAAAGATCTGATGCTCCTCTCTGCATCGTTGTTGTCCATTGGGATAATAGGATTGTTCAGGAACTCTCTCAGATACTCTTCCTGATGAAGAGAATAGGTTAAAGCTTTGTATGTTTTGCTTGCTTTGTCCAAGACCGTTGTATCAAGTGTTTTTCTGATCCAGTTGAAGTAATCGTCAACAAGAGGTTTTACAACTGACTGTCTGTGGTTAAGGATTACCTTGTTTGATTTACCCTTGACCATATTGTTCACATAGGTAATTGCTGCAATCTTCTGATTGCCTTCGTATGCAATAGTACCTACAGCCTTCTTTTCTCCTACGGCTTTTATAATCTCAGCATATTTCCTTTTGGCATGTACCCAGCACCCGGCAACGGTCAGTTTATCCGGGTTTTCCTTCTTTAATGTGTGGTATACCTGAT
>DFIB01000033.1 GCA_002371375.1 Mageeibacillus sp. UBA3708 | reverse complement strand
AGGAGATGATCGTAGTCTGCAAGCCGGAGGATTCCAAGAAGTGGTACGACATCCTCTGGAAGAATACGGTTGATTATTTCCGCTCGCTGGATATTCCCGTAAGAACACTCGAGTGCTGTTCAGGCGACCTTGCCGATCTCAAGGTCAAGAGCTGCGATGTAGAGGCGTGGTCTCCGAGGCAGCAGAAGTATTTCGAGGTAGGTTCGTGCTCCAACTTAGGTGATGCACAGGCAAGACGTCTCGGCATCAGGATCAAGGGCGAGAACGGCAATTATCTGGCTCACACCCTGAATAACACATGTGTTGCACCTCCGAGAATGCTCATCGCTTTCCTTGAGAACAACCTGAATGAGGACGGAAGCATCAGGATCCCGGAGCCCCTCAGAATGTATATGGGCGGCAAATCCGTCATCGAAGTTCCACAGAAGTAAATATCAGCCTTACAAATAAACTGCCTCCGGAGCCGTGACGCTCCGGAGGTTTTGTTTTGGTTCTTTATAAACAATTCTGCTAAGAAGAACCTTTATTTTGCAGCGTCTATATCTTGCCTTAAAATAAGAAAGGTGTCTCATTGCGGGACACCTCTTATATCTGTAATCAAAAACTTACTAGGATCAAGCTCTCTCGACCTTACCTGAACGCAGGCAGCGTGTGCATACATGCATTGTCTTAGGGGTGCCGTCAACAACAACCTTAACCTTCTGGACATTTGCCTTCTGCTGTGTAAGTGCACGACGAGAAATCTGTGAACGTGTAATTCTGATCTTTCTGCCGAAGAACATATCCTTCTGGCAAACCTCACACTTAGCCATGGTAACACCTCCTATTAGTCTTTAAAGTGCCTAAAGATAATATCATAGGAAACGGACGGATGCAACACCTTTTTAATCCTCTTCAAAAAATCTCCTGACTGTGATTATCCTCTCATAGAAAGCGTTGCCGGAATTGAACTGTCTGAGCTTTACCGTAGTCTTGGTAGGAGATATCATGAAGAACGTTCCCGTATCAGTGCAGATCGCCATTTCCCTGATAACGGTGCTGCCTTCAGGGTCATTAGGGCCCCTGAGAAAGACAAAATCACCCGGGTGGATATCTTCAACAACGAGATTATTGTTAACAGCATCTCTGTGCATCTCTATTACAGTACCGAGCTTTGCCTGCTCCTCCATTGATCTTGGGAGGGTGATACCGTTTACGGACGAACACACATATGCAATTCCGTTAACTGAAGCGCCTTTCATCGTAAGGCCGTCGTCAAGGTACATCGAATTGACAAATGTCAGCACTGAGGATACAAAGTATCTGCTCGATACAATATCAGTCTTCGACCTTGTTCCGATCTCGATAACCCCGGACGAACCTACCCAGCCCGTATCACCGCCGGGCAACGTCACCTGGTAGACACCGTCTTTCTTGACGTTGCCGTAAAGTACAGTGTTCATCAATGTTCTTGTAATGAGTGTTCCGTTGCTGGCATGAGTCATGATATTCTTGAACGGGTCTGAAATTACAAGCTTATACTGATACAGATCCGGCTCCACTGAATCCATCGAGGATATGAACGTTTTATCTGCAATATAGCCTGTCACGCCGTCTGTTGTTTCTATCATCACAAAGCCGTTGATCACATTCGCATCGACAAGCTTAACAACCTCGTTGTACAGGACCTGTGTGATCCTGTCGGATGTCACATCTGGAGATACATAAACACTGACCTCGGGGCGGTTGATGACTCTGTAGTTCGGATCCGTATATACGTAATTCACCTGTTTCTGAACGAAAAGCTCTATGTTGCTTCCCTCAAAAAGCTTCGGCAATATCCGCGGGAATATAAAGAACACGCCTGCGAGCACGAAGATCATGACTCCTACGGCTATTCCGAAGCCGATAAAAATATTGCGTTTCCTCGATCTGAGAGTAGCTTGCTTAGAGTCTATACCCCACTTGCTCATATCCTCGGCATGCCCGTAATCAGATTCAGATTCATCGTGACGGCCTGCCCCTTCCAGGAATGGCAGGTTAACGGGGTTCTCCACATGCCTAACTTTGGACGAATCCTCAACTGACCCGCTTATCGGAGACTCACCCTGCCTTGTGGTAAACCTCTCAAAGATACTCTTCGGAGCTTTATTTCTGTTGCCGCTCTTCTTCATGACGGCTCCCCGCCTTCTGCCAGCATACTGCATACGGCTATCGCATATCCGCCGTCATGACTCAGGCTCAGAGACATATCAAAAACACCGTAGTCATCTGCCTTCTGCCGGGCTTTGCCCGTAAGGGATAACCTCGGAGCGCCCTTGACATCATTGATTATTCCGATATCCGTAAGTGAGATCCCCTCAGCCATTATCCCGGTCCCGAGAGCCTTGCCCGCAGCTTCCTTTGCGGCAAAACGTGCAGCATAACTCTCCATACGTCTTATGCCTGTCAGCCTGTTGCAGTATTCCTGCTCATCATGTGTAAATACCCTGTTTATAAAAGCATCGCCCTGTCTGTCGATGCTCTTCCCTATCCTGTCTATCTCAACGATATCGATACCGCTCAGTATCCTCATTTGCTCCTGCCTTTATCCTCGGCTATTATGTGAGCCCTCTTGAGCTTGCCTGCAATACGCACATCGCTCTCGGCTATCAGGGACGTCACGGGGAAAGAAGTGACGATTATCACAGGCAGTCCTCTGGCGATCCTTGATTCAAGAATGGAATTAAGTCTTGTTCCGATCATTCCGGTCATTGTCATGTTGGCAATATAATCATCGATCACAAGAAGATCGGAGTCCTTATAATCATCAAGCTCATCATCATACTTGCCGGCCAGCTCATCAAGCCTCAGATAATATGCACTGTGTCCGAGATTGATCGCCAGCTTGACGATATAGACGGCAAGGAAAGTCTTACCCGTCTGAACCCCGTCACACAGTATGTTAATGCAGTGTTCCCCTGACTTATCTCCCTTTACGACGAGTTCGACAAGTTCCCTTCTCATAGCCATGCGGTGTGCCTTCCTGCCGAAATGATCGTCCTTGTAATTCTCCAGCTTAATAAGACTGTAGTCCTCAAGTCCTGACAGCCTGTAGCACTCCTCGATATCTTCCTGTCTGCACCTGCAGACCTGCATCATACCGCCTTTGTTCTGATAGAACCCTGTATCCTTGCAGATGTCACAGATTACCTTCTCCTCGTCGAAATGAGGATCGATATCATTGCGTGATATAAACCTCTCCCTCTTGTCACGGAGCTGGCTCGTCAATGCCCTGCTGTGGTTCTGCTCCACTACGTTATTGTCAATTACCGCGATCAGCTCCGTGGCTCTTGCAGCCACGATATCGCTATCGATCTTCTCAAGCTCCGGGTAACTGTCATATACCTGCCTGACCGTCTTATCGCGGGCAATCTCACGGGACGCTCTTACATCGGAGTTCGATGATGTTATCAGATCTCTAATACTAACCATTATTCATCACTCCCTCCGAAAATATCGAGAATATCGTCAATTTCCGATGAATCTCCTTCTTCACCGGCTGAGCCGAATGCCGGCCTGTCCTCTTCAGGCGTTGTCGACTCAGGCGCCGTCAATTCTATACCGGCTTCCGCACCTGTTACCGCACCTGAATGCCGCCCTTTACGCCTGTCGCTCTTGCGCTTGTTCTCGCTGTGCTTCTCTTCCTCGAACTTTGCCGCTTCATCAACTGTCGTAATCCCGGAAGATGTCCACTTCACGAGTGTGTCCTCAACATGTGAGAGCCTTATTACATTCCTGTATTCGTTGCACCTGTAAGCGTATTCTATGAGTTCCGAAGAGCAGTTAAGATCGATTATCCACTTCTCGATCCTCTCTATATCAAGTCCGTCAAGCCGCTTGCGCATCAGCTTGCCAAGGACTTCCTGTGTATGTTTGATCTCTTTGGATGTCTTCTTATATTCGGCAAAAGCTGCCGCAGTCACATATCCCTTATCGTACCATCTTCTGGCAAGATTCCTCATCTCGCCTATATTCCTGACTTTCCCCTGTTCCAGACCTTCCTGAAAAAGATTATAGACGACTGTCTGTTCGAACTTATACTCGAACAGACATTTGTCTATAAGTGAATAAAAAGTATATGCCATCTTCCCCTGGAAGAATGTGTCCTGAATGCTCTCTGCGAGCATATTGCGTTCCGACATGTCATCCGGAACACCGCCTCCTGAAGAGGATAATGCCTTCTCATACCTGATGTACTCGTCGATCTCCCTGTGTATCAGATCGGTCATATGGAAACTGTTCCCTGATCTGACCAGGAGGTCTGCGGCAACAAGCTCAGCAAGCGCCTTATCGGTGTTGGCTTTGGACAGAATGGCCGTATCATATAACGCCTTCAAGTCAAAGTTCTTGCCGCGGTAGAAAGTATTGATCCACAGATAGGCATATAGTGCATCAGCAGAAAGCCCCCCGGCATATTTGATAACAAATATGTCGGGGAGATCTGTCTGTGATGTTATTAACCGCTGTCCGCCGTCGGTCACGAGTGTTATACCTCGATGTTGGCAGCCTTTCTCTTGTAGCTGTTAAGTCTCTCTATAGCGTCGCCCTTTGTCTTCTCGAACATGGAGTCAACTACCTCTGCAGGATACTTCTTGTAGAGTGAGTTGTATCTTACCTCAGCCTTCAGGAAGTCTACGAAACCGTCAAGGTTAGGTTCCTTGGAGTCGAGAGTGAACGGATTCTTGCCCTCGGCAGCAAGAGTAGGATTAAATCTGTAGAGGTGCCAGTAACCGCACTCAACTGCAGCCTTCTCTCTTGTCTGAGCGCCCTTGAGGCCGCCCTTGATACCATGGTT
>DFIB01000082.1 GCA_002371375.1 Mageeibacillus sp. UBA3708 | reverse complement strand
ATATTATAATAATAAAGTACAAGAGGATTATTTGCTTTTATGCAGAGATTCGTGATTATACTGACCTGTTATCGGTGAATACCACAAATTATCATGAATACTCACAAATATTTCTATTAGTGCCAAAAACATGCCGAATCTTTGAAATGCCACAGTCCCTGAACTCATCCACTCTGATACTTCAGACATCAAAACAGATTCCCGGGCGAATTAATACAAAAAAAATTACGGATTTTTGCCATATCAGCAAACATTCCTTCACATATTTCCACGTCTCGAACAGCGTAACCCGCTGACGCGGCTTAACTCGCGTGGAAAACTTTGGTGTTTTGTTCTTCTATTCCCGACGGTATCCTGACCGGTTATCGTCCTGATGGCCCGGGCGTTCAGGCTGTCATGGAATCTGCGAGTTCTTTGACCTTGTCGATTGGAAGATCAGAGTATTCAGCAATCTCTTCCACTGATAGTTTGCCCTTGGACAGCATCCTCTTTGCTGTATCGAGTGCCTCCTCGACTTTTCCTTCTGCTTTACCCTCAGCCAATCCTTCTTCTCTTTCCTTCTGCATCAGTTTATCAAAATGTGTTACTACCATCTTACCTTTTCCCCCTTCTTCGCTCTTGATCATTTCCATCTGCCTTCTTAAAATGGCATTCCCGACTTTTGCCGGATCGGTCTCGTGAAGATCTCTGATGAGACGCCCTATCTTATCTCTTCCCTTGTAGGACCCGTTCACTATTATGATGTTGGATCCGTCGCCCAGTTCAGTTCCTGTCGACAGGCACCTGCGGGTGTACCACCTGAGTGCCTCCTTTGATTCCATTATATCATCTGAACAGATGAATATTACATAGGATCTTGGAAGTTCGGTGAACTTTGAATTAGGCTTCAGTGTGGTCCTTGCATCGATAAGGGATGAGTAGTATCTGGCACGCTGCGGCAGTTCGTTTGTTCTTCCCTTCTGGATCTCGATGTTGTACTTGTTGTGCTCTGTATCCTCCGCGTAGACGTCAAGGCGGATGGAACGGTAGTTCCTGTTCTCGATTACCCTCTGGACACTGTGACTGATGACCTTGAGTGTAGGCATGTCAAGAATGGTCCGGATGATGTACTCGACACCTTCCGGGCAGTCCATAAGACACTGTCTGAACATCTCATCGTCAAACAGGCATAATTGTTCAATGTCATATCTAGTCAGACTCATTATTGTTCCTCCTTGTGTAGATTTAGAGGAACCGGCCGGTGTCCTGTGAGCACATACTATCAGAGAATCAAGTGAGAAAATCTCCGAATTGATACGAAAATCGGAAAATTTGTAATCTTTTCTAAGGTTTGTCAGCGCTTCTCGACTATCTCAAGGCCGACCACGGCTCTTGTCTTTTTGCCGAACATGTTGATATCGACGTATGCGATCCTCTTGTGGCGGTTGATCTTGGTGATGTGGCCCTCGAGACCGATAAGGGGGCCGCCGGTGACCTTTATCTTGTCGCCGACGATTATTCCGACCGACATGTCGAAGTTGCCGCCTTCGTTATAGAGGCGCTCGGCAAATGCCGATTCCTCCTCGGTAAGCGGCAGGAAGTCCCCGTCAGTGGAGAGCACTATGTTGAAATCGGAGAAGAATCTGAGTCTCGTGGCGACTTCTTCAATACGGTCTTTCGAAGTGTCGATGAAGAAATAGCCCGGGAAGAGTGCCGATTGCACGAGGCGCCACTCCTTGCCGTACTTGCGGCTGATGGTCCTCTTGGGAACAAACACCCTGTCTATAAGGCCTTCGAGCCGCTCTTTCATAAGCCGCGCGCCGGAATCCTCGCGGGATGTGGACGTCCAGATAACATACCACATCAGCCGTTTGCCTCTTTGTAGAACAGGTCAACGACTTTATTCTCCAGGTCAACCCGGTCAACAATGAATTCCTTGAACAGCTCTCCGTCCCTGACTTCTCCCTCGGGGCTCATGGATCCGAGATCCTCGTAATCAGACAGGGTATTGGCAAAATCGGCAAGTGCATTGACAGACATGTCGCTTACCATGTAAGGCGATATGTCGAGTATCATGTTGAGTGCAAAGCCAAGATCGCCGCCAATCTTGCTGTTGACCTTGTCACGCCAGTCACTCATGAAGAGCTGCTGACGCTGCATTCTGAACTCGTTTGTATCGTTGGGAAGGCTCATTCTGGAACGGACAAACTTCTCGGCCTGGTCACCGTGAAGGGTCACAGTTGCCCCCTTAACGAATGAGGGATCCGCTGCTGTCATATCCTCCGGAACTGTCACAGTAACACCGCCGACACTGTCGTTAAGAACAGGTATAGCATCCATAGTCAGAGATACGTAATGGTCTATGTCGATATCATAAAGGAGCGCCGACACGGCATCGACCGTATTAAGGCACCTGTCGCTGTCATCCCTGCCGTAGGAATGTGACAGTGAGAGCTGCATATTCGTTATTCCGGTATCACGTCCGTCAGCACTCAGCGTCTTGATCCCTGTTATGGTATTACGGTTCAGCTGAAGTGTCCTGTATGTCTTAGCCTTGTTGTCTATTACAAAAAGATAAATGACGTCTGCCTGCGAGTTGTTGACATATTTACCGGTCTGACCGATGTTCTCATCGGTGTCAATACCCATGACCAGAATCGTCTCAATATTGTCATTAAGATAGTAATCCTTGCCGTCGTGGGTGAATACCTGCTTGCCGTTCCCTGTATGCACAGGTGTGCCTTCGTTCCTCCCGGCCATGATCTTGCTCACGGCAAAAACCGCGCCAGCAAATGCGGCCACTGTCAGTACCAGAGCACCGATCTTAAATAAATTCTCTTTTGTAAGTCTCTTTGCCATGCGAGTATTATAACAGATTATGGAAGCCACGTGGGGGACGAGTCTGATGTAGTCTACATTCACGTGTGCCGAGTTGCGTTACGCAAAATAACCCGCAAAAGGAACACCCGGGGTGTCACTATTGGGTGTTCTTCCGGCCGGATTAGCATAAAATAACCCGCAGAGGGAACACCCGGGGTGTCACTATTGGGTGTTCTTTTGGTCGGATCAGCATAAAATAACCCGCAAAAGGAACACCCGGGGTGTCACTATTGGGTGTTATTCCGGCCGGATCAGTATAAAACAACCCGCAAAAGGAACACCCGGGGTGTCACTGTTGGGTGTTCTTTTGGTCGGATCAGCATAAAATAACCCGCAAAAGGAACACCCGGGGTGTCACTGTTGGGTGTTCTTCCGGCCGGATTAGCATAAAATAACCCGCAAAAGGAACACCCGGGGTGTCACTATTGGGTGTTCTTCCGGCCGGATTAGCATAAAATAACCCGCAAAAGGAACACCCGGGGTGCCACTGTTGGGTGTTCTTCCGGCCGGATCAG
The DNA here is from genome assembly GCA_002371375.1 of Mageeibacillus sp. UBA3708. Taxonomy (GTDB): domain Bacteria; phylum Bacillota; class Clostridia; order Saccharofermentanales; family Saccharofermentanaceae; genus Saccharofermentans. The sequence continues at coordinate 5,097 of DFIB01000082.1, read as the reverse complement.
CATAAAATAACCCGCAAAAGGAACACCCGGGGTGTCACTATTGGGTGTTATTCCGGCCGGATCTTTCAGCCGGGCTCCTCCGGCCAGTTCTTCCGGCCCGCTCTTTCAGTCCGTTCTTCCGGCATAATCCCACCGATTCTGCGAACAACCATAAAAAAAACAGCGACCTCTCTCGAGACCGCTGCGGTTAGTAATCAAGATTATTGATTATTTTGTAGCCTTCTTAGCACGAATCGCAAAGATTGCACCTGCAGCAACGAGTGCTACAGCAACCATCACGATGTATGCTCCGGCATACTCGCCTGTCTGAGCAGAAGAAGGAGCTGAAGCCTTAGCAACTGCGAAAGGTGAGAGATAGCTTACTGTGAATGTAACTGTTTTTGTGCTGTCAGCCTTACCAACGATCTTCCATGAGCCTTCCTCGTAGTGGAACACGAGAACTGCATCTGTTGACTCAGAAGGGCAACTTACTGTGATTGTGTTCTCGCCGCCGAGATCAACATGTCTCTCAGAACCCTTAGCCTCGGGTCCGTTAGCCTCATAGTCTGATAACAGGTAAGCACCGAATGTCACGTAAACTTCAAGATCAGCAGCCTTGATATTCTTGTCAACCTTATCGACTTCGCTCTGAAGCTCATCTGCTGTGAATCCAAGGTCTGTAGCTTTCTTACCCATTACACCTTCAATATCCTCACCATCGATGATGATGATCTCATCCGCTGTAAGGTTACCAACAACCTTGACAGGATGCGTACCGGGCGTAGGACTTGCTGCAAATGCTGATGCCGCCATCATAGAAACTACAAGTGCGATTGCAGGTAAAGCCATAAATCTCTTCTTGCTCATTAGTCAATTCCTCCTTAATCAACAGGCTGACTCTGAGAGTCTCCACCTATTTCTTTTGCAATAACTAAAAATCTCTGGGTCCTATCCCCACGAAGGCACGTTGATAAGATGAGAAGCTTATCTCCGTACTCCGGCTTCGCATCATCCACGAGTTCTACATTCTTACCTCTTGAACTGTAAACCTCGTCAATGAACGAAGAATAGGATGACTCACTATCGAAGTTATTGTAATACAATATATGACGTTTGTCACGCACTATTGTTGCACAAATTTGATAAATTTTAACATTATCTGGTAAATAAATTACTATATATTGCGTATTAGCAGACAGATCCAATTTGTTCATTGTGGCCTGAAGATTCCCGAACATAGCGCCGTTGCTCATTCTGTGGCCATATATAATGGTGCACATGTCCTCGAAGTCGGTTCCGTTATATTTGTGCTCGATAAAAAGTGAACCTGCTTTGTCATATTTCTTGGATGCGTTGTGTGACAGATAATATGAATCGTTGGTCGGGCTCCTCAGGATTGGCTGGCTGATGAACGGACTCGACATGTGGATCCACCCGATAATATCAGGATTCATCGCCTGTAATTCCTCAAAATTAACAGGATTCTTGTCCTGGTCAACTGTCCCCTTATGTTCCGGATCGAGTCTTTTGATGACTCCGTCGGGTGTCAGATGCTCAGTAGAATCGAGAGAGGGGTATGTAAATTCGGCATATTCCGTGGTTGGGGATACATCAGGCGGGGCGATGAACCCGTTAGCCCACAGGAAATAGAAAATGAGCACGCCGGCAGATATGAACATTACCGCCGATAAGATTATCCATGTGATCCTCTTGTTAAACATCCGTCACCTCTTCAAATACTGCTCTTCCGTTCCTTATGAGCCTGTCAGTGTATCTTGAACCAAGCTTATTATCTATTATATCAAATGCCTCAGATAAATTGGGGCGTCTTGAGTCAAGATTGTGGCAATCCGAGCCGAGCAGGTCGATCTGCCCGGCCTTGAGCATCTTGAGTGCAAGCCTTGAAGTAGACTTCTGCGTAAAGAACTCCCCATTAGATTGTATTATCAGGTCAGGATTGTCTATGAGGCGCCTTACGAGCTTCTTATCCTGGTCGAGATAACGTTCAATATGCGCAATTATCACTCTGAGGCCCAAAACTTTGCTTATTTCTTCAATCTCGGATATCATCTGCGGCTGCCATGCCCTGAAAGGCATCTCTATAAGCACATAGCCTGAGTTTCCAAAGCAGAGCTTCTCCGGAGCATTACTCCTGCTGATTCCCCTGAAAAAATGAACTTCAGAACCCAAAGCAAAACCAGGACAATCCGGAATCGGATGCTCATGTAACGCTTTCAAGAGGGTTGCATAAGCATTATTTCTTCTCGCCAGGAAAGTCTCCGGCGAATCCATATCGGCATAGAAATGCGGCGTAAACACTATGGCGCCCACGCCCTGGGCGGCCGAACATTTGATCATCTCGAGAGACATAGCAACACTGCGGCTGCCATCGTCGACGCCCGGAAGAATGTGGCAATGGACATCAACCATAGTGATTACTTCTTGTTCTTTGCATGAACAGACTCGGACTTGGCGCCGTATTTGTATCCGTACTTCTTGTAGCCATATTTATAGCGTCTGGACTTCGCCTCGGCACCGTTGTACACAAAGCCGATGACCTTTGCATTGACGAGCTCGAGCTGTCTCAAGGAATAGTCAAGCACGGAGGATACCGTGTAATCATTCCTGACAACAACTATGATTCCGTCCGTTACCTTGGAAGCTACGAGTGCATCGGACACCTCGCCTACGGGAGGCAGGTCGAGGATGATGACATCATAGCTCTCGGCAAGATTGTCAATGAGCACGGTGAACTGGTTGGAGCCCAGGAGCTCTGAAGGATTCGGCGGGATGTCTCCTGCCTGCACCACGTCGAAATTCTTGATCAATACGTCCTTGTGGAGCGTCGCATTCTCGCTGTTGATGCCGGCCAGAAGGTTAGACAGACCGGTAGTCTTGGGCAGACCCAGCTTCTTTCTCAATGTGGGCAGACGCAGGTCGCACTCAACGAGGATTACTTTCTTGCCGCTCTCGGCGATTGAATATGCAAGGTTGATGGTCGTAAGGCTCTTGCCCTCGCCGTGAACCGAACTCGTAACGCCGATAACTCTGGCCTTACGGTTATTACGCTTAACCGAGAACATGAGATTGGTTCTCAGAAGATTGTAAGCCTCTCTTCCCTCGAAGTTGAGCTTAGGCCCGACGAACCTCTTAATCTCGGCACTGATATCTTTTGTATTATTACCCGAAGCCATTATTTGCCCTCCTTCCCGGAATCGGTATCACCGTTAAATACGAAAAGAGAATCATCAACGTCAGATTCAACAAAAGCCGCTTCTTCCTTTTCTAATGAGGTCGCCTTCCTGCGCTCTTCCTGCTCCCGGGCCTGCCTCTGCTTCGCTGCATTGCGTGCCCTGTCGCTGGACTTTGCATAAGACTTACCGTATCCGTAATAGCCGCCTTCCGAGCTCTCAGCCAGGTTCGGGATGCTGGACAATACAGGGATATTCTTGTAATTCTCGAGCAGATACTCTTCTTCCCTGATCGTATTATCCATAAGAGTGCGAAGGATTATTATTCCTGCTGCTATAACAAATCCGAGTAACATTCCGATCGCCGTATTCTTCGTATAGCTCGGCGCGAAAGCTGCTCTCGGCGGAACGGCACTGTCAACGATCTTAACCGAACTTCCCTCGATGATCTTCGAGATCTTGTCAATGATTACCTCAACGATCGTATTGGCAATATGTGCAGCCATCTCTGGATCCTTGTCAACAACCGTTATCTTGAATACGGACGTGTCTCCTTCGGCACTTCCGGATACCATGTTCACCAGCTGATCATAAGAGTAAGGGAGCTGCCCCTCCAGAATCGCCTCCTCAAGAGTATTGCGGCTCTTAAGGATTACGCTAAAAGTATCAACAAGAGAGTTGGATGCGTAAATATCCGAGCTGGAGATGCTGACCTTAGTGTTGCCGATGCTGACCGCATTGTTTACATAAAGGAGTGCCGAAGACCTGTACTGCGGTGTCACGAAGAAGATCGTGTATACCAAAAATAAACTTCCGCCAAGAATAGCGGTAGCAAGTATAATCCAGGCCTTCTTCCACATTGCCTGCAGAAGCTTAAGAAGATCTATCTCCTCCTGCCCGTTCATTACATCATTTGCCATATCTTAATAATTCCCCCATATTGGAAAACATAATAATGCATACTACAGAGAAATATAACATAAATCCTGTTTTTTACAATTCCATTTTGTCTTGGATTATTGCCGATTGTTCAGAATGCAAAAAATTACAATTTGTCTTTAATTCGTATTATTTCGGAGATTTTCTGCGCCGGATCCGTGGTATGGTGAGGCAAATCCAATACTTGGAGGTGATAAGAATGTGGCAGAATATGTTGCCGATCGAATTCCTGGTCGTCAGGAAAAACTACCTTGAGAGATCGCTTGCTGCCCTGCCTGTAGTAAAGTCCGGGAGGCGGGGAAATTATGAGGTCTACAGGGTGTATGAAGCTGATAAACATACCTATCGCGAGATTAGCAGATCGTCAGTACGGGGAAAGAAGCTTGTCGAGATATATGAGAGGCGTCGCCGGATCGGCGAGTCGCTGAAGCAAGTCGATGGTATGCTTAAGCACTGTACAAATAAAGTCCGTGAGCTCAACTACGATATCCTTCAACTCCCGGGCAGACTTGATTCAATTTTCTTTGACAATCTCGAAGACAGTTCCTGCAAACTGCAGAAGAAGACCGAATACTACTTCGACGGCCGGTACTTTCGCTCCCGCGCCGAGATGTTCTTTGCGACATTCCTGCAGGAATTGGGCCTGGAGTACAAATACGATGTAACGGTCACTGTCAACGACAGGTTCGTGACTTACGACTTTGCAATTGTTTTCAGGGAATACAACAGATGCGTGCTCTTCGAATACTATGGTAAGTGCCAGGACCCGTGGTATGTTCAGAAAAACATGGACAAAATGAAGAATAACTATCAGGCCGGAATCTACCTGGGCAGGGATGTGTTTGTCAGTTCCGGTGATGAGAATTACATGCCGGGGCCTGATCTGATCAGGATAATGCTGGCTAATATAATTGCTCTTATAACAAAGGAACATGTCGTCGTGAAGTAGGTATTGGTGGAGTGCGCAGTAACTTTGTGAATCTAAATT